>NZ_AOIG01000003.1:0-319935 GCF_000346635.1 Paenibacillus shenyangensis
TCCATTTTAAGGGGTGCAGTTCATAGACGGATAGAGGCTCTTTTGTTCCGGTAAGTATAACTGCTGGCTGCATCCTTATCCTAATTGATAACATTGTCAGATGCAGCATGCAACCATGATTGATCTTGTTTGTGCAATAGAGGCTTCACCAGATCACTTGCAAATTAAATAATATCGCGATACACCATAAAGAAGCTGATTACAGCTACACATACGGCCAGTCCGATGCTGAGCGAACGGATCTTGGCAGCATGAGCAGAGATATCTCTTTTCTGCTGAATATCAGCCAGTGCGAGCCGCAGGGGCTTGCCCATGATACCGCCAAAAGCTGCAATTGCCAGCAGTAGTACAACGACTACGATCATCCAAGCAATACTGTATGTACCTTGCGTCATCAGATAGCCACCAGTCAGCAGCTGTACAATCAGACCAAACTGTGCCACACGATTAAGCGTACGCACGATTGAAATGGCACCTGACTGCGCCTGGGCATCCCAGCTGCCCAGTTTGCCTGCCACAATCGGCAATACCAGATAGAACCCTGTTGAGAGAGCTCCCAAAATGTGTAAAAATACGAGAATTTGAATCACTGCATATCCTCCCCATCTGTGTTGATATGATTTCATTTCCTTGTTGCTGCATTATTATTTTAACGAATGATCTGTGAAAAATATACTGTTTTGGATTCAGGTTGTGTCCAAACGATGAACAAGTTCCCTTTCTCCCTCCATACAAAAAGGCTGGTTCTCCGCCCTATGACGAAGAACCAGCCTTTTTTATAAAATCATGACGATGGAATTACCCAACAGTATGATGACCAACAGAGATGGATACACTTTCTCTGATTGCTACCTGTCTGTATCCAGGAGGTTACATCAGAAGATAATGTTCTCTCTATAGATCATCAGCCTGTTACCACCTTGATCACGCTGCGTACGGATTCGGCAGACTTGTCCAGTGCTGCTTTCTCCTCAGAGGTAAGCTCCAGTTCAAAAATCTTTTCAATGCCGTCGCCGCCCAGAATAGCCGGTACGCCCATGAACAGATTCTCATAGCCATATTCTCCTTCGAGATAAGCAATCACTGGCAAAATACGCTTCTTGTCCTTAAGCACCGCTTCGGTCATCTGTACGAGAGAAGCTGCAGGCGCATAGTAGGCGCTGCCGTTACCAAGCAGGTTGACGATCTCGCCGCCACCTACACGGGTACGTTGTACTATGGCTTCGATCCGTTCGCTGGAAATGAGAGTATCGATCGGAATCCCGCCTACGCTGGAATAGCGTACGAGCGGTACCATATCGTCTCCATGACCACCAAGCACAAAGCCGCGTACATCTTCTACCGATACATTCAGTTCCTCGGCGATAAAGGTACAATAACGTGCCGTATCGAGTACACCCGATTGACCAATCACCCGGTTTTTGGGGAAGCCCAGTGCCTGATAGGCAACATGGGTCATCGCATCGACCGGATTGCTCAGAATAATCACAATGGACTCGGGAGCCTGCTGCTTGACCTGCTCGCAGACCGACCGGACAATACCTGCATTGGTATTGACCAGATCGTCGCGGCTCATGCCGGGCTTGCGTGCTACCCCTGCCGTAATAATGACTACATCGGAGTCTTTGGTATCGTTATAGTCAGAAGTCCCTTTGATCTGGCTGTCAAACCCCTGAACAGGGCTGGCCTCCATCATGTCAAGCGCTTTTCCCTTAGTCGGATTCTCCAGCTGTGGAATATCTACCAGTACAACGTCTCCCAGCTCTTTTTGGGCGAGCATGAGAGCCGTTGTGGCACCGGTAAATCCGGCGCCCACCACGGTAATTTTTTTGCGCTTAATCGCTGTCATCGGTTCATCTCCCTACATGTTTTCAATTTACATGTTTTCGATAACTTTATCGGCAAACTCGGAGCATTTCACTTCTGTCGCCTGATCCATCAGACGTGCGAAATCGTAAGTTACCGTTTTGTTGTTGATCGATGTTTCCAGACCTTTGTAGATCAGGTCAGCCGCTTCCTGCCAGCCCAGATGCTCAAGCATCATAACCCCGGACAGAATAACGGAACCTGGGTTAACTACGTCTTTGTCTGCATATTTTGGAGCTGTACCGTGCGTAGCTTCGAAGATTGCATGACCTGTTACATAGTTAATGTTGGCGCCCGGAGCGATACCGATACCACCAACCTGTGCTGCCAGTGCATCGGACAGATAGTCACCGTTCAGGTTCAGCGTAGCGATTACATCGAACTCGGCTGGACGTGTCAGGACCTGCTGCAGCGCGATATCGGCAATCGCATCTTTTACGATGATTTTGCCAGCATCTTCAGCTGCTTTTTGTGCTGCATTGGCAGCGTCTGCGCCTTGCTCGTCTTTGATTTTATCGTATTGTGCCCAAGTGAATACTTTGTCGCCGAATTCAGCTTCAGCCACTTCGTAACCCCAGTTTTTGAAAGCACCTTCAGTAAATTTCATGATGTTACCTTTGTGTACCAGCGTTACGCTCTTACGGCCATGATCGACTGCATATTGTACCGCAGCACGAACCAGACGCTTGGAACCTTCTTCGGATACTGGTTTGATACCAATACCGGAAGTTTCCGGGAAGCGGATTTTGTTAACGCCCATTTCGTTTTTCAGGAATTCCAGTACTTTTTTCACTTCTTCCGTACCTTCTTGATACTCGATACCTGCATAGATATCCTCAGTGTTCTCACGGAAGATAACCATGTCTACGAGTTCAGGACGTTTTACCGGAGAAGGTACACCGTCAAAGTAACGAACAGGACGCAGACATACGTACAGATCCAGTTCCTGACGCAGAGCAACGTTCAGGGAACGAATACCACCGCCGATAGGCGTAGTCAGTGGTCCCTTGATTGCTACAGTATATTCACGGATTGCTTCCAGCGTATCGGCTGGCAGCCATTCTCCGTATGTATTAAACGCTTTCTCACCGGCAAATACTTCGTACCAGGCGATTTTTTTGGAGCCGCCATAAGCTTTTTCTACGGCTGCATCCAGCACGCGTACAGAAGCTTTCCAGATGTCGCGTCCTGTACCGTCACCTTCGATAAAAGGAATGATCGGGTTGTTAGGCACCTGCAAATTTCCATTTTCAATCTTGATCTGCTCACCAGCAGTCGGCAGTTCGTATTTTTCAAAGTTCGGCATGATTAAGCTCCTCCTCAGTATTATGGTTGATCCACATCATTCAATCGGTACTGCAAAGTAGTGCGGGCGTCAGCCCTTTGTCAGCCATCCGTTGGTATACTGCACAGTACAGGATTCAGAGCACATTCCGGTAAGGCTGTTGGCATGGATCGCTCAACAACCTGGACCTATCCATAAACGGCCATCTGTCATCTGTATACACAGACGTCCGTGTACATTATGGTATCGACCCTCATCCTGGCTTTGTGATTCTTTTCCTTGACGTGCAGTTATTAACGGTTGTCTTTATTTTAGCAGACGCCACAAGAATTTGGAAACCCGGTTTCAACAGATAAAATCCGGCGGGTATAATTAACGTTCTGTAACCGGACGATATTCCTGATTGTTCGGTCCAACATACTCGGCGCGAGGGCGAATAATGCGGTTGTTTTCGTACTGTTCCAGAATGTGTGCAGCCCATCCGGATACGCGGCTGATTGCAAAAATCGGCGTAAACAGATTACGAGGAATGCCCAGCATGGTGTACACCGAAGCAGAGTAGAAATCTACGTTTGGCTTCAGTCCTTTGCTACCGGTTACAATATCTTCAATCTGTACAGACATGTTATACAGACTCAGATTATTGTTCATTTCGCCCAGTTCGCGGGACATTTTCTGGAGATGCTTGGCACGCGGATCGCCGTTTTTGTATACACGGTGACCAAAGCCCATAATTTTGACTTTATTGCTCAGTTGTTCCTGAATGTAGCTCTCTACACGATCTTCCGAACCGATTTCTTCCAGCATTTTCATTACGGCTTCATTGGCTCCACCATGCAGGGGACCTTTGAGCGCTCCGATTGCGGAAGTAATACCGGAATAGATATCGGACAGCGTCGCTACAGTCACACGGGCAGCAAATGTGGAAGCATTCAGTTCATGATCGGCATGCAGTACAAGTGCCTGATCCAGTGCCTTGATCGCTGTATCTTCCGGCTGCTTGCCGGTCAGCATATACAGGAAATTATGTGCAATCGATACACCCTGCAGCGGAGCAACAGGTTCCTGTCCTTCGGCAATACGGCCCAGTGCAGCTACAATAGCAGGCAGCTGCGCCTGTAATTTGATTACTTTCAGTTCATTGGCCTCACGGCTCATATCATCAGCTTGCTCATCATATAGAGCCAGAGCAGATATCGCACTGCGCAAAGCAGCCATACGATTCATATCTTTAGGATAGAGTTTCATTTGCTCAATCAAGGCATCCGGCAATACTGCATATTTATCCAGATCCTTTTGCAACTGGTCAAGCTCGTTCTGATTTGGCAGCTTACCAAACCAGAGCAAATAGGCGACTTCCTCAAAGCTAGCGTTAACGGCCAGATCATCAATGTCATAACCGCGATAAGTTAAAACACCATCAACGATCGAGCTGATCGATGAACTTGCTGCTACAACGCCTTCCAAACCTTTGGTAGCTGTCATATTACTCTCTCCTTTGCAGAACGATTCTTGAAGTTTTTTGTTCATTCGATAAAATGAAAACATTTACATTTTAAAAAATGTAAAAAATATGAAGATGATAAGATGCAGGGATACAGGGTCACCTGGCCGACAAGTTATAGAAACATCTGCCATTAACCTTCCAAGAACCTTATATCATCATACTTTATTTTGACGGAGTTGTGAACAAAAGTAGTCTTCCGACGGGGTATCAAATTGTTTTATCGCAAAGATAACATTTTTTTGTAAGCATTTACAATGATTGATTATACGCTTTTATGTATCTTTTCCTCCAATAGAATTGTGAGCAAGCCGACATGTAATACCCTATCGGCTCGCTTAGAATATATTAAATTCAGTATTGCCTATCAACCTGCATACAATATCCAATCCAATAGTCTACTCAGTCCGTATACTGTATGCTGCATAAAAGATGAATTACAGCCTGTTTGATGGAGCTACTCCTTACTTATCATCTTCATTCATATTGTAGACACTATTCCATACATCCTCCAATGTCCAACAAGTCCATTCCTTCACATCGGTCTTACCGCCTGCTGCAAAAAGTTCTATTCCGGTCATCGCTCCAGTCGGATAAATGCGACTGGTTAGAGTGGCCCGTCCCTCATTGGCAAACACTTCTATAGAAGAACGATCAAGGAATAGGCGTAAGGTCAGCAGGCCGTCATGCTGCAGCGGCGCCATACGGATTCCATCCTGTGGCTTGCCCGATTTGGAAGCATCGAGTGTTAACTTGCCTTCAGCGATATCATACGTAATAACCGTCTTATCGACTGCTCCACTGTACAGAGTCAATCCAACCTTATTGGACTGACTATTATTCAAATCAAATACTACGAGGATTTCCAGCAATGATTCAGTCACTGTCTCATGACGACGCTCTGTTACAGTGAAACTTTCACCCAATCGGTACTGCTCGCGGCGCAGCAATTTGATTTCTTCGACAGGGTTCATAAGCAAGCGTCCATCTTCATCCAGATTTAGTACACGGGGCAAAGTCAGTGCGCCTGCCCAGCCATGAGCCTTGGTCGGCATATCGGATTCCCACATATCCATCCAGCCAATCGCTATGCGGCGCCCTTTGTTATCCAGCAGAGTTTGCACAGCATAAAAATCATGTCCATGATCCATCTCCCGGAATTCACCATGCCGGAAATCATTGCTTGCATAATCATAGTCACCTACCAGATAACCGGTCTGGAACAGATTCAAGTAACGTTCCTCTTCACGCTCCATCCCCTGCGGTGAGAACAGCAGTACATACCGTCCATCCAATTCGAAAAAGTCAGGACATTCCCACATAAACCCTAGCGTTCCATCGCTTGCAGCCAGTACACCACTATACGTCCATGCTCGTAAATCCGATGAATGATATAGGATAACACGCCCGTGACCATCCGGAGTAGCGTTACCCAGTACCATGTACCATGTATCATTATGCTTCCAAACTTTCGGATCACGGAAATGATGGGCACTGTCTGCCGGAGGCTCGGCAATAACCGGATTGGACTCATATTTTTCAAAAGTAATCCCATCATGACTAACCGCAATATTCTGGTTCTGCGTAAATAAATCCTTATCCCGGTCTGTATAGTGATGTCCCGTATAAATAAGTGTCATCACACCATTATCGTCTACCGCACTACCAGAAAAGCAACCGTCCCGATCACAATCATCGCCTGGTGCCAATGCAATCGGACAGTGCTCCCAATGAACAAGATCACTGCTCTTGACATGTCCCCAGTGCATCGGTCCCCAATTCTCATCGTACGGATGATGCTGGTAAAAGACATGATATTCTCCATTGAACTGCACCAGACCGTTCGGATCATTAATCCAGTTAGCTGGAGCTGCAATATGATAGCCTGGACGATACTGTGGGTTGATTTTTTGGCCGGAGAGTTGTAATGCTTCGGCGGCTTGCTGGATAGAATGAAGTGTAGACATGGATGTTCCTCCTTGAATGTACTCAATAATACCGGTACATACAGCCTTAATAGCTATATGTAACAGGTATACGAGTGTTTGTGTAATATGTTAGGTGATTTGCTGTGTTTCCAGCTTTCCTTTGAGCTGTGGTTTGGGATGTTTGTCGTTGAAAAGTGTGAAGATCGAGATTACCGTAAACAATAGAACAAGCGCCCCCATAACCAGATAAGTAGCACGGAATCCAATATCATCGTACAGCGAGCCGGCAATCGGAGACAGTACAGCCTGGCCGACCTGGGACGCGAACTGAAATCCAACCAGATACAAAATCGAAGATAGCCTTGTATCAAAATGTGCAGCCAGATATTTGAAAATGGCAATCAACATAATTGGCAATTCCAGCGCGTGAATGAGCTTGACCGCCGAAATACCGATCGGCTCGAAAACAAGTCCGGAGCCTACAATACGTACAGCCATCAGCAAACCGGCAAAAATAAGTGATTTTTTGGCACCCAGTTTGTTAACAATAAAGGGTGCCATAAACATCATGCCTGCTTCCAGAAATACCTGAAAGGAATTCAAGTAACCATATACCTGGTTGCCCACCTCATGGGATGGGAACAATGAAGAATAATAAATCGGGAATTGCTGATCATATACACCGTACACGCATGCTACACCGATTACATACAGCATAAAGTACCAGAATGAGCGAAGTGTAAATAGGTTGCCGATATCCTTCAGCGTAACAGAAGCCGCCTTTTCAAGTTCACGTTCCGATACATCAATCCGTACCGACAAAATGATACCAACAAGAATTACGGCGGACACCGAAGAAATCCAGAAATTGATATTCGGATTCAGGTTGAACAGCTGCCCTGCGAAAAAGGTAGCTGCTGCCCAGCCAAGCGAGCCCCACATCCGGGAACGTCCGTATTCAAAACCATACTTGCGGCTGACTTTTTCGACATATGTCTCAATTGCACCAACCCCTGCCAAAAATCCGACACTCAGAAACAATCCGCCTACAATCGCTCCCAGCCACACGTTCACCTGCAGTAAAGGACCATAAACAAAAACAAAAAAGGGCCCTGTAAATACAAGCAGTAAGCTAATAAAAAGCAGAATGTTTCTTTTTAACCCAATCTTGTCGGAAATATAGCCATACAGCGGCTGCGCACAAAGAGCAAAGATAGCGTTTACAGAGAAAATAAGACCATTTTGTGCTCCTGTCAGCTTCATTTCCTGTCCAAGCCAGATCGAGAACAAGGAATAGCTGGAAGACCAGCAAACGAAAAAGAAGAAAAAGTAAAGACTCAGCTTCCAGTACAGGCTTTTTGATACAGGCATAGGGCTCGCTCCTTTATTCATGTAAGTGCTTTCTTGCAAGAATTGTATGTCAACCGGTTTCATATGTCAACCGGATGACATAAAAAAATAATTTAAGGTTGCAAAAATAGGCGAAAGATATTACTGCATCAAAAAACGCCTTTATATATAAAGGCGTTTGGATTTTATCTATACTAGCCACTCGTCACTTGTACCATCAAGCCTCTCAGGCTGTGGTGCCCTCATACAGCTCGACAGGCAGTACAATTTGCTGTGCTTTCTCCTCAAATTCCCCTTCAATTTCTCGCAGCAGCATAGTTATGGCTGCATTTGCAATAGCTTCAATCGGCTGGCGTATGGTCGTCAGCTGTGGCATGAGCGAAGAAGTTACGGCGGTTCCATCATAACCGACTACTTTCAGATCCTCCGGAATAGATATACTGCGTCTACCGGCTTCGTAGATTACGGAGGCTGCAATCATATCATTACTCGCAAATATACCGTCTGCTTGAGGATGCTCATCCAAGGCGCGCCGTATCACAGCAAGCTGATCTTCGCGATCCAATGGCATCTCCATCTCGTATGTATAATGCGGTAATCCTCGCTGCTGCATCATATCCTCAAACGCTTGCCGGCGGAGCTGGGCAGGCGTCTCCAATTCAGCTGGTCCATTAAAATGAAGGATGTATTCGCATCCACGCCCAATCAACCGCTGCGTTGCCAATCGGCCGCCCTCATAGTTGTCGGAGCTAACAACAGGAATAGTCTCGGACAAATAGCGATCGATCGCCACTACAGCGAGATTGGTGCGTTTATAATTAAGTATCCCCCGGTTATGCGTCCCGACAATAATACCGTCTACCTGATTACGCATTAGCATTTCGGCGTATTGTTCTTCTTTATCAATCCGGTTCAGACTATTACATAGCAGCACCTTAAGTCCATGTGCTGCACAAAGATTTTCAATATGAAAAGTCAGTTCCCCAAAAAAAGGATTGGCTGTTGTCGGCAAAATAAGTCCGATCAGATTAGTGCGTTTGTTAAACAACGACCGTGCAATATCATTAGGGAAATAATGAAGCTCCTCCATGGCACTGCGTACTTTCTGTTTTGTTGCTTCGCTGACGTATCCCCTATTGTTCATCATACGCGACACTGTTGTCGGCGAGACGCCGGCTAATTTTGCAACATCTTCCAGTTTGGCTTTCATGCGGCAGCCTCCCTTTTTCCTTTTAGTATACCATTTGCCAAAGGGCAAAAAAAGAAATCGTGCTCTTCCGACAAATATTCTGCCATTCAGGCAATTACAGTCGTTTCAAAACTCAGGCTCGCCGTTTAACATCATGATATATACCTGATTACATACACTGTGCAGTGAGGAGATTGACCATTTTGAATACTACGATCCGCAACCGGATTCTTAGAGGAGTATGGGTACTGGTAGCTATTATCATTACGGCTATCGCTGTACGTTATTTGTTCCCACTGCTCTATCCACTGCTGCTTGCCTGGCTGTTCGCCTATGCGATGAATCCGCTGATTCGTGTATTGCAGCGCCGTCTGCGCTTTCCACGCTGGCTCGCGGTATCGGTATCGCTGCTGCTGTATTTTGGCGGATTACTTACTTTATTGTCACTACTGGTGACACGGCTCGTGCAGGAGACCATTAATCTGACCGAAACGTTTAATGAGCATGTGGACAGCTGGCGGCAGGTGTTGATCGGCTGGACACAGAATGACCGGATTCAATCCATTACCGACGAAATCAGTACCTTTTTGCAGCAAAATCCTTATCAGGATACGATCAATGATAATCTGAATAAGACTACCCAGAGCGTATCTGGGGTAGTCAGCGGCATTGTGACCAGTCTACTCAATATGGTGCTTGATTTTCTGACTGCGCTGCCTAATTTCGCCTGGATTATTGTCGTGGTCGTCCTTTCTGCTTTCTTTATCAGTAATAGCTGGGAGCGGCATACCCGTATTGTCGCTGGCTGGTTTCCATCAAGTATCCGCCAACCTGCAACCGCGATCTGGAGCGATTTGCAAAAAGCCCTGTTCGGCTATATCAAAGCCCAATTTATCCTCATTTCCATTACCGGCATTATCGTGATTATCGGACTATTTATTCTTAATGTGGAGTCGGCTTTATTAATCGGGCTGTTGATCGGTATGGTGGATCTGCTGCCATATCTGGGTGTAGGCATCGTTATGATTCCATGGGCACTATACAACTTTATGAGCGGAGATCTGAAGCTGGGGATTGGTCTTAGCGTTCTATATGTCATTGTACTGATTGTCCGTCAGATGATGGAACCCAAAATACTCGCCAGCAATGTAGGGCTCGACCCGCTGGCTACGCTAATCAGCATGTTCGTCGGTCTGAAGCTATTCGGTGCCCTCGGACTATTGATTGGACCAGTCACTCTGGTATTCGTATCGGCACTGAACCGCGCTAATGTATTTCGCGATCTGCGCAATTATATTGTCAACGGAAGAGTCCGGTAGGCAAGAATCGAGCCTTACTGCTTCCGTTTGCTGCTCCATAATACACCGCGCTTTACTACATTATAAGCAGAAATTCGTTTATTAGTTATCTATCCTTCTGCCCGCAGCATCTACTATCATCTTATACAACAAATAAAAAAGACTTCCTTTATGCCAAGGGAAGTCTTTTTCAGTGCTGACCGATTAGGGACGGTATATCGTAATTGAACCTTTTTTCATCCGCTTCTCAATCCATTTGAGCAACAGATTCCGATATAGTGGACGAGTCAGCGGAAATACAATTGTAAAACCGATCACATCGAGTACAAAGCCTGGCAAAACGAGCATGATACCGCCGATAAACACACATAATCCATCCAGCATTTTACGGCCGGGCGGCTGATTGGCATTGATAAGGGCTTTGGTATCTTCGAGTACTTTGCGTCCTTCGAACCTCATCATGACAATGCCGATCAGCGAGGTCAATATGAGCAGAATCAGCGTATTCCAGCCGCCAATCCATTCAATCATCTGAAGAAAAATGTACCATTCCAGGAGCGGCACAATAATAATTAATGCAGCAATCCACTTTTTCAACCCGTACCTCTCCTCTCTATTGCAAAGACCGTACAAGTGAATCATACAGCTGCGGCAGAACTTTATCAAGCCGCACTGGCGTAAACTCCCTGCTTACCCATACATGCTTGGTAGAACCGCCTGTCAGCGGCTCTCCAGGCAGCTCTGCGCCATCAGGGAAGGTAATACGTGGTCCTACAGCCGAAGCATCACCTACTAGATTACGGTCCTCATCAGCAAGCAGATGAATTTTGTATTCATAATCAATACGCAGCCTGGAGAAATTGACAATCCGCGTATACACAGCCACCCGATCATCATATCGCGCCGGACGACCGTAACTCAGTGAAGCATCTATCAGAGGGAGCAGCACCCCTGCCGCTTCCATATCCCGGTACCGAAATCCCAGATCGCGGATCATTTCGGTCCGTCCCAGTTCGAACCAGTTCAAATAATTGGTGTGATAGACGACCCCCATCGGGTCATTCTCCTGATAACGTACCCGAAACGAAATTCCATGCCATTCACTTGGCAGCTGCAGTTGTTCTCTTGCCATTGCTCTCTTCCTCCACTCTTCTCTTTTGTCATTCCTCTGTATATTACGTTTATTTTTCTATATAGATACACAGCAAATCAGCAAAAAAAGCAATGGAAGACTCCACTGCTTTCTTTGCATCGTATTATATAAGCACTATGCCGGATTATTTCGCGGACATTTGTGCTACTTTGATAAGGTTTGTAGAACCTGATTTGCCCAGTGGGATACCAGCTGTGATAACAACCAGATCGCCTTCTTTGAGCAGACCGGAATCTTTACCACCCTGCAGGGCGATATCGAACAGTTCATCTGTAGAATGAGCTTCTGTGCCTTTAACCGGCAGTACGCCCCAAGTCAGAGCCAGACGACGCATCGTTTGTTCCTTAGTCGTTACCGCAATGATTGGTGCCTGCGGACGATATTTGGATACTACACGTGCAGTATGACCGGATTCGGTAGAAGAAATGATCGCTGTTGCATTCAGATCCATTGCGCAGCTAGCTACAGATTGGCTGATTGCTTCAGTTACTGTAGTTTGTTGTGCATGGCTTTGCTTCAGGAAGATTTCACGGTAATCCAGTGCAGATTCCGCTTTTTCTGCGATGCGGGACATCGTCAGTACGGATTCTACCGGATATTTACCAGCAGCTGTTTCGCCGGACAGCATGATTGCATCTGTTCCGTCGAAGATTGCGTTGGCTACGTCACTCGCTTCCGCACGAGTCGGACGCGGGTTACGTTGCATGGAATCCAGCATTTGAGTTGCTGTGATAACCGGTTTGCCTGCACGATTACATTTTTCGATCATGCGTTTTTGTACCAGTGGTACTTCTTCGGCAGGAATTTCTACACCAAGGTCACCACGGGCTACCATCAGACCGTCGGATACTTTCAGGATTTCGTCCAGGTTGTCCACGCCCTGCTGGTTCTCGATTTTGGAGATGATTTGGATGTGCGGAGCACCTTTTTCTTCGAGCAATTTACGGATTTCCAGTACGTCACTTGCTTTACGTACGAAGGAAGCAGCGATGAAATCTACACCCTGCTCAATACCGAAGATAATATCGTTCGCATCTTTTTCAGTAATACCTGGCAGGGAAATATTCACGCCCGGTACGTTAACGCCTTTGCGGCCTTTGATTTGTCCACCGTTAACGATACGGCATTTGATTTCAGTACCCAGAACCTGTACTACGCTCAGACCAATCAGACCATCGTCGATCAGAATTGTGGAACCTACTTCCACATCTCCCGGCAGATCCTGGTAAGATACAGTCAGACGATGCTGGTCACCGAGGATTTCTTCGGTAGTCAGCGTGATGTACTCATCTTGAACCAGATCAATCGGCTCTTCTTTCAGTTTGCCGATACGGATCTCCGGACCTTTGGTATCCAGCAGGATTGCTACTGTTTTACCCAGTTCTTTGCTGGCTTGTTTGATGTTTTTGATACGGTTGCCGTGCTCTTCAAAGTCACCATGAGAGAAGTTCAGGCGGGATACATTCATACCTGCCATGATCAGTTTTTTCGTGTTCTCCAAGGACTCACTTGCCGGTCCAATCGTACATACAATTTTCGTTTTACGCATAATTGATTTCCTCCGTTTTCAAGGTCTCTCTATTTTCTTTTTCCAACATAGCTCATTGTTTGGTAACAACAAGCCCCAACAAACAAATTTACTACAAATTCTCGCTTTTGTATACAGCTTGTTGAAGAAGCCGGTCGGCGGAAGCTCCGGAATCTTCATAAGCTATCTTCGAGACTCTGTAGTAAATTATACGTTACTCTTGTAAATTACATATAAATTCCGCCGGAAACATTCCGAATTAATGATGTGGAGTGCGCGGAGCATCCTCATCTCCCGGCTGTTCTGCCAATGAAGAAAGATGTTTGATCGTATGATCTATCGGCTGCATGGACTCATCTGCTGCCTTCTCGACTTTTCCCTGTTCGCTCTCGCTTGAACTTCCAAAGACATTGCTGCTTACCCGTTTTTCCGCAAATTCACCGATCTTGCGGAATTTCTGATAACGCTGTTCGACCAGTGCATCGCCGTCCATGCCGGACAATTCCTGCAAATGAATCAGCAGATGCTCCTTGAGAGCGGCTCCAGTTGCTTCGTAATCCTTATGGGCACCACCACGAGGCTCGGGAACAATCCCTTCGATGATTTCCATTTGCAGCAGATCATCTGCCGTGATTTTCATCGCTTCGGCAGCCTGATCGGCTTTGGATGCATCTTTCCACAGGATGGAGGCTGCACCATTCGGTGAAATCGCCGAATAAATAGCATTTTCCATCATGAGTACACGGTTGCCTACACCGATCGCCAGCGCACCACCGCTTCCGCCTTCGCCAATGACTACGCAGATGACAGGCACACGCAATCTGGCCATCTCCCACAGGCTGCGGGCGATTGCTTCAGACTGACCGCGCTCTTCTGCTGTATTACCCGGATACGCACCCTTGGTATCAATAAATGTCACAATTGGACGTCCAAATTTCTCAGCCTGCTTCATCAGACGGATCGATTTACGGTAGCCTTCGGGGTGAGGACTACCAAAGAAGCGCGCGATATTATCCTTGGTATCCTTACCGCGCTGATGACCGATAACCGTGACCGGCTGGCCTTCCAGACGTGCAAGTCCTCCAACGATTGCCAGATCATCACCGAACATGCGATCACCATGCAGTTCGATAAAGTCTGTAAAAATGAGCGGAATCAGCTCCAGCGTCGTAGGACGCTGCTGATTCCGGGCCAGATGCATTTTCTGCGCCGGGCTGATATGTGTATAGATCTCGCTCTCCATCTGGCGGTAACGCTCTTCCAGACGGTTGATTTCATCAGCGAAATCGATTCCTTTTTCCTGACCGAACTGCTTCAGCTCGTCGATCTTTTTGCGCAATTCAACGAGAGGCATTTCAAAAGGCATCTCTCCTGCCACTTAAAATCCCCCTTTCCCGCTATGATAGTCCAATAGATCGGACAACATAGTCTTCATGTCTTTGCGATGAACAACCATATCCAGCTGTCCATGCTCCAGGTTGAACTCGGCTGTCTGGAAATTATCAGGCAGCTTCTGACGGATCGTCTGTTCAATAACGATACGTCCGGCGAACCCAAACAGCGCACCTGGTTCAGCGATAATCACATCGCCCAGTGTCGCAAAGCTCGCAGATACTCCGCCCATCGTCGGATCTGTGATGACGGATATGTACAGACCGCCGTTATCCTGGAAGCGCGACAGTGCCGCACTCGTCTTGGCCATCTGCATCAGACTGATAATACTCTCCTGCATACGGGCACCGCCGGATGTGGAGAACATGATCAGCGGCAGATTGCGCTCATCCGCTGCTTCGATCGCACGGGTGATTTTCTCCCCGACAACCGAACCCATACTACCGCTGAAAAAGTCAAAGCTCATCACCGCGAGCATCGCACGATGCCCTTCGATCACGCCTTCGCCTGTAATCACGGCATCACGCAGGCCGGAGTTCATTTTTTGCTGCTCCAGCTTTTTGGCATAACCCGGGAAGTTCAGCGGATCAATAGATTCCATACCGGCATCCATCTCCGTAAACTGACCTTCATCCACCGTCATAACGATTCGTTCAATCGCATTCAGGCGCATATGATAGCCGCAATTGCTGCATACTTTCAGGTTCTTTTCCAGTTCTTTGCTGTAATGAATCGTGCCACATTTGCTGCACTTGTTCATCAGCCCTTCCGGAATTTCCCGTTTTGGGCGTTCCTGCGACGGCTCATCTGATGCGGACTCATTGCTCCAGCGCTGTGAAGGAATGGTCGCATATTTTTTCTTCTTCTGGAATAAATCTCTAAACACAACTACACCTCTTCAGACGTATACTTATTCCCCTGCTTATTGAATAAATCATCATTATTTATAACGAACACAAGCTGGACTTAGTGATTACAAAAAATAGGCATACTTAAGCCCACATCATGGGATAATGATACCATACCACATTTTTTTGCCGTAACAAAGAGCATAGACAATAAATCAATCCACCGGTCGATCATAACCGGTGGACCGCAGGGTGCTTTTTCACTTGACTTTTACTGTCCCTTCGCCAAGCATTTGTTCCATTTCCTTGAACAGTGCAGGCGACGGTTTGATCCGGTAGCTGTCGCTCAGATCCAGCAGTTTTTGACTTTCCTCGTAAAAAAGTACGGTGCCAAGCTGACCTGGATGACTGGAAAGCAGCTGCTTGAGCTGTTCCAGTCGCCCTGCCTGCTGGGCTTCACGAGTAATTTTGATATATACGGTTTGGCTTGGTTTGCCTGCATTGTCCTGCTCAGCAGCCGCTTTGCCGCTCGAAGAAGCTGGCGCCGAAGAAGTCGATGCCACAGTGGAAGATGCCTTTCCTGCTGCTGCCGGCTGTGTCTTGCTTTTCGCTACCGGTGACGGACGGCGTGCTGCTGGAGCACCTGTAGAAGTTTTGCTGCGCCGCTGGCGAGCTTTCTCTGCCATTTCTCCGGCTGCTGCCGGTGTCAATGGTACAGCTTCCTCGGCAAGCAGTTTGAATCCTTCTTCTTCCTGTTTCTGGAGTCTCCCTCGAATGACGAGCAGTACCCCTTTGTCCACAAGCTCATTATATTTGCGCCATACTTCGGGGAACATGACCACTTCGCATTTCTCGATCTGGTCTTCCATTTCCATAAAGGCCATGGATTTACCCTGTTTGGTTGTGATCGCTTTGAGTGAAACAACCATTCCTGCGACCGCCACCATACTGTCATCCTCGGCTTCATGCAGATTCATCAGTCGTGACAGGCCGGACTCTTCAATCACCCGCTCATAATCATCCAGCGGATGACCAGACAAATACAGACCCAGCAGCTCGCGCTCGAACTCCAGCTGCTCTCCGGCTGTAAATGGCGGAATATCCGGGTAAGAGACTTCCCAGTTAGGTTTCTCTCCAAGATCGAAATCGAACATCTCGATCTGCAGTTCCTCGCGTTCCTTGCGCCATTTCGCCGCTTCCTTGATCGTCTCATCCAGCATCTGCAGCAGCTGGGCGCGATGTCCTGGCAACGTGTCAAATGCTCCGGCCTGGATCAGGGATTCGATTACCCGCTTGTTGCAGGCTTTTGGGTCTACACGGCGACAGAAATCAACCAGACTATCAAATGGACGTTCTGCACGTTCCTTGATAATGCTGTTAATGGCCTGGGTACCGACATTTTTGACCGCGCCGAGTCCAAAGCGGATATGTCCGGTGATTTGTGCTGTTTCCGCTGCTTGCTCACCAGTCGAATTAGCTTCTACTTTATCCAGGTTGCTATCCGAATTTTCCTGGGATAGCTGCGCATGTCCCGTCACATCTTCAGCAGGATTCTCCCCTGACTGATGTGGTAAAGCCAAATCTTCCAGAACTGGTGTGAAGGTAATTCCGCTCGTGTTCACATCTGGCGGTAGCACTTCGACACCGACACGCTGGCATTCCAGTACATATTCGGCTACTTTACGATGCGTTCCCATTACTGCCGTCAGCATGGAAGCAATAAATTGCACCGGATAATGAGCTTTGAGATAGGCGGTCTGGAAAGCCAGCACACCATAAGCCGTGGCATGTGCCCGCGGGAATCCATAATCGGCAAAACGCACGATCATGTCATAGACCGTATTGGCATCCTGCTCGGTATATCCTTGCTGCAGACTGCCCTGTACAAAGTGTTCTCGTTCCTGATCGAGCACTTCCCGCTTTTTCTTGGATACGGCTCGCCGCAGTAAATCCGCTTCCCCCAGCGAAAATCCTGCCATTGTGGAAGCAATCTGCATAATCTGTTCCTGATAGACGATAATGCCGTACGTATCCTGCAGGATCGGCTTCAGGTCATTATGTGGATATTCCGGTACAGAACGGCCGTGTTTGGCCTCAATGTAACGTGGAATAAAATCCATCGGACCCGGACGATACAGCGCATTGACCGAGACAATATCTTCAAATTCACTTGGCTTCAGATCACGCAGTACTCTGCGGATACCCGGGGATTCCAATTGAAATACCCCCATGGTATCGCCCTGGCTAAGCATCTGATAGGTATCGGGATCATCGAATGGAATCCGGTCAAAGTCAATCTTCTCACCCGTTTGCTCTTCCACCCACTCCAGACAACGCTCAATAATGGATAGCGTTCGCAGACCCAGGAAGTCCATTTTGAGCATACCGATAGCTTCCAGATTTTCCATCGTGTATTGTGTCAGCACCGCATGCTCACTGCCTTCCTGCAGAGGAACGACATCGGTCAATGGACCACTGGAAATAACAACGCCTGCCGCGTGTGTAGACGCATGACGCGGCATACCTTCGACCTTGAGTGCGGTATCGATCATCTCGCGCACAGGTGCGGATTTGACGTATCTTTCTTTCAATTCCGGTACCTGATCAAGTGCACGCTGAATCGTTACACCAATCTGTGCCGGAATCAGCTTGGCTGCTTTGTCGGTATCGGCATAAGGTACATTCAGTGCCCGTCCTACATCGCGTACCGCAGCCCGCGCAGCCAGTGTACCAAAGGTAATAATCTGCGCAACCCGGTCACGACCATATTTCTCCACCACATAATCAATCATTTCATCCCGGCGCAGATCGCTGAAATCAATATCGATATCAGGCATGGATACACGTGCCGGATTCAGAAAACGCTCAAACAACAGCTTGTATCGAATCGGATCTACATTCGTAATTTGCAGCACATAAGCAACCAGACTGCCGGCAGACGATCCCCGCCCCGGTCCGGTAGCGATTCCCTGGCGATGAGCATAATTCATGAAATCCCATACAATCAGGAAGTAATCGTCAAATCCCATATTGCCAATAACCGAGAGTTCATAAGCGAGCCGTTCATCCAGCACTCGGCGCTCCTCGGGATCATTCCATAGCTCGGTTCCTTCGTAGCGTTGTACTAGCCCTTCCTGACACAGCTGAGCCAGATAAGTTCCTGCATTCATGCCTTCCGGCAGCGGATGATAGGCAGGCAGCAGCGAAGTACCAAAGGTAAGCTCCAAATGGCATTTATCTGCAATAACAGTAGTATTATCGATCGCTTCCGGTACATAGCGGAACAGAGCTTCCATTTGCTCTTCATTTTTGAGATAAAGCTGATTGGTCGGAATACGCAGACGGCTCTCATCTTCTACCGTCTTGCCGGTTCCGATACAGATCAGCACATCCTGCGTCTTGGCATCCTCTTCGGTCAGATAATGCACATCATTGGTCGCAACAAGCGGTATACTCAGTTCGCGTGCCAATTCGATCAGCAGTGGCGTGACCTTTTTCTGTTCGGCCAGACCATGATCCTGCAGTTCGATATAGAAGTCTTCTCCAAAAATCTGCTGGTAACGCAAAGCTGCCTTTCTCGCTTCGTCCAGCTGTCCATGCAGCAGATGCTGCGGAATCTCCCCGCCCAGACAGGCGCTGAGACAAATAATGCCTTCGTGATACTGCTGCAGTGCTTCCGCATCAATACGCGGTTTATAGTGAAAACCTTCCAGATGGCCGACAGAGCAGAGCTTCATCAGATTCCGGTAGCCTGTTTCATTTTTGGCCAGCAGTAACAAGTGGTGAATCGGCTGGTCTTTGCGTGCTGCCTTTTCCTTGCGTGATCCGGCCGTGTAATACGCCTCGCAGCCAATAATCGGCTTAATACCATGCTGCAGGCATGCTTTGTAGAACGGGATGGCACCGTACATTACGCCATGATCCGTCAATGCCAGCGAAGTCATTCCTGCTGCCGCTGCACTGGCGACCAGATCCTGGATACGCGCAGCCCCGTCCAGCAGACTGTATTCACTATGCACATGCAAATGTACAAATGGGGTCATACGCTTCCCTGCTTTCCTTGTGTAATATCAGACAACTGATGAATCTATACTCTCATCTATACTATTTTATCATATTCAGCCTATAGACCGTCAGAGTTTGCAAAAAAATGAATGCGATGAACAGAGGTTACTATTCTTTTCTAAACTTCCCCGATCAGGTCACCGATAAATCTATCATTCAGAATAATAATCACTATTGATTAAATAGACAGGGGATATGAATTTATGAAAAAGCAGTTAATCCTGATGATGTGTCTGATAACGATCATCCCAATGATTGTATTCGGTGCATTCAGTCTGATCAGCACTACCCACAAAATTCAAAAAGATGCGTACAACATGAATGAGCAGAATGTTGAACTGGTACTTCAGAAAGCGCAAACACTGGTAAATACGGAACTCGCTATGCTGCAGCAGCTTGCCACCAATCCGGAATTCAAGGAATTCACTCCCGCTCAATTACCACAGGTCAAAAACCTGCTCGTCCAGACTTCCCAACTGCATCCGGAGCTGCAAACCATCGTATTCAGCAATAAGGATGGCCAGCAGCTCGCCAAAAATACCGATGCCGATCTTGATAATGTCAGCGACCGTGATTATTTCAAACAGCTGATCTCCACCCAAAAGCAGGTCGTCTCCGATGTCCTCGTGAGTAAATCCACTGGCAAAAAAATCATTAATATCGTTTATCCTGTTTTTGATAACACTAATACATTGACAGGTATGATTCAGTGTTCGCTGCCACTCGACAGCATGAGCACCTACGCCAAGGAATTTTCCATTAATGGACAGACAGCTTACATCGCTGATCGTACAGGAGTTATTCTGGCTCATCCTGTCGCCGCTTCGCTTGATACAGATATCAAATCCACTCCATCCTTTCAACAGGGCGCTGCCGGTCAATCAGGCACTCTAACCTATGGAGAAGGAAATGATAAGAAGCTCGTTTCTTATGTACCTGATCCGGTAACTGGCTGGACGGTCTTCAGTGAAAAGTCATATAACCTCATCATGGAAGACTATTATACCCTGCTCTATAACAGCATTATTATTCTTGCTGTTTCACTACTGGTTGCTATTGCTGCCGGATATATTTTCTCTACCCGTCTGACACGTCCGATTATGCAGCTGGTAGAAGTCACCCGTGCTGTAGCAGATGGCGATCTGACATCTACCTGGACTATCCGCTCCAAAAATGAAGTGGGGGCCCTGTCCGATGCACTCGCACAGATGACCGGTAATTTGCGGGATATCGTCTCTCATCTCAAGGATACTTCTCTTCATCTGGCCTCTTCTTCCGAAGAACTCACAGCGAGCGCTGGCGAGACCTCTTATGCCTCTCAGCATATTGCCGAGTCCATTCAGGAAATGGCAGCCGGTTCTGATCGACAGGCCGAACATGTGAATTATACTTCTTCCACGGTTCATCAGATGGCTGATGGAATACAGAATATCGCCGGTAGCGCCCAGGAAGTCGCATCTACGGCTGTCCTGACTTCTACCAAAGTCACGGAAGGAGACGAAGCGCTCCGGGCTGCCGGTCATGAAATCACCAAACTGAAATCCATTTTTGGCGAACTATCCGGTTCGGTAGGTAATCTGGATAAAAATTCCCAGACTATCAATCAAATTGTCAGTGTTATTGCCCAGATTGCCAAACAGACCAATCTGTTATCCCTGAATGCAGGTATCGAAGCCGCTCGTGCAGGTGAACATGGCAAAGGATTCAGCGTGGTCGCCAAAGAAATCAGCAATCTGGCAGACGAAGCTTCCACTTCGGCTAGTCAGATCAGCAACCTGATCGACAGCATCCAAAAAGAAATTCATACCGTTGTCAACAAAACAGAAGCAGGCTCCCAGGAAGTCGAGCAAAGTATCCAGGCAGTAGATACCGCCGGTCAATCTTTTGGATTGATTCGCCAGTATGTACAGGAAGTCGCGCAGAGTATTCAAAGCGTCTCCTCTGCTTCATCCAATCTGTCCAGCGGTACCCAACAGGTGATCCAGTCGGTTAACCAGATGTCTGATATCACCAGCACTTCTGTAGGCGAGATTGAATCTGTATCTGCTGCTACCGAGCAGCAACTTGCCACTATGGAAGAAATTGCTGCTTCTTCTGCGGTGTTATCCAATGTCGCTCAGGAACTCAAAGTTATGGTTGAGAAGTTCAAAGTGTAATGACATGGCTATAAATATTTGCAGGAATCATACATTCTATTCCAGTCAAACAACGTTATAACTGCCCACACTATTTACAAGAAAACGACCCTATGGATATAAAAAAGCTGTGCGGATCTCTATTCCGCACAGCTTTTTTATCCGTGATCGATAGACTGCAGTGTCAGCACCGATTTGGAGACAGGCATATTTTCATAAATGATCTCAATCTCCAGCTTGTAGGTACGCCGGCTCGATTCCAGCACAATTGGACGGATCACAATCGCATCCTCGATCTGCACCGGGCGCAAGAAGTAAGTCGAAATATTATCAATTACATAATCATGGCCACTCAGCAACCGTGCAGTGCGGATCGCCGCCTGGATCATGACCGAGATCAGAATGCCTTCGGAAATATTACCAAGGTCTGTCGCCATCTGCGGCGTAATAAATCCATGATAGACAATACCTCCGTCTTCATCCCGCTCTTCGGCAAAACCATTCCAGATCAGATGATCAAATGTCTCCACGTTACCTGCCTGCGGCTCAAGCTGGGCATCCCGCATAGCCTGCAGCACTTCACGCCGGGTGACGGTACCGATCAGTTTACGGTTACGGTCCACGATAGGCAGGAAGTCAATGCCTTCCCACATCATCGTCTGGGCTGCCGAAGCCAGTGAAGTCTGTAGCGTTGCCGTTATCGGTCTGCGTATCAGCACTTTTTCAATGGGCTGATCACCCTCCAGCTCCTCGATTTCCTTGCGTCCGACAATCCCGATCACCCGATTCCATTCATCCACGACGGCGAGACGCAAGTATCCGGTCTTCTCCGCCACTTCGTAAAAATCAGTTGCCATGCTGGAAGCCTTGAGCACACCAGGCTTGGGCTTGCCTGCAATAATATCCTCAACAAGCATGATCTTCTTTTTGATCATCCGGTCAAACAGTGCCCGGTTAATCATGGAAGCCACTGTAAATGTATCATGGCGAGAAGAAATGATGGGCAGTCCCCGTTCATCCGCAAGCGCCTTGACCTCCAGGCTGGTGCCAAATCCGCCCGTTATCAGTACGGCTGCTCCGTGTTCCAGTGCAAGAGAATGAGCATCCTCACGGTTACCGACGATCAGCAGGCTGCCTGCTTCCACGTAACGCATCATCGCGTCCATCTTCATTGCACCAATCGCATATTTAACCAGCGTTTTGTCCAGACCGCTGCCGCCGCCCAGCACTTTGCCCTCTACAATCTCTGCCACATCGGCAAAAGTCAACTGATCAGAGATTCCCCGTGGACGTTTCTCGATCCGTACCGTGCCAATCCGTTCGCGGGTTACTACGATCCCCATATTCTCCGCTTCCTTAACCGCACGATAGGCGGTACCTTCGCTTACACCCATCTGCCGGGCCAGCTTGCGGACAGAGATTTTGGACCCGATTTTGAGCTTCTCAATATGCTGCAAAAGTTGTTCGTGCTTTGTAATCGATTCCTCATGTTCCTGCAACTGTAACACCACCTTCCAGCATCTGTATCAATGTGCATTTATTATAGCACAAAAAACGAGCGTATCTCACCATGTACTTATGGGAGATGACGCTCGCCGCTTTTGTTTTCTTGATCGATTGTCTGATGAATTCACGTCGCCATCAAGCATTGGTTACAGCGCCGCAAGCTCTCATCAGACTTCTGTTATACCTTTATATGTCGACAGATTACAACAGATTATTCAGCAGCTCCGCCATACAGATGGCTCAGGCTGTCCGTGATAATTTTGTTGATATCTTCAATGATGGTGCTTAGACGCTGCTCGGCATCGAACAGGCGGCGGATATTCAGGTTCAGGTTCAGCACCTCGAACAGTTTCTCCATTTGCTCCATCTCTTCCGGGTTCGGCATATCGCCGGACATCATGCGCTGCTGTACTTCCATCTGACGCGTACGGAAGTCATCCAGCATACGCTGGCTTTCTGGATCGCTTTCGATCAATTTCAGAGCAGCTGTAATATCAGATACTTCTTTGCTATCGCGAATAGCTGTGGATAGTTCATGTGCCTTATCGTAAATATTCATTGTCAATTTCCCACTTTCCCAATCAGTATTGTATTTCCTGTCTGCCAATCAGGAGATGTCCTGTACGGCAGCACTATTTTAACACGTCCTATACAGGGTAACTGATTTGAGCTCTGATGTAAAATGTGTGGTTTCGATCATTCTACTGTGCTTCATCATACAGATGACGCAGCTGATCAAATGAAGTAATAGTGACATCCGATCCATCCAGCTCACTCGTATCACCAAAATCTGCATAATTGCAGCCAATCACGGTTTGTCCATTCTTAAGGCCTGCTTCTACATCCGAAGAACGATCACCGACCATCCAGGCAGAGGTAATATCATGAGTATCGAGCAGCAGCCGGACCAGATCTACTTTGGATGCGGTCTGATATTCGCCTGCACTGTATACCCCTTCCAACAGGGAACCCATCTGATGTACCTCTACAATTCCTTTTACATAACCTTCCAGACCGTTGCTGGCAATAAACAGACGCACGCCATGATCGTGCAAATAGGTCAGTGTCTCCATAACCTGCGGATACAGACGGGATATACCGGCTTTCATGCCATCAACCTGAAGATCCAGCAGCAACTGGTTCGCTCTGGCAACTGTACGCGACTCGGCACCCGGAATCACACGAGCCCAGATATCTTCCAGCAGCATGCCCAGACAGCTTAGAATAATCTCGTCCGGTGGCGTTTCTCCATGATACAGTCCTTCTTCACGCAGAATCTCGAATGTATTGTGATAGGCAGGCAGCAGTACGGTCTCCGTCTCGAACAGTGTTCCATCCATATCAAACATCATCGCTTGCGGCTTGTTCAGTACAGTTCTATCCGTCATCATCCAGCACTCCTTGTTTATATGTAAATTTAACGGCAGCCGCAATTGGGATTATGCTGATTGAATCGTGCACCTCCACCTTGCGGCTGCCGTTATGGTACTGCTTATATTTGTTATTTAGGAATGGGAATTCTTGTCCTGATGATTTTCCTCAGCATCTGCATTTTCTTCCTTGGGAAGAGGATGGACATGAACCCGCATAATGCGCAGACGTTCCGATTCTGCGACTTCGAATACGACTCCATCCACTTCGACGGTCTTGCCTACTTCCGGCACACCTTCAAGTTCCTTGAACATCCAGCCGCCAATTGAATCGACTTCGTCATCATCGATCTCTACTCCGGCCAATTCGTTTACATCCTCGATCAGCATCCGGCCATCCACGGAAATAATATCTCCTACCATCTCCATCTCCGGTCGCTCATCCTCGAATTCATCATATAGATCACCGACGATTTCTTCCAGAATCTCTTCAGCAGTGAGCAATCCGGCGGTTCCACCGTACTCATCCACAACCAATGTAAGCTGGGCGTGATTTTTCTGCATCAGCTGCAGCACATGACTGATTTCCATCGATTCCGGTACATTCAGAATAGGACGGGCAAGCGCAGCCAGATCATAAGGCTGATTTACCGGAGACAGCAGAACATCCGTAATATGTACGAATCCGATAATTCTGTCCTTGTCTTCCACCGCTACCGGATAGCGTGAATGCTTGGTATCATTGATAATCGCCAGGTTCTCTTCCCGGGACAAGTTGGCATAAAGACAGGTCATATCCGTACGGGGAAGCATGACTTCACGAGCCAGTCGATCGGAAAATTCAAAAATATTGTTAACCAGCTCAATCTCGCCTTCGTCCATCACGCCACTTTTGGCACTCTGATTCATCAGAATACGAATTTCTTCTTCCGAGTGTGCCCCATCCGCTTCACTCGCGGGCTCAATTCCTACCAGGCGCAGTACCGCGTTGGCAGCCATATTGAGTAACCAGATGAATGGGAAAAATACCCGGTAAAAGAATAACAGAGGTCCTGATAACGCCAGAGACACGCCATCCGTGCGCTGAATCGCCAGTGACTTGGGGGCCAGCTCGCCCAGTACGATATGGAGAAATGTAATAACGGCAAATCCGATAACGACCGACACCGTCGCAATAATAGTCGGATCACCAAATCCCAGCTTGTACATGATCGGTTCAACGAGCAGCTCCGAAATGGCAGGCTCCCCGATCCAACCGAGCCCCAGAGAAGCCAGGGTAATCCCGAACTGGGTCGCCGACAGATAAGCATCCAGTTTGCTGTTTACCTTGAGTGCATATCCTGCCAGACGATTCCCTTCACTTTGCAGCTGGGTCAGGCGTGAATGTCTCACTTTGACGAGTGAGAACTCCGCCGCCACAAAGAATCCATTCAAAAATACAAGCACAAATACCAGTGCCAAATTAAGCAATAAAGTGCCTAAGTCAAACTCATGCCCCAACCGGAACGCCCCTTTTCTCGGATATATGGTACCTTCGCCGGGTCGTCTAACCTAAGAGAGAAGTTTCACATCACCGGCATATGGCAGTTTTACAACAACGCCTTGCGTGATTTGAAATCCGTGTCTTTGTAATACATATCCGCTACAAGCAGATTCGGTCCGCAGCAGGCTGCCGCATCACAATGACAGTTCACTTGCTGATTCAGTGGATGATTATTGCTCCACTCGCCGAACACATCATCCAGCTTACGATTATGAATATTGCCAAAAGCAGGAATCGCAGCAAAATCCGTTACAAATACGTCACCGGTAAACATATTCACATTGACCCGGTTACGTCCATCCGGATCATTGCGCACCGTTACATTCCGTTCACGATACAAACGGGATACCAGTTCACGATCAGCAGTATCCGGATTACAACTGAAGAACGGCAGCGTACCAAACAGCATCCACATGTCCTGATCCCGGTGATCCAGCAGATCATGAATCGCTGCACGGAAATCGCCCAGAGACAGGACCGGCAGGCTTGCTGCAAAATCAGCCGCATACATCGGATGCACTTCATGACGCTTGCAGCCCATTTCACCAATAATACGATGAATCTCGGGCAGTTTGCGATGTGTTCGATAGTTAATCATGGATTCTGCGGAAATAAACATGCCTGCTTCACTCAGCCGACGGGTATTCTCCATCATTTTGTCGTACATGCGTACAGCTGCCTCACGCGGAACCGGATGTCCGCTATTGGCAAATCCCACCTCGTGGAAGTCATCGGGTGATGTGTAGTTAAACGAAATATGCATTACATCCAGATACGGCAGCAGTTTCTCATAGCGGCCAATATCCAGCGTCAGATTGGAGTTGATCTGTGAACGGATCCCACGCTCACGCGCATATCGAAGCAAAGGCACAATGACTTCATCCACAGTTTGCTTGCGGAATGTAGGCTCTCCTCCGGTAATACTGATCGTCTGGAGGTTCTCTACCTCATCCAGCCGCTTCAGCATCAGCGGCAGCGGAATCATGTCCGGCTCACGCATCACCAGCGAATCACCTACCGCGCAGTGCTCACAGCGCATATTGCACAAATTGGTGACGGTCATCTCTACACTGGTAAGCGTATGTTTGCCATACTGGCGAAGCGACAGCAGCGGGTCCCACGGGTCGTAACTCGGGGATAATTCTTTCAGCGGCCATTCACTTCTGTGTATTACTGTCATTTGTATCTTCACCTTATCTCATGTATTAACCCTGAATTCGCATAATCCTAACGCTGCCATAAGGGCAGTATGCAATTATGGATACAAGGTCCTGTTTATCATACCATAAACCAGCGAGGTCCGGCACAGGACTGCACTGTTCCCGGCGTCTGCAGTTCGCTGCGCAGCAGATCACGGATAAATTCCGACAGCATGTAAGTCACCCCTCCACTCTCGCTGAGTGAATCATAACCGATCCGGAAAGTGAACATATCGAGTGATCCGACGCTGTATTCCTGATCGTCCTGCAGCGGCTGTCCGTTAATTTCCAGACCGGTAATACGCTGATAAGCCGGTCTGGCCAGGTCACAGGTAATCTTCAGTCCGTCCACACAAAGACAACCCAGAATCTTGCCACGGAATCCGTAACCCATAATAGCCTTGTGTGTAAATTCGGACAGCAGTGACTGCTCCAGTGCCCGTCGAATACTGCTTCCGCGAAGCAGGGTAATGCACGGATTGATCGGAGATGGACACAGACGATGCAGAAGCGATTCTGTAATCTCGCCAGCAGGCAGTTCATCCAGCAGCTGTCCTGCATTTACGATCGACAGCTCTGCACCGGTATAACGCCGTACCGCCTGTGCAAGCAGATTGCCAAGCGGTGATTCCCGCTCATAATCAATCTTTAGTGGAGCTTCCAACATCGCTACCGTGCGGCTCATTCGCTCCTCTGCCCGCTGTCGATGGAGTACAATGGCCGCTTCCACCGCTTCTTCACGCGGCATATTTTCCGTAATGGCAATCAGACCTCCGGCTAGTAAATGTGCCCTTCCGCCGAGTGTATCCTTTTGCCAGGTCATCTGTCCCATATACTGTCCGAACTTGCCGGCTGCACCAAGCACCGTTGATCCCACCCAGAGCGGACGATCCAGTACATGATGACTGTGTCCGCCCAGGATCACATCAATTTCAGGCAGCTGCTCTGCAAGCTTCTGATCCGCCGACAGTCCCAGATGCGAGAGCATCACCAGCAGATCAACTTCACTGCGCAGCTGATCGATCAATGGACGCAGACTGCTGACCGGCTCGCTGACATCCCAGCCCAGCAGGTCATAGAAATCACCATAGGGAGCCGTCGCACCAATCAAACCAATTTTCCAGGTACCTTTTTGGATAACCTGATGGGTTCGCATCCATACTGGCGGTATACCGCTCTCATGCTCGATTACATTACTGCATACGACCGGACAGATAATACCCGCATAAGCCTGGTTCAGTATGGGCGATGTATAAGTAAGTCCTTCATTGTTGCCAATTGTCACAGCATCATATCCGGTCATATTGATAATATCAATATTGGCGCCACCTTCCGAGCCTTCGGTCTCCGGGGACATACGGTCCATATGATCTCCGATATCAACGAGCAGTACATGATCACGTCCCAACTGATCCGTATAATCTCCGGCAATGGCTGCGAGGATACCCATATTTTCAAAATGGCTGTGTAGATCATTGGTATGCAGTATGGTAAGGACATCGTGTGCTGTTTCTGTATTCATGGTTTTGTTCCTCTCCTTGTTTCTCTGTGTACTATATCAAATGCTAATTGAATAAACCGTTTGGATTTCAAGCAAATACTGGTATATTAAAAGGATGAAGATCACTGGTCTGCTGGCTGTAACAATCTATTGTTCCAGCAACCTGTTTTGTCCATAATAATCAGGTCATTTATGATTACCTGCCTGTACCGGGCTTTAATAATACCTATATGGAGGGCTTATTTTATGCAGTATACCATTAAATTATTCGCCGGGCTTGCCGAAAAAATTGGTGAATCCCAAATTATCGTAGAAGTACCTTCAACCACGGATACCGGCTCTGAAGAGGGCAAAAATTCTGTTACTGTACAGCATATCAAAGATATTTTATCTACATTATACCCGGATGCCGAAATTTCTATCCGTCATTCGTTCGCAGCTGTTAATCAAGAGTATGCAACTGTCGATACTATTATTAAGGAAAGCGATGAACTGGCTCTGATCCCTCCCGTGTCCGGAGGCTCCGGACCGACTACATCCGAACAAACCCCTGATGGTCTCTATGTCATTACCAGTGCTCCCCTCTTAGCAGAAGAAATCATTACCAAAGTTACCGATAATAATCACGGGGCAACGATCGCTTTTATAGGTACGACTCGTGAAATGACCGGTGAAATGCAGACGGTATACCTGGAATATGAAGCCTATATTCCCATGGCATTATCCCAGCTACAAAAAATAGGCAAGCATATCGCAAATACATGGTCCGGTGCACGCTGTGCGATCAGTCATCGTATCGGCAGTGTCGGTATTGCAGAGACAAGTGTGATTATCGCTGTCTCCTCTGCTCATCGTGATGATGCCTATGCAGCCAGTCGGTTTGCCATTGAACGGCTCAAAGAAACCGTACCGATCTGGAAAAAGGAAATCTGGGCAGATGGATCAGAATGGAAAGGTGCACAGACAGGTCCCTGGAACCCCACAGAACCTAAATCCTGAGTAAAATTACCTATATCAGGATTGTTGTACGCTTTTTTTCCTGTTATGATAAGTTTAAATTTTTAGATTATGGAGGTGCCCATATTGAGAGTGCATGTTACAGATTTGAAGCCGGGAGACACGCTTTCCAGTGATACGTTCAATACATTCGGTATTCATATGATGCAAAAGGGCCACATTCTCCAACCTGATGACATTAGCAAGCTGCTTAAGCATGGTCTGGATTATGTTGATATTGAAGAAATCGTAATTACCGATGATAATGAACCCCATCATTCACTTATAGAAGCAAAGGTTCAGTTCGATACCGCACTGGTTGGATTTGAGAATCTGTTCCTGAATGCGGCTTCCCGTGGCGAATTTGACGGGAGCCAGGTGGATGCAATGCTAGAACCCCTGATGGATGAACTTCATACCCAAAAAGACGTTGTCTCCGTTCTATTTGTACTCAACGATACTAATAACTACACGTACACACACTCCCTTCAAGTCGGCATGCTATCTTATTATCTGGCCATCTGGATGGGATATACGGAACAGGAAGCCTACGCTGCCGGTCGCGCCGGATATCTGCATGACGTCGGCAAAGCCAAAGTCCCGCCCGAAATCCTCAACAAACCGGGCAAACTGACGCCTGAAGAATATGAAATCATGAAAAAGCATGCTCAATACGGCTATGACATTATTATGGAGTCGACCGGAGATGAGCTAAGCGCTACTGTGGCACTGCAGCATCACGAACGGGCAGATGGCAAAGGCTATCCAAACGGTATCACACTTGATGATATTCATCCGTACGCACGTATTACCGCGGTTGCAGATATATACAGTGCCATGACCACACACCGGGTTTATCAATCCAAGCAGGAACTGCTTCGTGTGCTCAAGGAAATTCATCGTATGAGCTTCGGACAACTGTATGCCGAGGCCGCACAGACCTTTATCCGCAATATGCTGCCTAATATGATTGGCAAAAAAGTGCGCCTGAATTCCGGCGAGACCGGGCGAATCATTATGACCAATCCAACGGACTATTTCCGCCCGCTGATTGAGACGGAGCAGGGATTCAAAGATCTGTCTATGCAGTCTGCACTGGAAATCGAAGAAATTTTCATCTGATGATCAAAGAAATAAAGTCACGAAAAAACGGGTTCTCTACCGAAGAGGACCCGTTTTGTTGTGTTGCATGTATTCGTACATGTCTTATTTCATTAAGCAGGCTATATGCCTACTGCACCTCTACCACCGGATCGTCAGCAGTGAAGGCCATCTGTCTATGAATCACAGCAGGTTATTCTAGTTCAGCGAAATATGATAATCTTTTTTCAGATATGCATGAATCGTACGGAAATCGTCTTCGGTCAGATCCCGGAGCCGCTTTCCATCTTTCTCATGCCCCAGAATAATACCTATAACTTCTGCTGCAAGTGCCGTAGTTGGTGTGATTCTGGCACTACCATAAGCTTTGATCGAAGCTCCGATATTTTTGCCTGCAACGAGTACATTGTCATAATTTTTGAGTTCAAAGGACCGCAGCGGAATGCCGTAAGCATCCGGTTTGCCATAACCTTTGCCGGTCGGCACTTCCCGCGTACCCTGAATATCCAGCGGATATCCGCCAATGCTGACATCATCCCAGAACATCTTGCTGTTGATCGCATCTTCATATTGCAGTACATAGTCGGTCTCATACCGGTTATAGTCACGGATATACAGATATTCCGGATAACCGTTCAACTCGGCATTTTTGTAGCCGGGGATATTTTCACGCAGGAATTCCAGCACATGAGGTGCTTCGGCTTTGCCTTTGGCAATAGCTGTGCGGACAGACTCGGGATCGGAAGGGTCCACATCATAGATCAGCAGCGCATTGATAATCACTTCGCCGTCTTTTTGATAGGTGGAATTGATACCGCGCAGCTTGAGCTGGGAATCGGCGATTTTGAATTTGTCGGTCACTTTGCTGTAGCCAGTACCAAAATCATAATCCACGTACGTATTGGTACCATATTTGGCTTCCAGATTGGACAGTGGATAATCCCTCAGCGTAGCACTGTGCAAAGCGAGCCAGTCTACATTTTTGAATTTCAGCATATAAGTGGCTGCCATATATTCAGGCTTGTCGCCGCCGCCAAAGATCGATTCCACGCCGGGAATGCGGGTAGTATGCAGCTGCGAAGATAGCGCTGCATAGTCGGTATTTTCCACAAAATAACGCGCATCCACCGTATGCTCGGCACCATCCTTTTCCGTATAGGTCAGGCTGGCGATTGCATACTGTCCATTTTCTTCCTTTTGCTGAATCTGCTTGATATCTATACCACTTTTGAGCGGGATATCCTGGATCAGGCTGTTATAATACTTGATAAAATCGGATTCCTTGCGGATTTCACCATGATTATAGGCATTGTACAGCTTTTTCATCTCACCCTGCACCAGGCTGATCTTCTTATTGTTGTTCGGCTCATCCAGTACAAGCATCTGTCCCTGGATCAACTGCCCGCCCGGTTTTTCCCTTGGGTCGAGAATCAATACATTCAGCCCTTCATCATGAGCGGCTTTGGCCATAAGGATCCCCTCTACTTCGCTCCCAATTAGCACGAGATCATAATGCTCGTCTGCAGACGGCGCAGGAACATTTGCTTGATCTGCCTGTCCATTGGCTGTATTCGTTCCATTGTTGCCATTTTGTACCGTATTGGATTCATTGTTACTCTGCCCGGAAACGGTCGATCCCTGTCCAGCAATCCGAATTGCCTGATGCTGCATATACCATACTGCTCCTGCTGCGATAAGAATGAGTGCCACTACTGCCGTGATGATTGGGATTCTTACCGATTTACGTTTTCTTCTGCCATGCTTTTCACTTCGTCTGCTCTTCAATTGCTGTTAACCACCTTGCATTTAATTTGTCTGTAACTGACTGGTATATGGAATACTTATGTACTAAAATAGATAGTTCAGGGAATAATTGTACCTGTCCGTATGCCAGTACATGAGGTCGGCAAAGATAAAGTGAATCACTACAGAATATACCAGTAACATGCTGCTGTATCTCGGCATTGATTCATTATCCTACCCTAACAAAGGTTACAGGTGCATATACCCTCCCGTCAACAACGGTTTTGTAATGATTCGTATAGATACCAGGTGACCAACTCCGAAAGGATGAATAAAAGAATGGATTTTGTAACTATAGACTTTGAGACAGCCAACTCCAGTCGCTCCAGTGCCTGCTCGATTGGTATCGTGGAGATCAGCGGCGGCGAGATTACGGATGAACGTTCATGGCTGATCAATCCGGAGCAGCATTTTGATCCGATGAATATCAGTATTCACAAAATTACACCCTCTATGGTACAGGATGCTCCGACTTTCGGTGAACTGTGGCCGGAACTGCTGCCTTATATGAATAACAAACATGTAGTCGCCCACAATGCGGCTTTTGATATGAGTGTACTGCGTCACAGTCTGGATGCTGCCCGTACAGGCTATCCGGCATTTCAATATTACTGCACCTATCTGCTCAGCAAAAAGATTCTGAATGAGCTACCTTCCCACCGTCTGAACAATCTGGCTGCCTACTATGGCATTGAACTTAATCATCATGATGCCCTCGAAGATGCCCGTGCCGCTGCACTGGTGCTCGTCAAACTGCTAGAGCATAAGCAGCAGCCAACTCCGGCGGAACTGTCAGCAGCGCTTGGATACAAGCCTGGTACGCTGTATGCAGGTGGTTATACCCCATTCTCTGCATCAGCCTCCAAGACCAAGAAGCCAGGCGGATGGAAAAGGAAAAACTTCAGCCATTACAGTTGAACAGAGAATATAGCCAGACAGGAAATTACTATAGTCATCTATCTTCCCTTATACCATGTAAGTTATAAGTTTTCACTTCAGCAGGACCCGCGAATATTACGGGTCCTTTTTTATTTTCCATATTATCCATTCATTTTCAATCTGCTCTTTATAAATGAATTTATTTTACCGAAAAGATCATAAATAGACTTCATCCTACATTCGGACCAAAGGAGCAACTAATGAAAAAGAAAATACGGCTTACTTTTTTCGCAAAAAATATCCTGCTTATGTCGATGGGTATCTTGTTGGTCGGTGTACTGCTGACGACTTTCAATGTCATTATTCAGAAAAAAATGTCTTTGGATGATCTGCACAAGCAGTATATTGGTGTATCTGCCTATATGCAGGAACAAATCGGAAACGAAATTATCCTCAAAGCGACAGCAAATCCTGTGGCAGGCAGTGCAGTCGAAAAAGAACTGACTGCAAAGCTCGATCAAGTCTCCAAAACCAATCCTAATATTGCCCAGGCTTATGTATTCAGTGCGGCGATCGTAAATAATCAATAGACTGTTATCGCTTCTCCATCCCATCTGATTGAAGCAGGTATGGTACCAGGAACACTGTATGAAAACCCTCCAATTATGTATGCCGCCATGCAACAAGTAGCCAATCAAGGCAAACCGATTGGCACTGAAGTCTATACAGATATATATGGAAGCTGGTCCAGCGTATTACAACCGGTGACAGATAGTTCCGGCAAAGTCGTTGCTGTGTTCGGTATGGATATCAGTGCATCCGATATTGAGAGCAATACCGCTACTCTACTGCGTAACTCCCTGCTTATTCTGGCAGGCTGTGTCCTTGTTGTGCTGCTTATTCAATTTTTTGTTATGCGTCATATGATGCAGCCTGTTCGGGATCTGTTTGCAGCGATCAAGCAGATGAGCACAGGAGACCTGAATGTACAGCTGCGGGCGGATCGCAATGACGATTTTGGTGAACTGAATCGTAACTTTGGCGAAATGGCCGGCGAACTCAAAAATGTAATTGCAGGTGTTCAGCATAAAGCAATGCAGGCAGCAGAAGCTTCTTCTTCCCTAACTAGCAGCGTAGAGCAAAATGTCCAGATGCAAGCTGAAGTACTACACACCGCCGAGCAGGTCAGTCAGGGTGCTGAAACGCAGGAACACGCGGCGGGAGAAACAGCCAGAGTCATGGAAGAAATGGCACGCGCCATTCAGGAAATTGCCCAAACGGCTTATCAAGTATCCGAAGCTGCAGCAGATATGAAATATAAAGCAGCAGGCGGCGGTACAACCATCAGCCAAATTGGTACCCAGATGACTTCTATCAGCGCAGCGGTCGATCGCTCGGCAACATGCATTCGCCAGCTGCAGCAACGCTCACGCGAAGTCGAAGGCATGGCGGAGTTGATCTCGGGTATTGCTTCACAGACCAATCTGCTGGCACTCAATGCTGCTATTGAAGCAGCACGCGCCGGTGAGCACGGAAAAGGCTTTGCTGTTGTAGCTGAAGAAGTCCGCAAATTGGCCGATCAGTCGGCTCAGTCAGCGGGTCAGATCTCCGGTACCCTGGGCCTGATGAGACAGGATACCGATCAAGCCGTCTCTCTGATGGAAGAAGGTATACGAGAAGTAAACGCTGGTATCCAGCTGTCCCAGGAAACAGGCAAAGCTTTCCACCAAATCGAGACAGCGATCAGCGAAGTCTCTTCACAAACCGAAGATATGTCGGCTGTAACCGAGCAGATGTCCGCAAGCTCCGAAGAAGTCTCCTCCTCTGTATCCGAACTGTCCGAGATTGCGAGTGTCTCCAGAAAAGGTGCTGTAGAAGTGACTGATATCTCCCACAGACAGCGCGAAGCGCTGGGCGGCATCTCTTCGTCTTCCGAAGATCTGCGAGTCATGGCAGAGGAACTGAACGAATTGATTGCCAAGTTCAAGATTTAATCTGTTAATATTGGACCTTTATGGTCTGACTGAATCATTCATGTTTATAGCTAAAGAATCATATAAAAATAAACCCGTACTTTGCCATTGTTCTCGCAAAGTGCGGGTTTATTTTGTCCATTAGGATTATTACTGCAACTCATTGGCTGATAGAGAGCGGTCTAACCATAATCAAATCAATCTGCTCTTCATCCCCCATATAAAAGGAATGCGCTCCTGTCTGGACAAACCCCAGCTTCTGATAGAACATGATCGCATTCTGATTTTTCTCCCATACACCCAGCCATACTTGCTTTTTACCGCTTTGCATGGCAATTTCTATGGCTTTGTCGAATACATACTTCCCTATTCCACGTTTCTGGAACTGGCTTCGTACGTAGATGCGCTCAATCTCAAGTGTATCCTCACCCATCGGTTCGGACTGGGCTTCTCCGGTATTCACCTTTAGATAGCCGGCAAGGTGATCTTCCACATACATGAAAAAGAACTGGGAGAGCATGTTGGATAGCTCCTGCTGTACTTGATTCCGCTCAAATGCCTTTTCCAGATAAGCCTTCATATTTTCAGGTGAATTCTGATCCCTGAATGTCTCGTCAAACGTCTCATATCCAATCTGCTGCAGCTGCTGCGCGTCATCTATCGTGCATTTTCTGATACGGATATCCATATTACCCTTTACACTCCTCTAACTAATAATGTATTAACTTATTGGTTTATGAGCTCACGGGCTCATCCCCTTCTTAATAGCTCCGTTTATGGCCTTTTTTCACGGTTTCCCAATCTTTCTCTACATTTTTTCTGACTTTACGGAGAAGATCATGAATTAGCTCGGTTTCCTGCTCTGACAGCCCTTCCAGAGCAACCGAATTGGAATAGTCATTTTCTCGCTTGATAAAAGGATACACCTGCTCGCCTCTCGCAGTAGGAAACAGCCTTTTGACCTTTTTGTTGTGCGGGTCTTCTCTCTTCTCGATAAAGCCGTTTGTCTCCAGCTTTTGGATGGCACGCGAGGCAGTCGTCCGATCTACCTTGATCATCTCCGCCAGTTTTTCCTGAATAATACCAGGCTGTTCGCAGATACGTACAAGGTACAGATACTGTCCTTTGGTCAGGTCATATTCCTTGAATTCGATATTACTGATTGAATCCAGCGCTCTTGCAATCATTCCGATTTCGCGCAGAATTTCTTTCATAATACATTCTCCTTTAAAAACGTTGAATTTTATTGTAAATGCAATAAAATTGTAATTTAAATTTAATTCATTTATGTTGTATTTGCAACAAAATATAATATTATTGAATTAAATAATGATTGGGATTTATTATATAGATCTTTCCCAACTGAAAAAGAGGCCGCAGAATACTTCCGCGACCTCTATAGTAAATACCTCATCCTAACAAAATCACATCTTTTATTAGTAAAGTCAAAAAGAGGCACCTGTAGTTGAAAATACAGGTGCCTCTTTTATTTAAAACGTTCTATTAACCGATAGAACCTTCCATCTCGAACTTGATCAATCTATTCATCTCAACTGCATACTCCATCGGCAGTTCTTTCGTAAATGGCTCGATAAAGCCCATTACGATCATCTGAGTCGCTTCGTCTTCAGTCAGACCGCGGCTCATCAGGTAGAACAGCTGATCTTCGGATACTTTGGATACCGTTGCTTCGTGTTCAAGAGTGATGTTATCATTCTTGATCTCGTTGTACGGAATGGTATCGGAAGTGGATTGGTTATCCAGAATCAGCGTATCGCACTTGATGTTGGACTTGGAACCTTCGGAGTTGCGTCCGAATGATGCCAGACCACGGTACGTTACTTTACCGCCGTGTTTACTGATCGATTTGGATACGATTGTAGATGTTGTATCCGGAGCCAGGTGAATCATTTTCGCGCCTGCATCCTGCAGCTGGCCTTTACCTGCTACAGCGATAGACAGTACGGAACCTTTGGCACCGCGACCTTTCAGTACAACAGCTGGATATTTCATCGTTATCTTGGAACCGATGTTACCATCGACCCATTCCATCGTGGCATTTTCTTCTGCAACCGCACGTTTGGTAACGAGGTTGTAGATGTTTGGTGCCCAGTTCTGGATTGTTGTATAACGCACACGAGCATCTTTTTTACAGATGATCTCAACAACTGCACTGTGCAGGGAGTTGGTGCTGTAAATTGGCGCTGTACAGCCTTCTACATAGTGTACAAAGCTGCCTTCATCCGCAATGATCAGTGTACGCTCGAACTGACCCATGTTCTCGGAGTTAATACGGAAGTACGCCTGCAGAGGTACATCACATTGTACGCCTGGTGGCACATAGATAAAGCTTCCGCCGGACCATACCGCACTGTTCAGTGCTGCGAATTTGTTATCTGCTGGAGGAATAACGGTAGAGAAATATTCTCTCAGGATCTCTGGATGCTCACGCAGTGCAGTATCCGTATCCATGAAGATTACGCCCTGGTCTTCCAGTTCTTTTTGCATGCTGTGGTATACCACTTCAGATTCGTACTGAGCGGATACACCAGCCAGGAATTTTTGTTCTGCTTCCGGGATACCGAGTTTGTCAAACGTTTCTTTGATTTCTGTCGGTACTTCTTCCCATGTTTTACCTTGTCCTTCGGATGGCTTCACGTAGTACTGGATATCGTTGAAATCCAGTCCACTCAGATCGCCGCCCCATTCAGGCATAGGCATTTTCTCAAATTGTTCCAGTGATTTGAGACGAAAATCCAGCATCCATTGCGGTTCGTCCTTCATGCGGGAAATCTCCATTACGATTTCCTTGTTAAGACCTTTACCGGATTGGAAAATGGATTTGTGCTCGTCGCGGAAACCATATTTATATTCTTCCATTTCTGGTGCTTTTTTAGCCATTGTTGTAGCCTCCCTATCTTAATTGTCCAAGCTGTCTTCTCCGATTCCTTTGCGCAGGGCATTCCAGGCCAGAGTGGCACACTTAATGCGAGCAGGGAATTTATTTACTCCGGATAGGGCTTCGATCTCTTCATATTCTACAAATTCCACTTCTTCGCCCTTCATCAGGGAAGAGAAACGGTCTGCCAGATCAAGTGCTTCTGCATACGTCTTGCCTTTAATCGCTTCCGTCATCATGGAGGCGGATGACATACTGATTGAACAGCCATCTCCCGAGAACTTGGCGTCCACTACCTTGTTGTCTTCCACCTGAAGCTGCAAAGATATGCGGTCACCACAGGTAGGGTTATTCAATTCAACCGTCATCGCTCCGTCTTCAAATGTACCGCGGTTGCGTTGATTTTTGTAGTGATCCATAATCACGCGGCGGTAAAGATCATCAAGTTGCATCGCCAAAATACTCCTTTGTCAGAACCAACGCTTCAATGAGTCTATCCACGTCTTGTTCATTATTATACAGGTAAAAGCTTGCGCGTGCCGTAGAACTTGCTTCAAGCCATCTCATTAATGGCTGACAGCAGTGATGTCCGGCGCGAATAGCGACCCCATAAGTGTCCAGTACCGTCGCCAGATCATGAGGATGTACACCTTCAAGATTGAAAGTAACAATACCCACTTTGCGCTTGGCTGGACCATATATTTTAATACCCTCAATCTGGGACATGCGCTCCATGGCATAGTTGGCCAGGTGAGCTTCATGCGCTTCGATCTTGTCCATACCGATTTCGGACAGGAAATCGATCGCTGCACCCAGACCGACTGCACCGGAAATGATCGGCGTACCGCCTTCAAATCTCCATGGAGCGTCTTTCCAGTCGGATTCATACAATCCTACATCATTAATCATCTCGCCTCCGAATTCGATCGGTTCCATCTGTGCGAGCAGCTTGCGCTTGCCGTACAGGGCACCAAATCCGGTCGGGCCGCACATTTTGTGACTGGATAGTGCATAGAAGTCACAATCCAGATCCTGCATATCCACTTTCATATGAGGAGTACTTTGTGCGCCATCGACGACCATGATCGCACCGTGACGATGGGCAATCTCGGCAATTTCCTTCACCGGATTGACCACACCGAGTACGTTCGATACATAGACAACCGAGACGATTTTGGTATTATCGTTAATGACTTTTTCCACATCAGCCAGATCGATATTGCCATCCGGCTGAAGTGGGATATATTTCAGCGTCGCTCCTGTCCGCAGCGCGAGCTGCTGCCACGGAATCAGGTTGCTGTGATGCTCCATCGGTGTAACGACGATCTCGTCTCCGGGCTGGAGACGAGGGCCGCCATAAGAAGAAGCAACCAGGTTAAGCGCTGTTGTTGTACCACGGGTAAAGACAATCTCTTCACTGCGTGACGCATTAATGAAACGGGCAATCTTCTCGCGTGCGCCTTCGTAAGCGTCGGTCGCACGTGTTCCCAATGTATGCACACCACGGTGCACATTGGAATTGTCGTATTCATAATAGTGACGCAGCGCATCCAGAACGACACGCGGCTTCTGGGAAGTCGCTGCATTATCCAGATACACAAGCGGATGTCCGTTTACTTCCTGGTGTAAAATCGGAAACTGCTCGCGGATGAGCTCGTTCACTGTCCGACTTTCCTTTCCACCAGTTCCTGCAGGCGAACCCGCAGCTGTTCCAGTGGAATATCAGATACGACCGGAGCCAGGAAGCCATAAATAATCAGTCGTTCTGCCTGTGCACGGGAGATACCGCGAGACATTAGGTAATGAACTTGCTCAGGGTTAACCTGACCTACCGATGCTGCGTGACCTGCCATAACATCATCTTCATCAATCAGCAGAATCGGGTTAGCATCACCGCGTGCTTTCGGGCTAAGCATCAGCACTTTCTCTGCCTGCTCACCGTTCGAACGGGTTGCGCCGTGTTCGATTTTGGTAATACCGTTGATGATCGCATTGGCTTCTTCACGCATAACAGCACGTGTTGTCATTTGGCTGGTGGAATCTTTACCAAAGTGAATGGCACGGGTTGTATAGTTCAGACGCTGTACGCCGGAACCGACTGCGATGATTTTCGCATCGGAAGTGGAACCATTGCCTCGCAATACAGTTGATGTATCCGTTACGGTATTACCGTCGTTCATTTCACCGATGATCCATTCGATCGATGCATCGTTACCGGTTACTGCACGGCGATAGCTCATATCCGTTACATTCGTACCCAGCTGATGAACTGTTGCATAACGTACTTTGGCACCATCTTTGGCTACGATCTCAACAATACCGTTATGCACACGGCTGGCATCGCCAGTCGATACATAGTTGTCTACATACGTTACAGAACTATTGGTATCTGCAACAACAAGTACACGTGGCGCGAATGTCGCATCTGCATTTTCCGTTACAAATACAGCCTGCAGCGGGATGGACACTTCTACGTTTTTGGGAACGTAGAGGAATGCTCCACCGTTCCAGAGGGCTGCACTCAGTGCAGTTAGCTGATTTTCATCGTTTTTGACAACAGTAGACAGATGCGCCTGTACCAGGTCACCATGCTCACGTGCTGCTGTCTCCAGATCGGTGAAAATAACCCCCTGTGCTTTGAGTTCATCAGACAGAACCGCGTAGATTACGCCGGAATCTTTTTGTACAAGCAGATTCGCCGATTCTTCTTCTTTTACCAGCTGGCTTACCACGGGTGGCAGTTCCTGCAGAGAAGCAACCGCACTTACAGGCTGGTAGGTACCGTAGTCTGCAAGATTCCATTTATCAATTTTCGTTTTGTCCGGTTTGGGCAGTTCGAGCCGGGAAGCAAGTTCCAGAGCGCCCAGACGGCTGTCAGTCAGCCAAGCCGGTTCGTTTTTTTGTTGGGATAGTGATTTGAGAGCTTCCGTATTGAGCGGAAGTATCGTCTGCAATGTCATTGTGTAGCTCCTCCTTCCGTACAGTAATTTACGCTTCTAGACCTACAGTTTCGTCAGTAATACCGAGTTCTTCTTTAACCCAGTCATAACCTTCCGCTTCCAGACGGGCTGCCAGTTCCGGTCCGCCGGATTTCACGATACGGCCTTGCATCATAACGTGTACATGGTCAGGCGTAATGTAGTTCAGGAGACGCTGATAGTGAGTGATGATCAGGAAACCGCGATCTTCACTGCGCATTTTATTTACACCGTCTGCTACGATGCGCAGAGCATCAATATCGAGACCGGAGTCAATTTCATCAAGAATAACGATTTTTGGATCCAGCATCATCATTTGCAGGATTTCATTACGTTTTTTCTCACCACCGGAGAAGCCTTCGTTCAGGTAACGGTGAGCGAATTCAGGGTTCATTTCCAGTTCTTTCATCGTGCCTTCCATCTGGCGAATGAACTTGATCAGGGAAATTTCTTTACCTTCTTCGCGGCGTGCATTGATTGCACTGCGCAGGAAGTCGGAGTTGGTTACCCCTGTGATTTCACTTGGATATTGCATAGCGAGGAACAGACCTGCGCGTGCGCGCTCGTCTACTTCCATCTCCAGTACATCTTCACCGTCAAGCGTTACAGCGCCTTCGGTTACTTCATATTTGGGATGTCCCATCAATGCGGATGCCAGCGTACTTTTACCGGTACCGTTAGGTCCCATGATTGCGTGGATTTCTCCGCCTTTCATCGACAGGTTAACACCTTTAAGGATTTCCTTGTTCTCGATTGTTGCTTTCAGACCTTCAATGACGAAATTTGTTGCCATAATAGTCGTCCCTCCAAATAAGTAAGTAAGCAGCCAAATAGATCAATTTTAATATATCGTCTATCAGCTTGCTTCATAAGAATGATCGTAATACCATTTCACTTGTTAAATCATACCAGTAAAACTGTGTCGTCCGCAAAAAAAGACAAGCAGCAAAACCATAAGCTGCCTTCTATTCTCCAGCATTCACTCTTTTCCGGTATCAGGATCAACAAGCTGCATATGAATGACTTTCCTGTGGACATCCAGCCAATTCACGGCTTTGATCTGCCCCCCATTTATCTCAACAGGGAAAAATCCCTCATTGTCCAATAGCCGGATCTTTTGCGAAGCAAATATCCTTTTCTGAAGAACCGTACCTACAGAGTATCAGGTATCCGATTCATTTAGATAAAGTCTAAGAATAAATCTTCCTTAGAACTATTCTAAACTGATTCTCAACGATTCTCAAGTATTTTATAATAATTTCAATATAGCCGCAATGAACTACGGATATCTTTCACCTTATCTTAACGTGAATATCAGGAACATGCCAGAGCAAGAGGAGCTACAACTTCAAAACATTTGCCTGGTTGATCGTGTAGACAGAGACTTTCAATGTGAATTCCAGGGATATGGAGAATACAGAAAACATATGATGTTTGGGGTTATTTATGCGTGGTCATTTGTTTATGATTATCTATGTGTGCGACTTCATTATCCATGTCTCTCTTACAAGATTATTTAGGAGATATAGAAATTAAACAAGATGTTTCCTAGGGGATCCGCTGCACAATTGGATTGGTCTTCTGCCCTCCGTTAAGAATCGGATATCCTGAATTTCCGCTTTCGCGGAAGATATCCATTCTTAAATGAGGCCGCTCCGCTGCTGAAGTCCAATTCCAATTGCTCCGCTAAGAACGTAGTGATCATTTGTCTGTCTGCTAAGACTTTAATAATCCATTGTATTTTTGTAATTTCATTTTTGTTTTTTTCATATTTCTATATAAAAGAAAAAACAAAGCGAATGCAGAAAATGTTCAATAACTCCCATTACCCACTCCCTTTGTTGGAGGAGGCGACGTTTGAGGGTAGCAGCACGGAGCGGAGGGAATTGTCCGGCAGGACGACATTTAAGAATGGATATTCCCGCTGTACCCTTTTCAGAATATCCATTCTTAACCGGAGGACAGCCGGACAATCCCTTGCCGCAGCGGCCCCTGCTCCACCTCAACCCCTCGCCTCCACCAACCCCAAACCCAAAATAAAAAGCCTGACCGATCGACTCAGTCAAGCTTTGTGTCCGGAATGTTCTGTTCTTGCAGCGATTGCAATAGAGCAGATCTCATTCTCTCAAACTCCGCAGCGTCCAGCACCGGCGTCAATTCGCTCGTCACCGAACCACTTGGTATGGATATCCACGATTTGCAGCCGATATACTGCTCTTCTATTGGGATGTCCACCGGTCGTTCAATTATATATACCCGCAGGATTAGTACATGAAGCGGATTTTTCTTTTTCCAGCGAAGACGTTCTTCGGCAAATGTATCGGTCCAGATGTGCATTTCTCTCAGCCGATCCAGCTGCTGTTGATCGTAGATTTCCAGATCATCCGTGACCTCGGCATAGAGGCGGAGCGTAGCTGTATTTTGCTCAGGAGACCAGTCCTGCATGGATTCGTCTACCAGATGTTGATGCTCTGGCTTGAGCAGCTCGCGGCGCTGGTGCTCATAGGTTGGATACAGATAAAAGGCATTTTCTTTTAGCTCGAAATCACGTGTTTCTTCGATGATTCCACCTTTGCGCATTAACAGGATCTGTTGCCCCTGTTCCAGGGCACGAATAGCGGATGCCCATTCTTTGAGGGCAATAACTTGTTCATTCATTAGATAATCTCCTCCTTTATAAATCCAATACTTTGGTAAATAGCCAACCGTATGCTTTCTTCAATGCCTTCATCTGAAGAAAAAGCCAATTCGTGAGGGAGTTCGACAGCTTGTATACTGCCTGGATAGATGACAATATCCTGCAGCTGCATTTCAAATCGAAATCCATCTTCAAAATGAATGCCATCCCGATCCCGGTAACACCAGATTGCAGAAATGTCTTTGTCTTCTACGATAAAACGTCCGTCATTCATATACATCTTCTGCAAGCCTCCCATCATGATTTTTCATTACCCTATTTTTCTTTATTATAAAAGAAATAAAAGCAAATGAATGCATCCATAACAAATTCAAGCCACCGTTTGCGATTTCTGCAAACTATGGCTTGAATAAATTAGGCATCGGCGAATAATTAGCAGTGTATTACACTCCATTAGTATTCTATCTAAGAGTGTTCCGTCCCCTACCAGAAGACAAGCAGCATCTTTGATTGGTACAGGGAAATTCCAAATAGACGATATGAATTACCAGCCTCCGCCGGTTGGAATCCAGCGGTCGTAATAATCAATCGTCACATCACCAAATACACTAAATGGTCCGTTTGTTTCTTTTAAATAGTAAGCAACACGATATCGGTAGAAATCATCCGGGAACGTAGGATAGTAGCCCATTTTGTAATCATAGTTACCGGATTCCGTAAAGGTTACAGAGTGCATAGGAATCCACCCACTATAATAACTATATACTTCGTAAGAAACCGTCAGTTCGCCTTCACCTTCCATACTAAAAGAAACCGATACATCTGTTTTGTTATTTGTTGTCCATTCGGAAGAAGAATCGCGTGCATTGCCTCCAAGATAAATCGGTTCAAACCAGTTATGATGGAAATATTCCGGTGGTGGTTCGGTTTGAGGTGAAATGGAGGGTTTGGCATTTGCAGAACCAGCGGGCAGTACCAGACTAAAAATCAAAGGTAATAAGAGTATAAATGAAATATTCTTCAACCATGTAGCTGCTCTCATTTTCATTTCCCCTTTACGTTATTAATAACTATCAACCAAGCAAATCCATAAATGATTACGCTTACAATTAATTTTAGTTTGTTTCTTTTCTTTTGAATTATTACTCTTCTTTTGAGTTTTCCTTGTTAGGATGATTTTCTCGTATTGAAGTTTCCGGAACTACGGCTTAACAAACTAGGCTCATTTTCAGAACAGGAGCTTATCCTTATTTACCTCCTTCTGTTTTTAGTAATAAGATATTACCTTTTCATATTACCATATTTTTACTATTATGTATCAAATAATTAGCCTGGATTAATTATCAAATCGTATTTTATAGAAGTCTACATAAATAAAACCGCAACCTGTCCATTAAGACAGATTGCGGTTTGTTGTTAATAATTGATTTGATGATCAAGTGGAGATAACTCAGCCCAGGAAAGAGCGCAGCATCCACATGTGTTTCTCCAGATCCGCTTTAAACGCGATCAGCATATCTGCTGTCGGTTGGTCACCGGACTCGTCAGCCAGTTCAATTGTTTCCTGGAACTGCTCGCATACTGTAGCAAAGTCTTCGATAATGGTCTGTACCATTGTACGAGCGTCTTCGCTACCGTTAGCTTCTTGAATACTGGACATTTCCAGATATTCTTTCATTGTCGCTGCCGGAGAACCTTTGAGTGTCAGCAGACGCTCAGCGATTTCGTCCATTTTCAGCGTTACTTCATTGTATAGTTCTTCGAATTTGATATGCAGGGTGTAGAAGTTCTCACCTTTTACATACCAATGGAAGTTGTGGATTTTCACATACAATACATTCAGGTTAGCCACCTGCAGATTCAACAGTTCTTCGACGCGTTTGGTTTGAGTAGAGTTTTCATTTGTAATGTTAGACATAGCTCTTATCCCTCACTTCTATAAATTTTGGTGAAATTGATAAACATGTCAGGCTCATCTGCATACATCTTACCCGTGTGAGCAATTGACGAAACAATCACTATGTGAAATCAGCCCTTGCCCAGGGTCATCGGAAGACCAAAAAAACGGGGGCTCTACAGGAAATAAAACAGAAAAAAGACTGTGCAAAAACATTGTTTTCCGATATCCTATATTCTAATGTTTGTAATTATCCAAGGGAGTGATTCTCTATTATGAATAATCAGATTCCATCCAATGAAGTTCCCGTTAAAGCCCCCTTTGAACCGCTGCTTTCCCTTCGCTGGGCTGAAGATAAACTGCTGATGCTGGATCAGCGTCTCTTGCCGGATGAAATTGTTATGCTGGAGCTGTTCACGGCTGAACAGGTATTCGAAGGCATTCGTTCTATGAAAGTACGCGGAGCTCCGGCTATCGGTATTTCGGCAGCTTATGGTGTTGTACTTGGCGCATGGGAGTATTCAGGCGAAGATGCAGCTGCCTGGCTCAAGCACGTACTCAAAACAGCTGCCTATCTCGCAGAATCCCGTCCAACTGCTGTTAATCTGTTCTGGGCACTCGATCGTATGAACAAGTGTGCTCATCAACTTGCCGAACAAGAAGGCACAACGGAATCCCGCAATGCCGGACTGCTCGCTGAAGCTGTAGCCATCCATGAGGAAGATGAAGAAGTATGCCGCATGATCGGAGAACATGCACTGCCTCTGTTCAAGGATGGCATGGGCGTTCTCACCCACTGTAATGCTGGCGGACTCGCTACAGCGAAATACGGTACTGCGCTGGCTCCCATGTATCTGGCTCACGAACAGGGTATTCATCTGAAAGTATATGCCGATGAGACCCGTCCGGTACTGCAGGGTGCACGTCTGACTGCATTTGAGCTTCAGCAAGCCGGTATTGATGTAACACTGCTTTGCGACAATATGGCAGGCATGGTTATGTCCAAAGGCTGGATTCAAGCAGTCATCGTCGGCGCTGACCGCGTAGCCGCTAATGGCGATGTAGCCAACAAAATTGGTACCTATAGTGTAGCCGTGCTCGCCAAAGCGCATAATATTCCTTTTTATGTGGCCTGCCCGCTGTCGACGATTGATCTATCTACCGCTACAGGAGCCGAAATTCCAATTGAAGAACGTTCTGCAGAAGAAGTAACCGAGAGCTTTGGCAAACGTACGGCACCTGAAGATATCAAAGTATTCAATCCGGCTTTTGATGTTACACCGAGTGAATATGTAACTGCTATTATTACTGAAAAAGGTCTGGTATATCCTTCCTATAACGAAAACCTTCCAAAGCTTTTTCAGAGCTGAAAAACGTTGTTATAGGCAGTTATAAGAGGGCAATACTATAGATATTCCGATATCATTTTGATCACAGCCGGGGTTGCATCAGACCCCGGTATTTTTGTGTTTTTGCCTATGATTTGTCTAACATTTTTCGACACTTAGCCGATAAATATATTGAGTAGTCGACAGGACAAATGAACATAACATCCAGGCATATCACCAAATCCATCCAGTCCTAAGAACTATCTCTAAAGACCTATGAATATTTTACTTAAAATGATATAGTTTATTTTGGAATGGGATTGCCAATCTGATAAAGTAAGCGAGATGGGAGAAATATGACGAAACAGCAGACTAATGATGACACCGAATTTTTATTCAATGTCGACCTTATGATTACCGGACCAAGCAACGCGGTTGCCCTTCAAAAGCTGCTGGAAATCCTTAATAATCAGGAGGAACTGGCAGACTTCCGAATTGTCTCCGGCATTAAATGGGGACAAAAAATCAAGGCTGTCGAACAATCACCGGACAAACTAAGCAGCTCTGTAAATGTAGAAATCGCGCAAAAAGTACGTGCCAAAGCAGCATTGCGTCAACAGGAAGCTCCTGCTCCTGTAAAACAGCGTACCGATGCCGAATCAGCTGCTGCTCTTCAGCAAAAAATTGAGAATGACATGTCCAGCTGGCTGTCTCTCTATATTCAGGGAAATCAACTTATTCGACTGACGATTAACCGTAGAGGCGAACGCTTCTCGATCCCCTGTCGGATTTTGAAATTCGATAATGAAGATCAGACGATCAGCGTATACCATGTGGATGAGAAGCAGGTATATACTTTCAAACTTAATGAGATTGATGATTTCCAGCATGTATAAACCGGCTTAATAGAACAGCAAAAATATCCAAAGCGCCTGTGGCAGAAGCCACAGGCGCTTTGGATATTTTCCGCAACATATATTGCACATTTGTGTAAGTATAAACATATTCCTAATTTATACTCTTCTATTGGTGCATATGCGCAAAAAAGAGATGCACTTTGATCATAACTTTACAGCTATCCATTTACTTCAATCGATCTTCTACCCTATTCACACTGTTTTTTTACCGTATTTGGCACCAGCTACAGCCAGCAGAATCCAGCCTGCAATAAAGCATAACCCGCCTAGTGGTGTAATAGCACCCAATACTTTTACGCCGGTAATACATAACACATACAGACTTCCCGAGAACAAAATGACTCCAGCGGTAAACAGGCGTGCCGCCCAGCGAAGCAGCGCCGATTCACCGAATACACCGGCCAGCACAGCTGTAATCAACACGGCAATCGCATGGACAAAATGATATTCGACTCCAGTGCGAAATGTCTCTATTCTCGCTCCAATAATCGGTTCCAGAATATGCGAACCGAATGCTCCAATGCCTACCCCAATCATGCCTAGAATGGAGCCGATTATAATATACGTACGTTGCATGTTAAACCTCCTGTCAGATCATTGCGAGTAGATCCCGCAGATAAACACAATCCTTTTTATTATAGCGTATCTATAGCGATTATTTTGTGAGGAAATCATGAAAGCATGTCGGAAGTACTTTTTGCCCGAATTCTGCCGTATATTTTGGCAAAATGCAAGTCATGGTATAATAACCCCAGCTGTGTGATATCACAGTCTATTTTATTATGATAATGAACCAGGAAGACAGGAGAATATTATGAATTCCATTCGTATTTTTGCAGACAGTACCTGCGATCTGCCAGCCTCCTGGCTGGATGAGCATCAGGTGGGCATCGTACCACTCTATGTTACTTTTGGAGAACAGGTCTACCGGGACGGTGTTGATATCAAGCCTGCCGATTTGTACCAACGTGTTCAGCAGCAGGGACAGCTGCCCAAGACGTCAGCACCCTCACCCGCTGATTTCATACAAGCTTTTGCACCTGTTATCGAAGCCGGACAGGATATTATCTATATCAGCCTTTCTTCTGCTTTATCCTCGACATATGCCAATGCACGCATCGCTGCAGAGGAATGGGAAGAGGGCCGGGTCAATGTACTGGATTCATTGAATTTATCCAGCTCGATTGGTCTGCTCGTGATGAAGGCTGTTCATGCCGCTGCAGCGGGTGCCTCCGTACAAGAGATTATCCGTCTGCTAACCGATATGCGTGGGCGGATTGAGACAGAATTTGCTATCGATTCTTTGGAGTACCTATATAAGGGCGGACGCTGCTCGGGTATGCAGAATCTAATCGGCAGTCTGCTCAAAATCCGGCCGGTGATCGAAGTGACTCCACAGGGCACACTGGTACCTGCTTACAAAGTCCGTGGCAAGCGGGAAAAGGCTGTCGAACAGCTGCTCCGTAATGCGATCGCCAATGCAGACCGATTGGACGAAGAAGTCATTTTTGTCGTCCATTCCTTTGCCGAAGAAGAAGCAAAAATGATGCAGGCTGTACTCAGGGAACAGACGAATGCACGCCAGGTTATGATCACAGAGGCAGGCTGCGTAATCTCCAGTCACTGCGGTCCACAGACGATCGCCATTATGTATGCAACGCAGGCATAACTAGCAACTGCTTCTGTTGCTCTAGCAACAGGTACGACACTACCACATAGCGGTTCGGGTTTCGGGAAACGGCTGTATACCAAAAAGCGCTACTGCAGATCATCCAAGAATCTGCAGCAGCGCTTTTTTGATTATTATTCATTATCCACAAGCTTAAGCGGAATCGTAAAATAGAATGTTGAACCGGCATGTTCCCTGCTCTCTACTCCGATCGTACCATTCATCAGCTCAATCAGATTTTTGCTGATAAACAGTCCCAGTCCTGTACCGCCATATTGGCGGTTCATCACCTGATGTACCTGGGAAAAGGACTGGAACAGTTCCCCCAGACGATCTGCGGGGATGCCTATCCCCGTATCTATAATCCGGAAATGAATCAGCATGCCATGCTCTCTGGAGATATGCGAGACCCCTACCACAATCTCCACGGTTCCGCGATCGGTAAATTTAAGTGCATTGCCGATAATATTGACCAATACCTGCTTGATGCGCATCATATCGCCCCGGGCCTGACGCGGCACTTCCTGATCGACACGCTTCTCAAGCACTAGCTGTTTCTCCTGCGCGACCGGCAAAAACAATTCATACACCGATCCCACCAGCTCATGCAGATCGAATATGCGCTCTTCCAGCCGGATATTCCCATTTTCCAACCGGTGCACATCGGTTACATCATCCATCATTCTCATCAATTCTTCACTGTTTTGGCGGATAATCTCCATATAAAACTGCTGATCTTCATTTAGCGGAGAATCCTGTACCAGCTCGGACATACCGATAATAGCATTCATTGGTGTACGAAGTTCATGACTAATTAGTGAGATGAACTGTGACTTGGCATAGGCTGCACGTTCAGCAGACTCCTTGGCTTCGATAATGGCCTTTTCATTCGTACGGTCGCTGAATACCACAACAACTCCAATAATCTGCTCACGGTCATATAGCGCACTCGTCTGATAAGAAACAAAGAAGCTCGAGCCATCTCTGCGGAAAAATACATCTTCTGTCACCCTGCGGGAGATTCCATCGCTCATCGTCAGACCTACCGGATTCTGACCGGCAGCATAGGCTTCTCCATCTGCACGTGCCTGCACCAGCGATTGCTGTACCGGTACACCGATAAACTGCTCTCTCGGGAGCTGCAGCATTCTCGCTGCCGCCGCATTGATAAAGATTCCATTCCCCTGGGTATCCACGCCGAAGATCCCTTCCGATACCGAACTGAGAATCAGATTATACTCTTTGCTGATCGTCTGAATCTGCTCCAGATAACGTTTGTTCTCCGTTACGTCCGTAGCAATGCCGAAGACTCCGGTGACCTGCCCACCAACAATAATCGGTACATTGGTAAAATTCACTTCCATCCGGTTACCGGAAGAATGCACCAGTACCGTATCATAATTTTGCGGCATGCCCATACGGGCTTTATTAAAATGCTCCTGTGCTGCAATCTGGTAATCGCCATCGATCAGATCGGTAAAATGAGTCTGCAACAATCGGTCTGCTGCATAACCGCTCTGAATCTCGGCTACCGGATTCAGGGTAAACAATCTTCCTGCCAGATCAAATGAATACACACCCGATGGATTATATTCGACCAGCGATTTGTAGCGCTGCTCACTCTCCAACAGCTGCTGCTCCGCAAATTTGCGATCCGACACATCACGGGATACTGCTACGATAGTACCGCTGATTCCTTCCATTCTGCTTGGCGTATAGGTACCGCTCGTCTCCAACCATACATAATGCCCCTGTTTGTGCCGAAAGCGAAAGGATACGGTATGTTGATCTCGGGAATACAGGATAGACTGCAGATAAATCTGTACCACTTCATAATCCTCGGGATGATAATAGCTGCTCGCACTCGTACCGACTATCTCTTCTACTTCATAGCCCAGCAGCTTTTTGAGGGATGGCGACGCAAACAGAAAATTGAGCTGTGCATCAGCAGTATGTGTCGAGATCAGATCCATTGTATTATCCGAGAGCATCCGGTACTGCCTTTCGCTCTCACGGATCAGATTCTCCATCAGCCGCTGTTCGGTTACATCCTGAATCGTACCCAGGATACGCTGCGATTCTCCTGGCATTACTTCTACCAGCCGTCCGCGAATAGAAACATTGCGCACCTCATGATACTGGCCGGTCAACCGGCATTCCACATGAATATTTCCTTCATCAATCGCTTTTCGAAAAGCTTCACTGACGTCACTGCGATCTTCGGGATGCACTCTTGCCAGAAAGCGACGATACATGATCTGCGGAGAATCATGATTCAGACGCAGAATCTCGAAAAACTTGTCTGTGCAGGTTAGCTCCTGGGTATCCAGGTTCCAGTCCCAGCAACCAAAACCGGCAATATCCTGGGCCAGGGCGAGACGTTCTTCGCTCGCTTTGAGCTGTTCACTCGCCTGCTTGCGAGAAGTAATATCCTTGGCAGCACCAAAAATACCGATTACCTGCTCTTCTTTCATTACCGGTGCATAGGTAACATCCAGATAAATAGCGTGTCCGTCCTTATGATAAATTTCGGTCTCATATTGAACGGACCCGCCCTGCAGTACCTGCTGAAAATAAGGCGACCGAAAGTGAAGGCGCGATTCTCCAAAAATCAGCCTTTTATCAATATAACGCAGCTCTTCCAGCGAATATCCGCTCATTCGCATCACTGCAGGATTTGTATAAATATAATTACCGTCCAGATCCATTACATAGATAGCATCGGGATGATGTTCAAACAGAGGACGGTAGACTCCATTTTCGGCAATTAAATTCTGGAGAACGTCATATTCGTGATTATCCAATTAATGATCCCTCTCAATCTTTCATATGCCATGGTCTTATATCGTCATTTATCATGCATCTGTGTAATTTCATTCAGGATCCTTTGAGATGAACTGCGAAAAATCGGCTAACTGCCTCCATTACATCCTGACGGGTCATCAGACCTGTAGAGGAGTGCCGTGCTCCTTCGAGGATATACATATCTGCTTCGGCCCCTGCTTCCAGCAGAGCATCATACAGAAAACGACTTTGACGAAGTGGTACCATCTCATCCTGATCGCCGTGCATAATGAGAAATGGCGGAATTCCGGAAGCAGTTCCTGTCTGAATATGACTGACCGGATTGGACTGTGCCGCATTATCTGCCATATGCCGGATCGGTCCGCCCATCAGCAGTGAAATAACCGGTAATTCGTATTCGGTCTGAAAGTCAGCCTGTACATCGATAGGTCCGCAGAAGTCCACCACAGCGGTTACCTGACTCGATACCCCCTGCCAGTCTCCACGGGTGTCCCATTCCGGCTGACTGCCGGTAACGCCAGCCAGAGCCGCGAGGTGTCCGCCTGCTGAATGACCCCATACGCCGACATGTTCCGCATCAATACCATATTCATCTGCATGAGTACGCAGGAATCGAATCGCTGTTTTTACATCTTCCAGCTGTGCCGGGAAAGGCGCTTTGTTAACCGTACGATACTCAATGCAGGCAATCACATATCCCTGTGCAGCCAGTTCGGACAATACAGGTACATGCTTGTAATTATCCACATCGACCCATGAACCTCCCACGATCCAGACGATCAGCGGCAATGGAATATGCGAGACCGGACGCAAAATGTTCATTTTGAGGGACGATCCATTCGGGAAACGGGTAAATTGTACATCGGGAATCAATTGTACAAAATAGTTATCTTCACTTTGGTAAGGTAAATGTTTGATTTCTGACACGGTATTTCCTCCTCGTTGCGGATTACATCTATCTATTCTACTGTCTCTATCATAATCGCTTTAGCTTCTTTTTACGAAATAAGCAGATAACCTCATAGTCATCCTTTTCATATTAATACATTTAAATTTTAATTAAAACAGATGTATGTAGATTGCTTCTCCCTCATGCGTATTCTGCGTATGTTGACGTTCACTGGATTATTCGTCAATATATGGTTATGCGTATTCTGCAGCAAAGTAGTCTGACTAGGAGTACTTCCCTGATCTGCAGACCAGAACAAGCAATCGCTTGCCCGAAAGTGAGGATCTTCTATTGATTACTGTGACCGGTGTATATGTGCCCGATTTGATTCCGGAAGATGGCATGGAACGTCTGCGTGAAGCAGTATCCGAAGAAAGAAAGCAAGCTTCGCTCAAATTTCACAGACAGCAGGATGCACAGCGCAGTCTGATCGGTGAAGCCCTGCTGCTGCAGATTTTGCGCCAACGTTATCATCTGTCCGCCAATTCGGTGTCCTTTTCCAAAAATGCGTATGGCAAGCCTTATCTGGATGAATATCCGGATATTTATTTTAATATTTCACATGCAGGAGATTGGGTTGTATGTGCAGATGGTACCGTTCCTGTCGGAATCGATATTGAACAGGTACGTCCTATTGATTTTGCAATTGCCGAACGCTTCTTTACTGCATCCGAGTATCAGCTGCTGATGAAAGCCTCTCCACAGCAACAACTTCAATTATTTTACACGTTGTGGACATTGAAAGAAAGCTACATCAAATATATAGGCAAAGGGCTTTCTGTTCCGCTGGATTCATTTGCTATTGATATTGCCCATAATGGGACAGCACAGCTATGTCCACCACGTCCGGACGAGGACTCCTCCGGCAGCTGGGAAGATCATGCCGGTCAGATCTGTTATTTCCGCAAAATTATGGTCGATGCTAATTACCAGCTGGCTATCTGCGCTGCCGAAGCGCTCGGTCCCAAACCGCTGGTTATGCTGGATTGGCAGGAGCTTTTGCCTGATGCCTGATTATTAGTTTACATGCCAAAAACCGTCTGCCTGCTTTCCAACCAGAAAGCGGACAGGCGGTTTTTGGCATAATGATGTTATACACCTGTATTTTACAGCTCGGGCATCATCATACTTTTGCGAGCGGCTGCATAGATACTGGACAATAAGCGAATGCGCTCCGCAGATTCGGCAAAAGACAGATTAGTCTGCTGACCACGCACGACATCGCTGAAAAAACGCAGCTGATTGACATAATAATTGACCGGATCAAATACATGCTGATGCACTTCGCCCGTCCCGGCTCCATTTTGAAGCAAGGCTACCTTGAATTTGATTCGGTAAAATCCCAGATTGCAGCGGAAGAAATCATTAATTGTCAGCGTTGCATGTTCAAAATGAAGAATATGCCTCGAAGCATAGGGCTGTTCAAACGAAAATATAGCATCGGCGATAATGCCGTTTTGCAGCCTTGCCTGCGCTTCAAAGGTCCAATCGCAGCCGTTCGGTCCATCGAAATCGGACTTCCCTTCAAACTGCGCCTGCTCAATACCCGTTACAGCCTGCAGAAATTGCAGCCAATAACAGCCCAGATCCCAGAAGCAGCCTCCGCCTTGCTGAGGCTGGCTGCGATAATTGCCGGCATGACCATCACGGGCCGGAATCGTAATACGGGTCTGTATACGCTGCAACTCTCCATACTGGCCGGATTGTATACAGCTGCGCAGCTCCTGCTGCCAGGGATGATGAGCAATCATAATGCCTTCTGTCAGATGAACGCCGGATCGCCGGGCAGTCTCCTCCAGTCCGTCCAGTTCCGCAGGGTCCAGACAAAGAGGCTTCTCTACCAGCACATGCTTGCCGGCAGCGAGTGCACGCCGAATCCATGGGGCATGCAGACGATTGCCAAGACCAATATAGACAGCATCCAGCTGCTCATCCGCCAGCAGTTCATCAAGGCTATTATATACAGTTGGAATCCCATATTGGTCGGCCATTTGTCTGGCTTTGTCATACGTACGATTGACAGCTCCGGCAATCTCAATAGTAGATACGTGAGCGGACGGTTCCAATACGGCACGCGGTACGATCCCCGAACAGCCCAGAATGCCCATTCGAACAGGAACTTCGATCCGGGGAATAGACTGAAGCGACATCAGGTATTCATCCATGCGCACTGGCAGCTGAACGATATTGTGATTTTCTTTCATAGATTCCTCCTGATCGCTGCTGGCTCCAATGTATTACGTTCGCTGTATTGATCCACATAACCAGGCAGCCTGCTGCGGCCCTGTATCAGATTACGGTGCAGCTGTTCCAGAATCTGATGATCACCACCGTACTCACTCATCCAGCGCTGATAAGTAATACCATATCCGTATTGTTCCCACTGCTCTGCATTATGACGCTCATGTTCCCCGAATGGGTCCAGGAATATTACAGGCGTACCGGAAGCAAAAGAATCTGCCAGCGTCCCTCCGCCCGGCTTGCTTACTATTGCCATAACACGACGCTCTACTTCACACAGCAGATGATAGTCTTCATGTATGCGATACGCTGTTGCAGCTGCATCAGGAATATATTCGGCAAAAGGTGGAAACGTATGTCTCCCCTGCTCATTCCGGTTCCAGGTACGCCACTGCGGATCCATCCGGTAATACCGCTGTCCTCTGTCTGTATGACCTGCCTCATCGCCTTCATACAGGACGATATCCAGCCCATAGCCTGACTGTTCCAGATGCTGCAGATGTTCCCGATAGGTTCCCATTCCCCACCCGCCGCCATGTACCAACAGTCTGCGTTCCCTCTGTTCATAAGGTAGAACAGGATCGGAACCAGCGATATCGATATATGTCTGCATTGGCTTCTGCGGTTCGCCGAACAGCCATACTTCCCGGTAGCGATCATGAAGCTGACCCAGACGCTTTTTGACATTGCGCCAGGATGGGGAGTCGGAGACATCCAGATAGAGCAGATCGACATGCAGCTGCTCTGCTCCGATGCGCTCTCTGTACATATCCAGCAGATAAATCCAGTGTCCGGACAGAACGATAAAATGCCTTCTTCCTTCCGCTTCCCAGCTGTGCAGCAGCTGCTCCATCTGCTCTTCATTCATGCTTTTGCGAATATCCTGCGGAATACGCTGGGACATCAGGGCTACCGAGAAATCCTGGTGATAGGCTCTACGGCTGTTATCGACCTTGTGACGCTGATCTTCATCCATGACATTCTCAAAAACAAGCACTTCCGCCGGAATCCCGCGGCGCCTGAACCCCGCTTCTACAAGTAATCCCGGTGTATAGAACCCCAGTCCAAAACCCGAACACAAAATGGTGACGGTCATATGGATCATCCTTTTCTTTTAATGGAAAGCAGGCAACGCTTATACTGCCAGACACTAAGCGCTGATCAGTTCAGGATTTGAAAGTTATTTGCAGTTAAAAGTTGTTCCAGGCGGCGCAGCAAATGCTTTTTGGTCTCTTCCTGATCGGTGACTACAGACAGGTACAGGCGTCCTTTGTGTTTTTTGCCGTCGGGTTGGGATGGATGGTTGACGGATAGGGCAGCTGAGGTTAATGGAAAGATACCCTGCCCGGTTTCCGGCAGGAAAAGCAGATTGGTACGCTGGAGCTCGCCCAGCAGCTGCTCATGAGATAGTGAACCGTCATGGGACACTGTGTAATTGGTCATATTCCCCTGAAGCCCTTGCTGGCGCAGATACTGGTCGATATTATTTTTGATCAGGCTCATTGATTGACGGGCATTGATTTCTACCATCGGTTCCAGCGTTCCATCCTGCAGCACCATCGAGTCAATACATACATGTCCATAATAGCCATCCTGATAGAGCTCCCGGCTAATCTGTTCCATGGTCTCAAAATAGTGATAACGTTCCAGCTGATCCATAAAATCGGCATCCGGAGACAGCGATTCCCGGTAGGCAAACTGTGAGTTCGCAAGCCATTGTACAGATATAATCTCGATATCACCCTGTTCCGTAATATAAAACTGGCAGGAAAAGTCCCGTGTCTTGTCCAGATAGCGTTCCAGTACAAACTCTACATTGCGTCCTTTGTCTTCCTGCTTGCGGATACTGCCCGCGATGCGCGCCAGCATATTAGGTGATTCGATATGGATGTTTCCTTTGCCGGATACACCGTAATTATCCTTGATCATAAAGGTTCCATGTTCCAGCAGCTTCCGGCCTACTGTTTCCAGTTGATCTGTACCGGTTACGTAGATTCCCGGATTCTCCAGACCAATCCGCTGCTTGATCTCTGCGGAATACCGCTTGGTATTCACCCGGCGTACAATCTCCAGCGGTGGATGCTGACTGTGAATACCGAACCGCTGACTGGCTTCCTTGATATACGGCACCCAGGCAAATGGTGACAATTGAGTTCCTGACAGCGGCAGCTGGTCTGCCAGCATACTGCCATGATCATAGAGCAGCTGAAAGACGGAGATCGGATGGGTGATTTCTTTGGCTGTACGCTGCGGACTTGCTGCCTGTCGATATCCTGCTGCGGCAGCAATCGGCGCGGGTATTGCCGCTTCATCCGGCTGCAGATGCACGGTATTGCTCATAAAATCAAAGCCCAGTTGGCGTGTATAATTACGCTGGGCAGGATCTATCGCATAACGTGTCAGCAGTAGATCACCCGGCTGGCAAAAGCTGAACAGCAGTTCATCCATCGCGGTGACAATCTTCTCCGCTTCCCTGTCCGGCAGCGCAGGTAAAATTGCCAGATTATGTTCTCGCCAGTGCAGTTCCGCTTCAAAGGTGCCCATATGTAGTACAGGTGATCTTGATGCACCTGATTGTAGTTCCTGCATCCTTATCCCTTCCTTTCCGGCTATCGTAATAGACAGCCTGCTCCCGGTCACCTGTGATCCATGATGCGATGCAGGTAAGATCCGTAAGCAGGCTGCACAAATAACTGGTTAATATCGGTTCATCGGATTGACTTCATGTTCTTGACAAGGTCAGACAGCAACACGGGATAATGCTTGCTGCAGGCTCGATAAATGCAGCTCTATCCGGTCAAGCAGCTCTGTGCTGCGCTGGATATAGGCATCCATCTTATGAGGACTGTTTTGCAGTCCCATTTTGTACAGCTGCAGCAGATGACGCTTGGTATCCTGATTCAGCGCTGTAATCTCCGCTTGAAGCTGCTCACCCGGTATACCCAGTTTATCCCGGTATTTACGGATAAAATGATCGGTATAACGCATCAGATGACTAAGACTTTCAATCCGCAGATGGTAATACACAGTATCACAGGCTTCCGCGAATGCCTCGCCTTCCAGCAGACTCATCTGCTCCATATCACGAACAAGCCTGCGATAGGCAGCAATTCCCCATGCTCCTGCCGTACCCTGATCCTGTCCATTCAGGAATTCATCCAGATGAGCCGTACAGACGGCTATAATCTGCTGCTCGTCCATAACAGCGTCTCCGGTATGATTCATATAGGCGTATTCTACCGTTCCTTCCAGCAGATCGGACAAGCTGGTCGGACCGCTGTAGCCCAGTACCGATCCGGACGAATCAAGCAGGAAGTGATCGCCTACATAAGCAATATTCTCCTGTGAATGCAGACCATACAGCTGGATCATATGTGTCTTGCCGGGGTTGTCGGTATATAGGGGATTGTAGACCAGATTCTCGGTTTTGACATGCAGCAGCAGTGTATTGCCACGACTCAATACATCATGCCATTCCTGCAGCATGGCATGATGTTCCTGCTGCTCCTGCGTTGTATCCGTATACGCGAGTGCAATCCCGGTATGGGTGATCCATTCCTGCAGCATCTCCCTGATCGGACGCAGACCGAATGTATGAATATCACCAGCATAGTTAAATGAAATTCCATTACTGAGAAAATAAATATCCGTCTCATCCATATGAATACTGCACTGTTCCAGCATCGCCTGCTTGGCACCGTAGTAGCAATGATTGATCACAAAATGATCATCTGCCCGCGTTAATATCCGGGCTGTTGTAGCAGCTCCCGCTACCGACGGTTCGGAACCCAGCATCAGCTCCAGATGCTCCGGCTGCATATTGTGAACTTCGCTCAGCAGGGGCAGAATCGTCTTGTCACTTACGCTCATACTCTCGCCTCCTGTCCGATCAGATATAATTGAGCGACTGCAGGGCACCTGCACCATGCAGATAGAGCACACTGCACTTGGAACAAGCCGGGGTCAGACCGCCTTCATTAATCGTTTTGCGGATCTGCTCATATTCTTCGGAATCCCAGATTTCCTTGAGACTCTTCTCCTTGAGATTCCCGACCGTAAATTCAGCGAAGAATTTGCAAGGCATTACACTGCCATCCGGAATAATATCCGTACGTGAAGTAAGCGCCAGACAGTTGTTGGAACAACGACTTGTCATTTCATCGCCATGGATAAACTTGTCGATCTCATCGTAGTCCAGTCCCGGCTGATAACGCACCCGGATTTTCCAGACACGGTCATTGATCTGGTGTAGATCGTCCATCAGCGCTTCCATTTTTTCAGGATTGATTTTGTATTTAAAAGCATGCCAGCTGCTGATATGACGCTCATCCAGTTGGCGCAGCCAGCTGAACTTGTCGGCGAAATAGTGATCCATTTTGACCGATGTCTCCCTGGAGATATACCAAGGGAAGCACAGCATAACGAGATCCAGCTTTTTTGATTCGAAAAATTCCAGCAGCTCCGACATGCGTCCGATCATATTATCGTTGATTACAGCATGCACCGAGATCCGGCCTTTGTAGATGCCCTGGTCACGCAGCTCGACGAGGTGGTCGATTTCTTTCATTGTTTTCTGGAATGTTCCTTTGCCGCGGATCAGATCATGCTCGCGCTCAAATCCCTCTACAGCGATCAGCAGTTCCAGATTTTCCGAGAGATCCAGAATCTGATCCAGATGCTTGCTGATCAGCAGTCCGTTGGTACAGATGGTCATTTCACGCCGGTCATTTTGAATATGTTCGAGAATCTGACTGAACTGACGGTGGAACATTGGTTCTCCACCCCATAAGTAAAGGCGTGATTTGGCGCTCTTGGTATCATCCAGCAGCTGTTTGAAAATGGCTGGATCCAGATCCATATTCTGCTCGGCTTTCTCCATATTGTGGTGATAGCCGTCTTCATTCCACTGAAAACAGTGTGTACAGCGCAGATTGCAGCGGTTGGTCAGCTTGATGCCGAGCGACTGCGGTATAGGCGTTTTGTAGGTAGGGTCCTTCACCTTATTACGGTAAGATACGGCGGCATTACGGACAGTTCGTTTGATCAGCTTAAAGGCTTCGCGGTCGATTGTCACTTCACTTCTTGGTTGCACGGAAAACACCTCTTCCCCGGATTCGTTGTTACCAAGTGCCTGATACCGAAAGACAGTCCTATTCAATTGTTAACGCATACAAAATAACAGTTGTGTGTATACAACAGAGGATTAATAATTAAGCAAAATCAATAAACAAGCAAATAATCAAAAATAATAGCGTTTTAATTTTTATATATGGTAGTGTCTCCAGGCTGGATAAAGTATTCTTGATTGCTGCATTATGATATCAGCTCTATGCTGTATCCCCATCCCTACAGCTATGTAGGGTCAAGCTTCCAACGGATGGACTGTTTCGTCGGATTGGGCTTTATTTACAAAATCACAGAACATTGCAATGGAACCGAGATGATCCATATCAAACTCTTCAAAATCAATTTCCACATCGAAATTCTCTTCTACACGCAGGATAAAATGGATAAGCTGGAGAGAGTCGAGACCGGCATCATGAATAATATCGGAATCGCTATCAAGACGGGTAAGACAGGCAGGATCTTCCTTTACTTCGCTGATCATGGCAATGATTTGCTCTACAGAAACACCGGATTGCTGCATGCTAATTCCTCCTTTGGATTGGGTGACCATACGGCAGAGAATCAGTTCAGACAAGCGTTCTAATCTGGCAAAACCATCAAGAGGGGGACCACTATATGTAAAAAGTAACCATATAATGGTATTAAGTGGATATATATTCATCTTCATTCATGATTAGTATTTAGTCAATCCTCCAGATAAGAAACTGGACAAAAGACCCAATACGTAAAAACGCAACTTTAAGATAACAAAAAAGCACAAATCATTTGGGAAAACAATGATTTGTGCTTTTTGATTAGCCATACTGTGCAGGATTATTGTGGACTTTACAGATTAGTAATAAGGATAAAATCTATATTTGTCGAAAATCATTTCATTACACATATTTCTTTTTTTGAAGCGTATGACACAATAGCGTCAACTAATCATTAACCAGATTTCTTAATTATTATACGTTTTTAAATTTCGTCTGGCACTGTTGTTATGCTCTGTTCCATTTGTACGGTTCTCTCTAGGGATGCATTCAGTGCATCAATCAAGCGCTGCAGTTCACCAAAGCTGCCTGCAATCGTGGTGACACGTCCGGTCTGCTGTTCCAGACTGGAGGAGATCTGTCTGGCTGCCGCACTGGACTGTTCGGTAACGGCAGAGATCGTACCCATTTCCATCACAGAATGACGAGTGGATTCGATCAGTTCCTTGATCGATGATCCGATATCTACCGAACGTCTGGAGACGACTACAGTCTCATCCAGAATACTGGTGAATAGCTGCTCGGTCTGTTCGGCGGCTACACGAATACTGCCAATAGCATCTTTACCCTGTCCAATTCCGCCGGATACAATCTCGGTCTGCTGATGAATCCGTGTCAGGATATCGGTGATATCAACGGTTGCCTGCTGGGAGTCACTTGCCAGCTTGCGAATTTCCTCGGCGACGACGGCGAATCCTTTGCCGTGTTCACCAGCACGAGCTGCTTCAATACCTGCATTAAAGGAAAGCATATTGGTCTGTCTCGCGATATTCTCAATAGATTGCAGTACATTCGAGATCTCTTCTGCATAGGCTCGCAATGTTCCCATCGCGCTGTACGTATTATCGATCACATGTCCTACTTCGGCGACACTGCCACGCAGATTCTCTACCTGATCACTGCCTGTACGTGTAAGGGATGCTGCACGCTCTGCCAGCTCGGTCATGTCTCCTGCAGTCTGGCCAATACTGTTGATAAAACTCTCGGATTGCTGAATCGATGTGTTAATCTCACCGATACTGCCTGCCTGGGATTCAATACCGCTGGCAATCTCGCCAAATCCGGTGGTCAGCTCGCGACCAAGCCGATCCGTATCATCCACATTGCGCTGCAGCTGTGTACCAAAAGCAGTCAGCTTCTCCGCCGATTGTTCAATTTCCTGCAACAGCTCATCCAGCTGTCCACGCTGCTCTTCCAGATGCTCGGTCATCTTCTCGCCAACAATACAGATCGATACGACGACCGCGCCGACCATCAAGGTAACTGCGAACATAACAACAAGATCCATAGGAGAAGAAGAACTGATAAATGGATTGAAAATAACATGGATAATCTCAATAACAACGGCATAAATAATACTCAGTATGCTGGTCTTGCGATCCAGGTACAGCAGGGATAGTGCAATATAAATATAGATAGCTGCCCAGCCTACCTGTGAAGGAATAACCCACAAAATACAGAAAATAACGATGAATGAGAATCCGGAAATCCAGTATTTTCCGACCGACAAATGATGAAGTTTGCGGTAAAGCAAAATAAGAGACGGACACATTACAAAAACAATAACCAGCATACCCAGCATAATACCGAGGGATGCCAGTCCTGTTAAATAGATTCCGACAAAGATCGGAATACAGGAAATCAGAATACCGAGCAATGTATACAAAAGGAGCTTGGATGCCAGCTTCTCATAGGGATCAGCATGGATTTTTTCGGTGGTGACTGTAGATGGGTTCATAGTGCCTCCTTGATGTCTGTTCTCTAAATTTTAGCTAAATAACTATATTACTTTGTCGGTAAATCATAGAAAAATGGTTATAGCTGTAACAATTTGTATAGTTATACACAGAGCTTGATTAACATGTAATTTTACTTTCCATCCTGGCAATAGATACATCTACTGTACATATCGGTTTTTATCCTGGAAATATTTTGTATTTATCAATAAAAACACATGTGATTTTCTGCTTTTTTTTAAAAGTAATATACCAACTTTTATCTGCTTGCTTACATACTTTTGAAGAACAAAAAAGACCGTCCCTCAAGGACGGTCCTGATCTCTTTTTCACGCTGAGCACATCAGATTATACATTTGGATCTTAAGGATTCTCTATAAAACAGGGCTGCGACGTGCCGGTACCACCTGCTCAAAAGCATAGGCGATACGAATCAATTCCGGTTCGCTGTATGCCGTACCCATAAAATTGATTCCAAACGGCAGACCATCCCGGCGGTAACCGGCTGGCACAATAATACATGGGTACCCAGCCACTGCAGGCGTATCGGTAAATCGTGGACTGAAAATAGCATCCAGCTGATGCTCGCGCAGCAGTCGATCAATACCATCTTCACGCGCATTTTTCAGATACTGCAGGCGGTGCTGAATGTATTTGGATTCCGTCATTCTGCCGGAGGTCTCATATTCCGCTGCCAGCAGTATATCCTGTCCGTATTTCAGTGTCTCCCGATGATGCAAATGATTGTAATCGATCATTTCCTTGAGCGTACGTACCGGTGCACCTGGACCAAGTGTAGACAGATAGCGATTCAGCGCCGATTTGAACTCGTACAGCAGTACGGTTGGTTCTTCGGCACTTTCGGCAAGATTGGTCCCCTCTACAATTACCGCACCGGCGTGACGCATGGCTTCGATCGAAGCTTCCATAATCGTCCGCTCTTCTTCAGTCAGATCTTTCATATAATATCGGTTAATGCCGATACGTGCTCCCCGCAGACCTTCTGGATCGAGGCTGGTTGTGTAATCTATTGTGTCCGCAGGAGAAGCAAGAGTCGCTATGTCCTGCTCGTCCTGCCCTGCCAGAATGCCGAGCAGGATTGCTGCATCGGTGACTGTCCGTGCCATCGGTCCGGCGGTATCCTGGGTGTACGTGATCGGAATAATACCTGTGCGGCTGATCAGACCAAGCGTCGGCTTGATTCCGACCAGACTATTGTTCGCCGACGGACTCATAATCGAACCGTTAGTCTCTGTACCTACAGCGACGACGCAGAGATTGGCGGCTACAGCTGCTCCGGAGCCCGCACTGGAACCTCCTACATCGAGTTGCCCAGGTCCGTAAGGGTTCAATGTCTGCCCTCCTCGTGAGCTATAGCCATTCTTCATATCTATTGCCATAAAGTTCGCCATTTCCGTCAGATTGGTCTTGCCCAGAATGACTGCTCCTGCCGCTCGCAATTTTTTCACCAGAAAAGCATCTTCCTGTGCAAAAGAATCGGCCAGTGCCAGTGAACCAGCTGTTGTATGCATATGATCCCCGGTATTGATATTATCCTTGATCAGCACCGGAATTCCGTGCAGTTCGCTGCGAACCTGTCCTGCTGCTCTTTCCTGATCCATCTGCATAGCAATATAAATCGCATCGGGATTGAGTTCAATCACAGAACGCAGCAGCGGTCCGTCCTGATCAATCTCAGCTATACGCTGCATATAGGCTGTTGTCAGAGAGACAGCGGTCTGCTCTCCTAACTCCATCGCCTGCTGAAGCTGGCGAATCGTCGCTTCCTGAAGCATAAACTCCATCTTTTCACACCTTCCTGTTTATCCGTTGATTCCTGTGACGTATGTACACCTCTAATCAATATACGGCAAAGCAGCCCAAAAAAGAATCCACATTTTGAACTGTTCCCTTATAAGTCAGAAGCGTTACAACTATGCTCCATGTTTTGATATGTACATACGGGTTAGATATAATGATAGCTCTATTACACATTCCATTTCAAATGAACAAGGACAGGTGATCACATGCCCAATATCCAAATCAAGCAGGTAGAAAATGAATACGAACTGGACCATTGTCTGTTTATCCGCAAAATCGTATTTGTTAATGAGCAGGGTGTACCGCTCGCAGACGAATATGATGAGTGGGATAACTACAGTGCCGGTATTCCGCATATTATCGCTTACGATGGGGAACAACCCGTAGGCACGGCACGTTTGCGCGAAGTCGATGGAATCGCCAAGCTGGAGCGGATCTGTGTAGTTGATACCCACCGCAAATACGGAATCGGACAGATGCTCGTTCAAAAACTGGAAGAGATGTCCAAAAGTCATGGACTGACACGCGCCAAGCTGCACGGGCAGACTCAGGCACGCGGATTTTATGAACGTCTTGGATATACAGCCGATTCGGATGAATTTCTGGAAGATGGCATTCCGCATATCCGCATGATCAAGGAACTCCAATAATATAGCTATACTTCGCTGACTCGTACAGCAGCAAAAAGGATGGACTCCCCACGTAGAATTTCATAGTGGAGAAGTCCATCCTTTTTTTTATAAAAATACTTTTCTTCTATAGTTGTTTCTGATAGGAATAACTTGATTGGGTATCAAGTACATTATATTGCAGCGTACCCTGCATTCTTCCTTGTATCTGTGAGCCTACTGATCAAAATGTCGAATCACTACATTTTCGAACACGGCTTGACCGCCTTCCGAGAACAGGCTGATTCCCTGATCATCTTTATTCGGGAAAATCAGACTGGAATAGGCTACTGTGCCGTCATCCACAAATACTTCGATGCTGTTCTTATCGACGAGAATCTTGAGGTGTACTTTGTGATTGGCAGTGTTGAACGGTGCCCGGCTCTCCAGACTGTTACCGTCCGTATCCGGTTGGTTGGTGTACGCTCTGTTCACGTATGTGTACCCTTCCCCTTCGGTGAACACGCCCACATCGACATGGCGACTGTGATCTGCTGATTCCCGTAGTCGCAGTCCTGCATTTTTCAGCTGGGACCAGGAGATATCGGCATCCAGCTGGTAAGAGGCTCCGCTGGCATTCAGCGTCTTGGAGCCATCTACCTCCATTCGCTGAAATTTCTGGGTCGAGGCAGGCAACAGGCTGATCGCTCCAATCGGCTGTGAGGACAGCACATAGGATTGTCCATTAAAACGAAGCCGTATTTTGCGAACGATAGAATTCATGCCATTGAATCCTTCCTGAAGAGTAGGCGTATTGTTGGCATAATCCCAGTTGTTCATCCAGCCCAGTGCATAACGCTGCTCATATGGATTGGAAGCTCCGACGATATCGAAGGTCACTGCTGCATACCAGTCAAATCCATGATCCAGCCACTTGGGCTCCTGCCGATCGGCGATAAATTTCTTGCCGTTAAAGCTGCCGGTCCAGTAGGCATAGGTATTGGGATTACCTGCTCCACGGCCATTGGCACTGGCTCCCAGCACCCATTTGTAGGCGCCGTTCGCCGCCTGCATCCGGTACAGATCCGGACATTCCAGTGTACCCACATTATCGGTCAGGAATCCACTGGTATAGGTCCACTTTTTGAGATTGGTTGACGTATAGAAGCCGATCTTTTTACCTTCTGCCATGAGCATAACCCAGTGTTTCGACTGGGGATCCCAGATGATTTTGGGATCCCGGAAATCGGCAGTACCCGGATTCGCCAGAACAGGCTTTTTGCTGTAGGAGGTGAATGTTTTGCCTCCATTTTTGGAATACCAGAGATACTGCTCCTGTGCTCCGCCATTGGCAGATGGCTGGGTCAGAATCGCGATAAACGCATTTTTGCCAAAACCGGCGGTGTTATGGGTATCCACGACCACAGAGCCTGACCACGGGTCTCCATTTTTATTTGTATATTTGGGAATGGCTACTCCCTGATCCTGCCAGTGCACCAGATCGGTGGAGGTAGCATGGCGCCATTCGGTGCCATTACCATTCGGATAGTCTTTGTTATAGAGATAATAGTAATGATATTTGCCTTTGAAATAAACAGGACGCTGCGGATCATTCATCCACTTGTCCGGAACCGTAAAATGATAATTGGCCCGCTGATTGTTCAGATGTGCGGTACCGGGTGGGCTAGCCTGACTGCTGCCTTCCGCATGATTCTGTGTAAAATAATATAACAATGCGCCCAGTATAATGAGCATAATGACACCGAGAATGACCAGTGTACGACGACGTCTGGATGTCGGGATGTTGTTATTCAAGTGGGCACCTCCTCGTGTTGGTTATCTTCCCCCTATTACCGCCTATCAAGCCGGCTAACTTGCTGTCGTTAAAAGTAATAAAGGAAAAGAAAATGCCGCTCCTACCCGGACATTTTCTTTTCCTGTTGCATTACTTGTCTGCTTGCCTTTCCTGCCTTACTGTACTATCAGATCTTTCGATATGATTATCAATATAATATCTTATTTGGATGTTACCTGTCCCTGTTCCAGCGTGCTGTTTGGCATTACTTTGGTACGATTGCCGTTGATCATCACTTCAAAGCTTGGTGCAAAGGTAGAGTGATGATCATTATAGAATCCTCTGTTGGTCATATAGCTGGTAATAACTACTTTGTTGCCTTTGACCTGTGGAATCGCAAAGTGTGCATAATTCCAGGTAATATCACGTTTATTCAGATCCTGGTGCAGTACCAGTCCACTGCCGTTCAGTGGCTTGTATGGACCATCGATTGAATCGGCTACATAACCGAGCATGTAGATATCTTCTGCATCCACACCATCCACGAACATTTTGGCGCCGCGTGTATCGGTGAACAGATACCATTTACCATTCATTTTGAAAATATTGGCGCGTTCAATTTCATCGGTTACGGTATTCGAAGCAATCAGTGGCTTCATGACTTTTTTGAGGGAATAATCATCATTCAGCTCGATAATACCAAGTGCACCATTTGCAATCGTAATGAAATTGCGATCCGGGCTGTTCAGCAGTTTCTCGCGTTCGCTCTCGAAGAACTTGTCATCTCCGCCGTAATAAGCTTTGTTAGAGAGCATCGATTGACCTTGATACCCCGTCTCCGAACCGGTATTGGCTTCGAACACCAGATATTTGTGACCGTTATCCTCTACATAGTGCGGATCTCTCAGCGTATGGTTATCTGAATAGTCGCCTGCACGGAATGCCTGATCGACAGTCTGATACATTTTGCCATCGCCATCAAAAATCGATTTGAAATCTTCTACACCATTTACTTGCAGCGTATCATTGGAAGGCTCGGATACATTGACCTGAGCCGTAGTCAGGGTCTGCTTGCCGAAGAATCCTTTATCGGCATCCCATGGCTGACGATTCGTATAGAACAAGCGCACTTTGCCATCTTTGGTCAGGGTCGCAGAACCGGACCATTCTTCGGACTGATTATTCAGAATCGGGTCATTTGGCACCATTTTGTCGGTATCCTTGAAGACGCGGCCTGCATTTTTCCAGGCATCCAGCGATTGGTCGCCAGCTTTTTTATAGAACAGGTAGATGAATGTATCAGAAGATACTTTGGGATCGCCCGCCAGACCGAAGACTACTTCGTAGCCGTTATAGTTGGCTACTGTACCATCGGCATTTTGCAGCGGCCAAGTGTCCCATACATCCAGATCAATGATATTGCCGTTTGCATCTTTGCCTTTGGCAGATGGGATATTGCGAATAGTAGAAGCGTCAAAGCCTGGCACCTCAAAACGGGACTGACCCTGCTGCTTGGCAATTTGCTGTGCATCAAAACGTGTCAGATGCGTGAATCCATAGGTATCTTCAAAAACAGGTGATACCGGTTGAACAACGGGTGCCGGTGGAGTCGGCTGAACACCATCATTGCCGCCATTATAATCCTGGCCTGATCCACTTGCAAAAGCGGAAGTTCCCCCTGTAAGCATAGCTGCTGCCATCGTAACGACAGCGGCCTTTCTGGAAAAATTCTTGATTTTCATGTTCCTTCTCCCTTTCTGAATCGAAGATAGGGCTGTGATGGCACAGAAAAAAGACCTAAAAATCCCTATAAGGAACGGACGGCGATTGCCGTACGGATTCCTCACGGAGTTTTTTAGGTCTTGCCTGCTTTACCAGTAACACACCCGGATATTCTGTTGCTGACATTTATTCTATAGGGCAGATCTTCAGGACACTATAGACTGAATTAACCAATTTAAAAATCGACGAAAAAGGATATTTCTGTAATTTTTCATGTTTTTCTGCACGAATTGGTCTTATTTTCACTGTTTCAAAGTTTACATTTTTGTAATCATGCTTGGTTACTCGCTACTTTTTATCCATATTATGGTGAAAAACACAAACTATCTTATACTATTATCATGGGGCAATAGACCTGCACGTTATTCTTTATTTGGTATCAGGATGAGTTCCAATCTTGAAATCAATCGTTTTACAGAGGATTTTGATTTGATTGGCAGCGCAGTTAACGGGCAGAATGTCCCAGTCTGTCCAGCAGACGATTCACTTCAATAGCGATTAATACGCGTTGACTCTCGGTCAACACATAGCCGTATTCATCTTCAATCTGCGCCGACATCTCTTCTACCTGTGCATAGATGCTGCTGTACCGCTCTATGGCGATTCGAATAATCTCTGGGTCCAATTCACTGCCTGGCTGATCCTGTTGATGATCCTGGAGGATACTTTTCAACTGGCTCATTAATCGTTCGTACGCAGATGATTTGCGATCTAGCGGCTGATCGATCACGTCTTCGATCTCTTCTACAATATCCTTCATAATGGCTGCCATGCCTGCAGCCGTTGCCTGGGCTCCCGCATTCATGCGGGCAGTATGAATATGCATCGCAATATATCCGACCTCGTCTTCAGGAATATCAACCTGCAGACGGCGGGCTATTAATTGTCTCGCATGTAGGCCAATCTGGAATTCGGCTGGATACAGAAGACGAATCTCTTCCAATAACGTATTGTGAATAACCATCCCACTGCGCAGCCGCTCCAGAGCAAATGACAAATGATCAGTCAGCGCAATATGAATATGCTCGTTAAAAGATACCTGCAGCTCTTGTTCTGCATAGGAAATAATACTTTCGGAGACGGCTATTTCTTCTTCAGGCAGCTTTTGCAGCATTTCCTGAAGATAGCCATAGCGCTCCTGATCTTCCAGAATAAATACTTTCTCGATACGCTGGGCGTCTACGATATCATTTTTTCCTTTTTCAAAGGAGATGCCGCCGCCCATTACGATCTTCTCCTGTCCGTGATCGTCGACGACCACGGCGTTATTGTTGAGAATCTTTTTGATTTTCATAAGGTCCTCCTGTGACTTTACGAATGAAGTGTGAAAGATGATAACGGAAAGCCGGCTTCTCTACACCGAGCAGCAGTGCAGCGACAAAGGCTGTCCCTGCTGCCAGCAAAAAGCCGATCATATAATGAACAAAGTTAACTTCGCCAAAAGGAATAATATACGCCAGCATCGGGATACCCGTCAGTCCAAACGAATTGGCGACGACATGATGAAATCCTACATAAGCTCCACCTACAGCCCCTCCAATAGCCGCTCCCAGAAAAGGGCGACCCAGCTTGAGATTGACTCCCAGCGCAATCGGCTCGGTAATGCCGAGAAAGGCTGTAATGGAACCGGACAAGGCTATTTTCCGGAGTTCACTGCTGCGGGACATCAGATACACAGCCAGTCCTGCTCCACCCTGCGCCATGTTGGCCATCGACCAGATCGGCAGCAGGAAATTCACGCCTACATGGGGATCGGAGATTAATCCCACCTCAATCGCCTGTATTCCCTGATGCAAACCGGTCAATACAATCGTGCTGTAGATGCCGCCGAGAATAAACCCGAATACGGTTCCTCCATACATGAATAGATATTCCAGCAGCTGACCGACCCATTCGCCTAGCCAAACGGCAGCCGGACCAATAACGAGAATCGCCAGCGCTCCGCCGGTGATCAGGCTAATGCCTGGTGCGAGCAATGTAGCTGCCGCTGCCGGGAGTATACGACGCAGCCCTTTCTCAATTAAGGCCATTACCAGTGCAGCGACAATAATCGGAATCATGGAGCCCTGGTAGCTGAACTGCGGTGAAGCGAGTGTACCTGCTGTCTGCATCGTGCTGCTGTAGGAACCAACGAGCAGCCCCAGATCCGGACGGGACATGGCAATCCCGAGCACAGCGCCGATCGCCGGAGTACCGCCGAACCTTTTGGCAGCATGATATCCAAATAGTGCACTGATAACCTGAAAAGCAGAACTGGTCAACAGCTGTAACAGCCGCAACCAGACAGCATCTGGTGCGACGGTATCGGATGATTGAACAATGCTTACAAGTCCAAGCAGAATACCAGCTGCAATAAACAGTGGGAGGATCGGCAGTAAAATATCTGAGAACACAGCGGCTCCCTGTACCATTCTCCCCGTCCATGAACGCGGTGGTTGCATCGCCGATACTTCGGAATTTTTAGGTTCATAATGAACAGCTGCCATCGGCTGCTTCTCTACAGGCGAAGTCGATACGGATTGATTTTTTGCGACGGAGTCATCGGAGGGTTGCAGTGCTTTGACTGGTATGCCATGTTCCGATGAATCTGTTATATCATGCGCTAAAGTTTGACCTGTAACAGGTGAGTTTTGCTGGTTTTCTTGAAGCAGTCGTGTGATCTGGCGGTGTACTTTGTAGACCAGTTCAGGACCAACAATGATCTGGAGCTGTCCGGCCTGCCGGTTTATATTTTGTACTTCCCGGATCTGATGAAGTCCGGCTTCATCTATCAGATTATTGTTTTTCAATTTAAAACGAATACGCGTCGTGCAGTGAACCACATCCAGCACGTTATCCGGTCCACCGGATCGCTCTATCAGAAGTGAGGCAAGCTCGCGCGTTTGTTTCCCTTTGTCGCGTCTCCTGGCGGAGGGCGATGGGTTTGGTTCGTCGGGCAACTCCATTCCTCCTTTACTGTTCAGGACGCTGAATAAGATGTGTCTTTTATTTTTCGATCACAAATCGATTTTCTATATTCTGAAAATTTCATAAGAGTTACAAAGTAATAACTTTGTAGTATAGGCTAGATTGCTGCTTCTGACAATCCTTGCAAACTTTCGCTTTGTATTTTTCAGAGTATATACAATGATATATTTTTTGGATATCAGAGTTATATGTTTAGCCGGGCACTCCTATACTGGTTTGTGATCGGAACAGCCTTCGTGGTATATTGTCACAGAATATGCAGAGTCTGATGAATGGCAAAGGAGGACTCGAATGTTAACCGGATTAACCAAAGAGCAGCGTAATTGTATTATTCATTTCCTGAAAGACCAATGTGAGGCGGACACTATCATTCTGCTCGGATCGGCGGCACGCGAAAAGATGCGGCCGGACAGCGATGTAGATATCGCCTATTTATCCAATACACGGCTATCGGTCTACCAGCGATTCATGCTGGCTCAGGATCTGGCAGATCTACTCGGACGGGATGTGGATCTGATCGACTTCCGGGAAGCGAGCACTGTATTTCAGATGCAGATCACTTCGACCGGTCAGATTATATATGAAGTACACCTGCTGCACAGGCAGCTAGCCTGGATGAGAGCCTATACGGACTATGCCCTGCTGAATGAGCAGCGGCAGCCTATTATTCAATACGATCGATCAGGAGGAACAACGATGAACCAGGATATATTTTTAAATAAAAGCGCCACGATTCGGCGCTGCAGCGAGCGCATTCATGAAGAGTATGCGGGGAGCGCAGACAATTTGTACAATTTTACCCGGCAGGATTCGATTATTCTGAATCTGCAGCGTGCCTGTGAAGCATGTCTGGATCTGGCGATGCATATCATTGCCGAACAGCAGCTGGGCGTTCCCCAGAGCAGCCGGGATGCTTTTGATCTGCTGCATCGCAGCGGCTGGATCGACCGTGAGCTAAGCCGCAGTCTCAAAGCAATGGTCGGCTTCCGCAATATTGCAATGCATGATTATCAGGCGGTACAAGTGGAGATTCTGGAGGAAATGATCGAGCATCAGCTGCCGGATCTGGAGCGTTATCTGGAGCAGGTAAAGAACAAGGCTCAAATGGGCTGAAGTTGTATCAGTAGCATGGTTGAACAGAGGCACAGGGGAATTCAACGATTTGACTAAGCGACTAAGCGGCTGAAGTTGTAAGTATACATCGTTTTATCATCGTTAGACGGGTAGGCATCATCCACTCCGTAAAGGAATAAGGGCACGTCCTCCGGTGGAGCCGGGGAATCTACGAAATAGGAGTGACGGTAGATTCCCTGGCTCCAATGTCGTCCTTTGCCCTTATTTCCTTTACTGCGTTCCGTGCGATTTGTTCTCATTGCAGGAATGATGTTCTATTCAAATGCTGTTTTATACTGCATACTGTGCAGGATATATGGTATTCAACTTCATAATGTCTATGGGCAGAAGTCTACAATAGATGGAGAAAATTGAAGTTGGCTTTTCAAGTCGGATTCTAGTGATAAGGTACTTTGCTCGATTATGTAACTTTTTTCCATTTTATTCGTCAGATAGGTTGAGGTGAGCATAATGAGAAAAAGACGCATACCGATCCTTGCAGGTATTTTGATAATTCTTGTTGTGGGTGTGATAGTGGTATCACGATTATGGATGTCGCCAGTCTCTATCCCTCTTGAGCCGGGTAGCCACACGTTGCCGACACGTGTTCCACTTGATCGGAATACCCGAACGCCTCCGGCACCAACGATTATGGCTGGGGATACCGTTATTTCCTGGGTACAGAGTAGTTACTGCTGGTCCAGAGGCTGCGCTGATTATATAGGCGGCACGCAAATGATGGATGGAAAGGTACCTGCAATTGTGCCAGCGGGAACCCGTATTCAAGCCAACTATAATTATGAACCTGCTCCTGCGATTCTTGTACTGAACCAGCTGGATAATGAAAAGAATCAATCCAATTATAATGATCTTGTAAGCGTTCCTTTGCAAGACGGTAAATTTACTGCTCCGACCGCTCCAGGCACCTATTACTACTTACTGGAAGCTCACTGGAGGGAGAAAAATACGCAACACTCTGACGGTGATACCTCTGCTGTATTCGCTATCGAGATTCGTTAGCTCTACTAGCGAACAGACCGGGAGCAGGAGACTATACATCTTCTTGCTCCCCTTTATATACCGGCCGAATCATATATACATTACTGACCAGCACCTGTGCCCGGTATTTGATATCCAGATTCATATCTTTTTCACGGACGATCAATACAGCCTTAAGCCGTACATCGGGGTTAGCTTCTTCTTCATCGCGACTGCGGTTAGAGATAACGCCCTGGTATACCTGTCTGCCTGATACAAAGAACAGTGGACAGGTTGCGATACTATCGGTTTTTACATACACCGTAATGATGAAAATAATAATAAACATCGACACCGTCAGGTTCACTACCGATGAATAGTCGACCACAATCTGTGGCAGCAGCAGAGTCAGCAGGAAAAAAGTATAATCATTTACACTAATTTTCTCATATTGGCGAATCGATACTTCCCGGCCAATCGTCCGGTCAGCCAGGCGTTCTTCCAGTCCGCGCAGCAACCACCAGATTACGAGACGATACAATGCGAGCGATATCAGGAGCACTGTCACGAGAAAGACAAGCTCCACGATCCACCAGCGGGTAAACATCTCTTCGAGCTTCTCCTTGGTCAGTCCGGCAGGCAGCAGATCATTATGATAAATAAATCCGCTGAACATGACGATCAGGAGCGGGATATATGCGGTAATCCACATCAGCACCTGCTCTCTTTTGGTCCACATCATATGGCTCCCTCCTTATCGTTCATGCATTCGGCTCATCAGCCGCATTCTCATAACTTACAGCAACCCCGTAATCCCCGGTCAGGAAAGACTGAACAATCTTGTCGGAAAAGAACTGGATCAGCGTCTTGGGTTCCTGATCTTTGTGGAAGACAATTTTGCACTTGTCCAGATCAATAAAATCATAGAGCTCCCACAGTGCCCGGTATTTTCGCTGATAGGCTTCCGCCTGCTTGGCATTGGGGGGCATTTTGCGGCGGATCAGCTTGAGTTCTTCGCACCGGTCTTCAAAATTACGCTGCAGTACCTCGATGGTCTCTGGCTGAATCTGTGCCAGACTGCGAGAATAAAAGTACTGACGGCAGCTGTCCTCAAACTCTTCCTTGTTCGATTCCTCTCCGTCAAAAAAAGGCAGCGCCGTAATTCGCTCCAGATTCTCATCCCGCAGTTCGTTAATATGATCCTGATAATCAAAAGCATACTCGAATGGACGCAGACTGGAAATATAAATCGTATTATTTACAATGAAAAAGTCGATTGGGCCACCAATTTCCAGCAGTTCACTATCGGCAAACTGGAGCTCACCCGAATTTTTGAAGGCAAATTTCTTTTTGCCAATATTTCGTTTGGGCTTGCGATAAAAGCAGCAGTAGATATTCTCGTTATCCAGCTGGATCTGAATCATCTGGAAATGGGTACTGGCATCTTCCAGGCTGCTGTCGGGATGCTCCAGCGCAAAAAGCAATCCTTCCTTGCGTTCGGAGACAGTACCTTCGGAAGAATCCAGCTCCAACATCGCCAGGGTATCATTTTTCTGAACCTCAAAATTGTAATCGCTTACCATAAATTCATCCTCACCCTGGCCATTTTCCCGCTGAAAGGAACGGAAAGCATAGATAATCTGCTTTTTCAGCCAGTTTTGTACATCTGCCGATATGGCACTTTCACGTGCACGGTAATAATGATCGGCTTCTTTTTGCTTGCGCACCGTAAAGAAGGTCAAGCCTATCTGCTCCATTGCTTCAGCCGATGTCTCCATCCCAGACAGACGATTGACCGGATGATCCTGATCATTAATGTTCATCTATTCACCATTCCTTTGAATGAGTTGGTAATCAAGTACATGTGAAAGTAAGATAGCTGGCTACTTATATTTTACCAAAATATCCCTGTAATTTCCTTTTTTAACGAAAATAAATTTTGGGTAACAGGAAAAAGCCCGGATGTGGGGAATTGCATCATCCGGGCTCTGCAAAAGAAAATATGCTTAGTACTCTGGAATCGTAATAGAAAAATCCATATACCAGTAACCACTGACTTGCTGCACGATACTGCCTTGAATATAGGAGAGTTTCACTTGGTTACGCTGCTGGTCGGTCATGGGAGAAAAGTGGAATTCCTGCCTAATTCCATCTGGCTCTGCATTCATTGAATTTATCTCGGGTCTTGCATCTTTCGACTTTACTATTACATAACTGGCTTCATCCATACTCCCACTCATTAGCTTAATCGTATTATTTGCTGGAGTATCTGGCAGCATAGCATACTTGAAAATCAACTTCTGATTAGCGTTCGACCAATCAAATTGTTTTACTTTGATAGATAGTGGGGGATTGACTGGTATTTTATAATTTTTACCGGGTGCGATGGTGCCTTCAATTGGAATTTCTTTCTTATCGATCAGATAAAGGTCTCTTAACTGCAGGCGAAAATGGTGTTCTCCTGGTTTCATATTATCCAGTATGATATCGGTAGAAGCTTGCAATCCGTCTGCGCTGGTAAATTGGTCAGCAGCAATGCTGAATTTCTTGCCACTCTCAAGATCAGTTAATACACTTTTCTTGAATTTAGCGTATTTAAAGTCCGATCTTTTTATTCCATTAAGGCTTGATTTTAGCTGAATATAATTCGTCTGATCCGTATATTTTTTGAATGTAACGGTATCAACTGTATATTGTATCCCTTTATCTTCTGCTGTTGCTCCAATCTTTTGTACTACAGATGGGGTCGACAAAACAGTATTCATGATTGATGGTACTCCACCCATTTGAATAGCTACGATCCCTATACAACATACTCCTATTAGCCCCATGACAACCACTTTCCATTTATGTTTATAACGTATTGTTTTTTCCTCTGCTGGATTCCATTTGGATTGTCGTCTTCTTGTTTCAAGTTCTACTTTTTGCCATATGGACTCATAATCTAGTGAATCATCGCGGAGCTTACTCATTTGATGTCGGATCAGTGAATCATCTTTTTCCTTATCCTCGGGTCGCATGTATATCACTCCCTCTTTCCAGCGTTACTTCAGTATGCTTCGCCAGCTTTTTCAATTTAGCTATAGCCCGGCTTAATCTGGACTTTACTGTACCCACAGGAATTTTCAGCACATCAGCTATTTCCGTATGACTTAATTCGCCTATGTAATGCAGCAGCAGTACCTGCCGTAATTTCCCGGGAAGCTGTTCCAGCAGCTTTACAAACTCGCTTGCAGTCTCCTGACGCTCATATGATTTCTCCACCGAAGGATTAGACCGTAGCGGCCAGCCCAACCAGAACGCTTTGCTTTCCTTATCCCTTCCTTTGCTGCGGCGACGAAACATGGAATAACATTCATTGGCTGCAATACGCATCAGCCATGCCTTTTCATTCTCGATCTCGCTTCGTTTGGCAAGCAGGGCTTTGACAAAGACTTCCTGACATACATCTTCTGCATCGGCTTTGCTGCCGGTCATATAGAGACAATAGCAGTATACATTTTCTTTATAACTTTCAAACAATTGGCGGTCGTCCAACATATCCCCTTCCCTCTTCTATATCATGCGTTCCCTTTTAGGACGAATAACTGTACTTATCCGTTCCCTTTTTTGTATCTTTTAATGAATAAATTAAAATAAGTCTGAAAATCGCTCGCTAATGAATAGCTCTGCAGATCTTCAGACTTACATATTATTTTTCAAAATAATTTCTTGTCTATTTTTATCATGTTTTTAATTTTCAATCTATACGCTTTTCTTCTGGCATGACAAAAGAGATCTTACCCGCCATGCTTGTTACTGATCCGCCTACTGTATACTCATGTCCAGTGCTGTAATATCCTTTACCAGCTTGTATTATTCCAGTCTCGATAGAAGTGCTATCTCCAAAATAACCACTCTCTATAGAAACATAATCTTTATTTTTTAACGGGACACTTCCCCACTTCTCCTTTAACTTGTAAGACAGAAAATCTTTCACATGATCTGTGGATTGTTTTGGAAGACGAGCTTGCCAGGTGATGACCGGAAAGTCCTCCTTGAATTCGATCAAAGATATGACATCTCCATAGATATGGTACATTCGCAAAACTTCCCCTTTGGGAAATAAAAATTGGTTATCAACTGCCTCGGATTCTTCATGATTCTCCAACAGTTGTTGTTCACCATGCGTTGGGATCTGCATTATCAGTTGCATCACTAGTTCTCTGGCTGAAGCCAAATCCCCATGATACAGTGTTTTGCTATCCTGTGTACTCAGAGGAGATTCTATACGAAGTACTTTGTTACTACTGTTAATCTCATATCCAAGCGATCCCAGAAAATCCGATGGGATATACGTGCGTCCATTGATTTGCTGTACCACTACATTCAGCTCAGAGACAGAATTCCGATTATTTATACGATACTGAGCTTTTCCAATAGTGAATACATACCGCTCTCCCCATTTCTTCAGAGCAACCTTGTGGTGAACCGGATCTGTGGAAAGTGTGGCCCCAATCGCTCTCGCAAGGTCATGGATCGGAATCATCATTTTACCTTTTCGAATCTGTACATCCGATCCAGAGATGGTTTTCTGATCCGGGGTAGTAATCGTAACAGGTGACGCATATGTAGACGTGGAGCTAAGCAGCAGACTTGCTGCAATAGAAGCTGCGATAATCTTTTTCAATCTTATCCCTTCTTTGTCATGAATTTGATTTCGTTACTATATACTCCGGCAGATGAATAAAAGTTGTGCTCTTTCCAGTAAGACAGTATTTACATGATACATTATTCACTATTTCTTCCTTATCTCTAATGACAATTGAACTGGACAAAATAAAATCCTGCAGTACCCTGATTAGGCAGGTACCGCAGGATTTTTTATTTTAGATGGTTTAGGATTCCATCGGCTGATTCATCACGATCGCCCGAATCTGCTCTACCGGCACTTTCGGCTCGCGGTCGTACGTGAGCAGACCGTTAATTTCCTGCTCTACATCAGTCAGTTGGGTATAGCAGAATCCCTGTACAATCGGTGACAGGTGCATCGGCCGAATCACCGCCTGCAGACGGTCGAGATAATCCTCATCATTGTCTGCACCCGAATAACCCCAGCCTTCCCAATCACTTTTCTTGTAAGCGATACCGCCAAACTCGGTCACCAGTATCGGCTGGCCCTGATACGAGGCACCACCTACGAAGATGCGGCGGCTGCCCGGCATCGCATTCACAGCCGTATCTACATCCGCATACCGCTCGGTCAGCACTTCTTCGCGCCATTCATAATCATGGATCGCCACCAGATCGGTATCCATCATCTCCCAGCCATCATTATAAATAACCGGACGTGTCGGATCGAGGGAACGGGTCAAATGATATAGAGTCAGCCCGTGCTGCTGCTGACGCGGATCTACCTGTACATTTGGAATCCCCCAGCTCTCATTCATCGGTACCCAGACAATGATCGAAGGATGATTATAATCCCGCTCAATAACCTCCTGCCACTCGTTCAGGAAACGGCGAACATACTGCTCCGAGTAACTATAGGCATTGGCAGCCTCTCCCCAGACCAACAGCCCTTTGCGATCACACCAGTACAGAAAACGCGGGTCCTCCATCTTCTGATGCTTGCGTACTCCATTAAAGCCCATCGCCTGGGTCAGCTCGATATCCCGTACCAACGCCTCGTCGGTTGGCGCCGTCAGAATACCATCGGGGAAATATCCTTGATCCAGTACCAGACGAAGGAAATACGGACGATTGTTCAGGTTGAGCTTGCCATTTTCAATTGAGACCTTGCGCATGCCAAAATAGCTATCTACCCGATCCAGTATGGCTCCATCCTGCAGCAGCTCCAGACGGATATCATACAGATTCGGCGATTCCGGTGTCCACCACCGCCCCAATCCATGATCATTAAAATCATGAAGTCCGATTGAACGAAAATGCTCCGGATGGCTCACCAGGAATTCATCTTGCGTCACCTGCTCTCCAGCAAAGGAAATAGTTAGCCGCGCGGTCAATGCTGAGACGGCAGACTGCTGCAGTACAGTCTCTGGATAAAACAATCGAATCCGTACTTCGTTCGTATCAATATCCGGCGTGAATTTAACCTGCTGAAGATATGCAGCTTCTACCGGCTCCAGCCACACCGTCTGCCAGATACCTGTCGTCCGAGTATAGAATATACTGGCCGAATCTTCTTTCCAATACTGCTTGCCTCGCGGCAACGTTACATCCTGGCTATAATCCTCAGCACGCACAACAACTTCGTTATGCTCTTCCAGCAGATCTGTAATATCCGCTGTAAATGGAGTATGCCCACCTTCATGCGATGCTGCCCATTTCCCATTCACCCAGACCGTTGCCTTGTAGTCCACGGCTCCAAAATGTAGCAGCACCCTTTTGCCATTCCAATCTGCCGAAATATCCAGTTGTCTGCGATACCATACCAGATCATGAAACCCGGTATCCCCAATCTCGCTCAGTTCACTCTGAAAAGTAAACGGCACCTGAATCTGCCGATCGAATGTTCCTTGACCGGACATATACCAGCGCTCCCTGTCTCCCCGGCGCTCATCATCAAACGCAAATGCCCAGCTTCCATTCAGATTCATCCACTGTTCACGAACCAGCTGCGGTCTCGGATACTCCGGTCTTGGGACGATAGGTAGTTCATTATGATGTGTAGTCGATTGTTCAGCAGATACGTTCATTACATATAGCCTCCTCGGTTTAAATCATTGTTGGGTGGTGTTGGTTATGCTGCACAGGAGCGGGCGGTGTACAGGTCATTTGCTGCGAAAAGGGATTCTGCCACTCCCTCCTGTTAAGAATGGAGATTTTGAACTACCGCTTCCAGCGGTAAATCTCCATTCTTAAATGTCGGTCATCGGCAGAATTCCCTTTCCTCCGCTCCGCACATGAACCAACTTCGTTCTTTTTTAGTAAATCCACATACGAACCATTTTATTTTTTTCAGCAAACAAACATTCCCTCGCTCTCCTGAACAGTAGACTATAAATCATCTTGTATCTCTTATCTGTTATTTCTTGTCTGTTATCTCTTACTACCCGCCCCTCCCCTATCTGCAGAAGTGCAGACACCCGCCCTCTAGATAGCAATAATGGAAACATCTAGCACGGAGCGAAGCAAAGAGAATTTGGTCAAAGGACGACATTGGAGCCTGGAAATCGACTGCCTCTCTCTATTCGTAGATTTCCAGGCTCCACCGGAGGACGTGACCAAATCTCTTTGCGCAGCGGTCCACCAAGACTCCCCATCTGCGTCACCCAAACCGCAGTGGCTGCACTTCTGCACCCGATACCCCCTTTACATTTCTTTCCCGCCAGTGAACGCAATCCCTTTGATAATCTGCTTCTGGAACAGCAGGAAAATGAGCAGAACCGGTACGGCGGCGAGTGCATTGGCAGTCATGGGCAGCGCATACTGCTGCACGTAGGAGCTTTGGAACATCGGCAGTCCCAGGGTAATCGTCATGAATGCCTTATCCGAGATCGAGATCAGCGGCCATACATAATCATTCCACGCCCCTATAAATGTGAAGATTCCCAGTGCAGCGAGTGCCGGACGAGATAGCGGCAGGAAGATGCGATACCAGATTTTGAAGAAACCGGCACCATCGATACGGGCAGCTTCTTCCAGATCCTTGGGTAATCCGTCAAAGAACTGCTTCATGATGAATATCCCCATCGGGCCTGCAACCGCAGGCAGAATAAGCGATGTGCGCGTACCCAGCAGACCGATATCTCTCATAAACAGGTACAGTGGAATCAATGTGGCTTCAGCCGGAATCATCATCGCCGACAGGAAAAGGAAAAAGAGTACTTTGCTGCCGGGAAAGCGAATCCGCGAAAAGGCATAGGCTGCCATGGAAGACAGCAGTAATACCATCGCTGTAGTGATAACCGATACAATTAGACTGTTGCCCATCCAGCCGAAGATTGGTGCCTGACTGAGTACTTTGGCATAATTGGCAAACGAGAAATGAAAACCGCCGCCGAAGATCGGCTGACCTTCGGGAGTGAAGGATAGTAGCAGCATCCAGACGATCGGGATCAGGAAAAACACAGCCAGCAGCAGTGCTACAATCCGGCTTACATACATATACGCCCGGTCCATTGTTGTCATTGGCCTGTCCCTCCTTAGGATTCAAATTTGCGTAGAATCAGTGTCTGCAGTACAGAGATAACCAGAATAACAATCATCAGCACAAAGGCGATCGCTGATGCATAACCCATCTGGAACGTCTGAAATCCGTTCTCATAAATGGAAAACACGACTGTCTTGGTAGCGCCTGCCGGTCCGCCGCCAGTGATCAGCTTGGATTGTCCGAAGATCTTGAAAGAAGCAATCGTCTGCAGTACCACGACCAGGATCGTAATCCGGGATAGGGACGGAAAAGTAATATGCCAGAATGTCTGCCAGCGATTGGCGCCTTCAATCTGTCCGGCTTCATAGAAAGAAGCAGGAATATCCTGCAATCCTGCCAGGAACAGTACAAATACAAAACCTACTGTCCACCAGATCGTGGACATGATGATCGAAGCCCAGGCAAGCATCGGCTCGGACAACCAGAAAATCTCGCTATTGATAATACCCAGCGTACGCAGAATCTGATTGAACAGACCACTATACGGCTGCAGAAAAATAACCCAGATACTGGAGATCACCGAGACGGATAATACGTATGGCATAAATACAGCAGCCCGAAAAAAAGCCTGTCCGCGCCGGATACCATGGATCAGCACTGCCAGTAGCAAGCCGACACCACAGATCAGAGGCACACTGACGAGGGTGAACAATACGGTATGCAGCAGATTGTCGCGGAATTCTTCATCCTGAAGCAGTGTTGTATAGTTGAGGAATCCAATGAACTCCTTATCTCCCAGCAAAGACCAGTCATAAAAGCTGACCCGCAGTCCGTACAAAATCGGGAATAGCGAGAACAGTAGAAAGAACAGGGTATAGGGCAGTACCATCATGACACCGGTGACCCAGCCTTGGCGGGCCAGCCCTCTGCTGCCCATAGTCATGCTTTTTTTCTGCGCAATGGATTTGACAGCCATTATAATGCCCCCTTCTATTTAGATATAATCCGGTACCTTATGCTTGTTCAGCGTGGCACCGGTATCGTTGTCTCAGCAAAATGTCCGTACAGATGGAGAAAGCGGAATCGGCAGCTGCCTTTTCCGCTCTGTTTCTCCTTCAGGCTTACTGGCCTATCGTTTTGTCAATAACGGCATTTGATTTTTCCAGCGTAGTAGCTGGGTCCTGCTTGCCTGCCATCATTTTCTCGAATTCTTTGATCACATTATCGTTCACCTGACCCTGCTTTTCGTTACGAGGCCAGTATTTGACGAAATCAGCAGACTGCGCATAGTCACTGCGGTATGGCATATCCTTGAATTCTGGTGAATCCAGTACTTTGGTTACACTCGGGATATGACCGGCTTTGGCCCACATCTCACCATTCTGGGCGAGCCAGTTGGCGAACGTTAGTGCAGCCTGTTGCTTGGCAGGATCTTCTTTGCTATGTTTCGGAAGAGCCAGCGTATGGGAATCTCCCCATGTTGCCGGTTGATCATAGATTTGCGGCATCGGCACGACGCCAAAGTCCAGACCTTTGATATTTTCAAAAGCACCTGTACTCCATACACCAGTGATGACTACTGCAGCTTTCTGATCCTGGAACAGTTTGACGGCATCATTGACATTTGGCGGAATCAGCTTGGATGTATACAGGCTGTTCACATACTCTAGTGCCTTGAGAGCTTCCGGGTTATTCAGTTCTGCTTTGCCGTTGGCATCATAGAACTTGCCTCCACCGGTCAGCTGGTTATAGAATCCCCAGAACATCCAGTAGGCATCAATACGTACGCTTGGCTGTGCGAGCGGAGCTACATCTGCCGGAACCGCATTTTTGATCTTGGTCAGGAATTCGGTGAATCCTTCGGGAGACTGCTCAAAGGAAGGCTTCCCGTCTTTGAGTACACCGGCTTGTTCCAGATATTTTTTGTTGTAATACATAACAATCGCATGAGTATCCAGTGGAATGGAATAATGCTTGTTATCGTAGATGGTCGATTCCAGAATTGTCGGGTTAAAATCTTCCCATTTAACGCCGGCAGATGATGCCAGATCGTCAAGCGGTGTCACATAGCCGGATGGAACGAACTGCGGCATCCGTGAGGAGTGAAGTACGGCCAGATCAGGAGCCTGATCCGAAGCCAGGGACGTCTGCAGCTTGGTATAATAATCTTCCGAACGATTACTCAGCTGCTCTACCTGAATATCTTTATTTTCCTGATTGAACTTATCAATCATAGCGGTCATGAATTCACCATCACCACCACTGAATGGTGTCCAGAACGTGATTTTGGTCTTGCCTCCGGTCTCTTTGCCTTCGGTACTTTGTGAAGGCTGGCTGCCTCCTGCGCAGGCGGATAATACGAGCATGATAGACAGCAGCAGTATGCCAGTCGATATAAATTTATTTCTTCTCATTACAAGACCTCCCTGTATGTTTTAAGATGGATGATGCGCCGTTTCTTAATTGCTAACGCTTACATTACTTATCTTAAAATACAAGGAGGTCCTGAACCATGACGCTTTTTTCGATAGTATGGACATATATTTGGGTTCTGTCTTTTGATAGATGTTCATGTTTGCTTAGATAGCAGCCACTAACAGCATAACGATAGATATAACAATTCAAAAAAACTAGACCGGATTCGAAAGGCTACGCCTGTGCTCACGGTACTGTTTGGGTGTCATCTGGGTCTCGGCTTTGAATACGCGGTTAAAATGCCGGATATTCACAAAGCCGGTCTCGATCGCAATACCAGATATTTTCTCATCCGTATGCACCAGTCTGCGAATCGCTTCGCGGATACGTATATCAGTTAACACTTCAATAAAGGATCTTCCCAGACGCGTCTTGAACAGACTGCTCAAATACGAAGCATTGAGATATACCTTTTCTGCCATCAGACCGAGTGTAATCGGTTCTGCATAATGCTCTTCCATATATTCGACAACCTGATCCACCGCATGGGTTACATGCCCTTCACGATGCCGGATCAATTGGTACAGCGCATAGAGCTGTCCACTACAGTAATTGGCCAGCTCCCGGCGATCATTGATCATCCATACTTCCTGCAGCGTATGACCAATATCGCCGCCCTGCAGCCAGTTTTCCACGATACCATAATCCAGTGCAATCTCGTAACATTCCATCATGATCCGGCTGATCTGCTGCTGTACGATCTGCGGCTGACTGATCTGGCGGCACAGCCGATCGATAAATTCCTGAACCTGCCGATTCAGTTGACCGACATCTGCCTGGGACAACAGCTGCTCCAGAAAATGCCTGTCCGCTGCCGGCAAACGAACCGGATGTACCGATTGCCCACTCTCGGCTGAAGATGGATAGATCAGAACCCGGTCGCCGCCAGTGGTCAGCCGGTATAGCAGTGCAACTTCCGCTTCACGATAAGAACGCGGAACCCACTCCAGATCTGCCGCTTCCCGCCCAATGCCGACGGTAATCGTGAGCTGGGAGAGACGCTTGATCGTACGAACCAGCTGACCGGCCTGCTGACGTATACGGGCTTCGGCATCCTCCGTATGCTCCGCCTGAATCAGCGTCACTACACGGTGCTGTTCCATAAAGGTATAGCCGTTTCCGTCTGCCAAAATAATCTCCCGTACCAACTGCTGAATATACAACAAAAACAGCTCCGGGTCGGTCTGATGATAACGCTGCTCGGCAACAGAGCTTCGATCCAGTTGAGCGATCAGGCAGTATACCTTTTTGCCGTCAAAAGACAATCCGGCTTCTTCCAGCAGTTCTGCTGCATCATAAGCTACCCGGCCATGTACAATGCCCGATAACAGCTGTTGCCGCATCAACTGCTCTGCCGGCCGACTAACCGGACGTACAGACTCACGGGAAGCCAGCTCTGTATCAATTCGGATCAGCGCTGCATACAGTTCATCCTTTTGCACCGGCTTCAGTAAATAATCACGCGCACCACTGCGAATGGAACTGCGTGCATATTCAAAATCATTATATCCGCTGAGTACGATACAGCAGATATCCGGATACTGTTCGGCTACTGCGGCTTGCAGCTGTATACCATCCATACGCGGCATACGAATATCGGTAATGACCAGCTCGGGTTGGTGCTCCCGGATCATCTCCAATGCTTCCATACCATCCCTGGCTTCGCCGCATACTTCCCATTTCAGATCAAATCCCTGAATCAGATGGCGTATTCCTTTACGGAAAATCATCTCATCGTCTACAACGAGTACTTTATACATTACATATGCCCCTTTCTCTTGATAACTCGTAATCTTTCTCTACTATTCGAGTGACCGATTTATATACTTATTTATTTTATATCTATTTATCTATCCACTGGATTTATCACGTTGGATGCCGTCCCTTTACTGCTCGTATCAGGAAAATGGAATGCATATCTTCACCTGCAGACCGCCTTGCTCCAGATTGTACAGACGCAGCCCATATTCCTGGCCATAGCGCAGCACAATCCGGCGATGTACATTGACCAGTCCATGTCCACCCGGCCCTTCCGGCAGTACTCCCTTGTTCATTTTGTCATACTGATCGGCAAGCTCCTGCTTTTCCATCCCTGGTCCATTGTCCTGCACGATAATCTGCATGCTGCCTGCTTCCCGGCGAACAGCGATGATGATGTGCACATCTCCGCGTCCTCTTTCCAGTCCGTGAACGATTGCATTTTCTACAACCGGCTGCAGCGTCAGCCGTATGATAGGACAGTTCAGCCACTCTTCCGGTGCATTCACTTCATAAGACAGACGTTCTCCATAGCGAATCTGCTGTATCGCCAGATAACCCTGTACATGATCCAGCTCCTGCGCAATCGTCACGTCCGTATGCTCGCCGCCGATACTATAACGCAGCAGTGCACTGAGATGACCGGTCATCTGCACAATCTCCCGATTATCTTCCAGCTCGGCATACATACTGATCGATCCAAGGGTATTATACAGAAAATGCGGATTGATCTGACTTTGCAGCGAGGCAATCTGTGCATTTTTCTCCCGAATCTCTGTTTCGTACAGTCGGTAGGTTAATTGTCCCAGCCGGGAGACCATCATATTAAAGGCACGACTAAGGTGGCCGATTTCATCCGTATTTCTCGCCGGCAGTTCGATATCAAACTGCCCTCGCTCCACTAGCTTCATCGAATCGCGCAGTCGGCTGAGCGGACGGGTAATACGCATCGAATGAATGACCGACAGCAGTACAGACAGAATCAGACACAGGCCGCCCAGCCAGATCATTTGCTGATTGATCCGGCTCGCATCCTGCAGTAGTACCGATAGGGGAACTGCCTGCAGCACGGTCCAGCCGGTGACCGGCGAAGTCTGATAGGTCAACAGTACAGGCTGACCATTGTTGTCCAGCGTGAGCGTGCCCTCTCCTCTATAGCTGGCAAGTACCTGATTGGTTAATGCAAATGAAGGACTGCGATAAATGTAATTTCCCTGCTGATCCACCATTGCAAATGCGGAAGTCTGCGAACTCTCCAGATTGCGTATACGCTGGATCAGCGCTTCCTTCGGTACATCAATCACCAGCGTGCCAAGCGGACGACCATTCTCCAGACTGCGGATCTGGCGAATAATAGAGAACACTTCGTAGGTTGAGCCATTATCCGACAAGAGAGAATGAGGAGCGGCAAAATACCCTTTACCCGTCACTTCGGCTCCAGCTGGCACGACACGATCTTGATCCGCAGCTTCGGCAAATCGTCCTGGACTATCCGGCAGCTCCACATAGGAGCGGGCATGCGATGATAATAGCGAGACTCCGGCCACATCGACTCGTCCATTCACCAGAATCCGTCGGACAAAGCTTTCCAGCAGCAGCCTCTGATCATATATATCCCCGTTCAGATGATCTGTACCGCTCTGCTCCAGATAATTCAGCAGTTCCGGCGACTGATACGGTGTTACTGACAGCAGAACCAGCTCATTCATAAAAGCATCCGTATTGGCTGTAAATTCCCGTACCACATCAGCCTGATATCTGCCGACATTCGCCTGAATGGAATTGGAATATCCGATACTGCTGATCCAGGACGAGATAATGAGTGGTATAGAGATTAGTACGGTATTCATCAGAATCAGGCGATTGACCAGCCGCATATTTTTCCATCGTTTCAGCCATTTTCTCATGATTTACTCCTTTAAAATGCCATTGATCAGAGGCTCCAGCCGATTCAGCATCTGATCGACCGTCTGCTTGCCATACCAGAGCTTCTCCAGTTCATTGACGAGTGCATCGCTGACTTCGCTCTGCTTGGGATGCTCCGGGAAATATTCCACACTATTCGCGGCTCCTGCATATTCCCGCCGATAAGGCAGCGATAGATAAGCTTCCGATGCTGCCTGGTCGCGTACAGCAGGTACATGTCCAGCCTTGCCCCATACTGCCCCATGCTCTGTCAGCCACTGTGCAAATTTCAGCGCTGCAGCAAGACGCTCGGGATTCTGTGCACTGTGTGCCGGAAATGCCAGTGTATGCGCATCTCCCCAGGAACCAGACTGATCATAAATTTGTGGAAAAGGCATCACCCCAAAATCCAATCCGTCTACCTGCTCAAACGAGCCGATCGACCATACACCGAGAAATAGTAGTGCCGCGCGTCCCTGGGCAAACTGGCTGGTCGCATTGCTAATATCCGGCGGGATCAACTTCTGATCATACAAGGAAGCGACCAGCTCCAGCGACTGGCGCGCAGCCGGCATATTCAATGCTGCCCGGCTGCCATCCGGAGTATACAATACACCCCCGTCCTGCATCTGTGCATAGAGTGACCACCATAGCCAGAGCGAATCAATCCGCACATTCGGTACCGCCAGCGGTGCTACATCATCAGGTACCTTACGCTGTATCGTCTGCAGGAATTCCATAAACCCTTTTTCTCCGGGCTTCATAATCACCTGTCCGTCCTTGTAGACGCCTGCCTGCTGCAGCCATTTTTTGTTGTAATACAGCACGCTAAAATGAGTATCCAGTGGCAGACCATAATGATTGCCCTTGATGACTGTACGCTGCAGAATCGATGGATTATAACGCTCCCACTGTACACCGGCAGATGAAGCAGCAGAGCTGATATCCGTGATAAACCGGGCAGGTACATACTGCGCATACATCGAAGCATGGACGACCGCCACATCCGGCGCTTCCTCGGTCACAATCGCTGTAGATAGCTTGGTATAATAATCGTCCAGCTTGTTATTTTTCATCGTTACCCGGATATGATCGGGATTCTGATCGTTATACTGCTGAACCAGCTCTTGCATAAATGAAATATCTCCGCCGCTAAATGGTGTCCAGAATGTAATTGATATTGTTTTTTCAATTTCTCCCTCTGCTGCTGACGGGCTGATCGTATCATGCCTGCGGTTGGATTCCAGTGCATACACACTATAAGCCAGCAGCAAAAGCAGCACTGCTGCTACCGCCAGTATCCACAGCCTGCGTCCGAGACTTCCATAATATTTCCGTTGCTGCCGCATCGGCTGCCTCCTTTATCAAATAAAATATATATATCGTATACACTGTTTCTGTCTGAATAACGGTTATCCTAATTCTTGTACAATTCTGTAGATGAGAGATGGACTGATGTCGATATCGTTCAACAACATCTGCCTGTTGGCAAGGAAGTATAACCTCTTCTTTCCTTTTTGGGAATGTGCTGCGCAATAATCTCCAATGGAATGTCCATTCTTCCAAAATATTGTCCTGTTCGCTGGAAGAGGTCTACTGTAGAGTTCTAAATGTAAGCGTTTTAATAATTGAAGAGAGGGGTTGGCTGAATGAAATCGCATCGACTTATTATTAAAGGGGGCTTCCTATTTATAATGGCTGTATTGATACTTAGCAGCAGTTACACAGGCATGGCATCCGCTGACAAAGCACATACGAGCAAGTCCAATTCGACCAAAAAATTCTATTCCGTCATTATGCAGGATGGCGCAGATCCATGGATGTACAAACACAGCGACGGATTTTATTATTTTACCAAAACCACCGGCAATAACGTGACCATCTGGAAGTCCTCTACGATTACAGGTATCGACGACGCCGAGAAGCGCGAGATTGCGACCGGTGGACAAAATGTATGGGCTCCCGAGATTCATTATCTGCAGGGTGCCTGGTATATCTATTACGCCAAGGATGACGGCGACAATGCCAATCATCGCATGTATGTCATGGAAAATACCTCTGCCGATCCAATGCAGGGTACCTGGACAGACAAAGGACAGATCACCGATACTACCAACCGCTGGGGCATTGATGGTACCGCATTCGAAGTCAAAGGCCAGTTGTACTATATCTGGTCCGGCTGGGAAGGCAGTGAAAATGTCAGCCAGCGTCTGTATATCGCCCGGATGAGCAATCCATGGACGATCAGTTCGGAAAGGGTAGAAATTGCCCACCCGGAATATGCCTGGGAGACCAATCATCAACCCAATGTTAATGAAGGCCCGCAGGTCTATGTCAAAGGCCGCACGATCAATCTGCTCTACTCTGCGAGCGGTAGCTGGACCAATGACTATTCACTCGGTCTGATCACTGCTGATACCCGAAGCGATCTGCTCAAACCTGCTTCCTGGAACAAGCGGGACAAACCGGTATTCGCTTCTGCCAATGGTGTGTATGGTCCCGGCCATGCCTCTCTCACCACTTCCCCGGATGGGCGTGAAGACTGGATTATCTACCATGCTGCCAAATTTGACGGCTCTGGATGGAATCGCGAAATCCGTGCACAGGAATTTGACTGGAATCGAGATGGTACACCGGATCTGGATGAACCGACAGCTGCCAACGAGCAGGTCAGCTTGCCTTCCGGAGAGCCCAAGCACACCCGTTATGAAGCGGAAAATGCTGTATTCGGCGGTGGTGCTTATGCTTCTTCCAGCGAAAATGGCTCACGTGGTTCCAAAGCCGGTCATATCGATCAGCCGGACAGCTATGCAGAATATACGATCAAGATTCCGGCAGATGGTTCGTATATCCTCTCTGCCCGCACTGCTAATGGTACGACAGGAATGGACTGGTCCACATTGATGCTATCGGTGGATGGCGCTGCTCCCACTCCTTTTTATATTACCAATAAGGGCTGGGAAAACTGGGGACTCTCCACTCAGCTACTGGAACTGGATCGTGGTCAGCATACGATTCGTTTCTCCAAAGGAGACGGATATGGAGAGATCGACTTTTTTGATATCGCACCTGTCTCCGGCCGTAAATAAGGGATTGAAAAACCTTGCGCGTACAGGTTATGCTAACGAGCTATCTGCTGTATAGCAAGGCAGATTATTTCACAACAAGAAATGCAGAATACGTCTATAAAACAGAAAAAAGCTGCTGTCTCACATCCGCATCAGGCGAATGAGACAGCAGCTTTTTATTTTATATATTCGCAAAAGCATGTTTATCCTCTACAGAAAGCGGCTGCTTCCATAGCTTTCCACTTTACTTGGCGGTTCAGGAAGCCATGGGAACGGTATTTTTCGCTTCGGAAGGCTGTTGTTGACGGGAAATCACGAACAGTACCCCCCAGATCAGCAAGAAGCCGAGCAGCTGCGACCAGGTTACAATCTGCTTATAGACGATCCAGTTGATCAGTACACCTACCATCGGGAAGCTGAGTTCTGCCAGTGTAGCTACCGATGCCTTGGTCGTAGACAATCCTTTGTAGTACATCAGCAGGCTGAGCAGACCCGGCAGCAGTGCCTGACCGAGCAGGTTGACGATAACCAGTGTAACCGGCAGCGCACCGGCAGGCAGGCTCCACGCTGCATTTTCGTTCAGTGTCATGAACAGCAGCAATGGAATCGCCAGAATAAAGCGCAGAGAAGTGACCGTTTCGTATTTCATCTTGCCGACCATCAGACGACCCATTACAGTCGATCCGCCCCACAGGGCTGCTGCACCGAGTGCCAGCAGCGAACCGACCTGCGCAAAATCACCCATATGACCGATTGGAATGGCAAATCCGAATGTCAACAGATACGTACCGCCGAGTGCCAGTACGAACAACCAGCCAAATCCACGCGGCAGCATTTCCTTGAGCAGCAGGCGAGCCAGTACGATCGCGAAGATCGGCTGAAGCTTTTGCAGCAGCAGCACGGCATTCAGATCACCATGTGCAAGTCCCATTGTAAACAGGACTGTGGCGAGCGCCGAGCCGCCCCAGGAAAGGAACAGTAGCGCACCTACATGCTGCCATTTCAGGCCGCGCAGTTCATGCCGGTTGATCCACAGGATCGGTGCGGCGAATAGCAGTGCAACCAGATGCTCGAGCAGAACAATCTGGGTAGAGGTAAAGGAATCCAGCAGAATAATCCGGAACAGCGGATCAATACCCCATAAAGCTGCCCCGATAAATACAAGCCAGAACCCGCTTTTAATATGACGTTGTTTGGCAGATGATGCAGATTGGATACGTACATTGGCATTTTCCATAATTCAAACTCCTCGTATGATTAGAATTTGAATAGGAGATCTTAATGCGGAAAGCCCCTGATATCGAAAATTCGACAGTCAGGGGCTTGATCAAATAAACGTATGCGGCATCAGTAAAGAAACCGGCATAAGCCTATTTATTGATCTTCTCCCATCCGGACTTTACCGTCGGCTCTGGATTTGCACCAGATCAGTCATCTGCTTCACAAACAAAGCAGTGAGTCGCGGGCTGCTGCTGACTATTGTCAGCAATCACCGCCGGTCAGGAATTTCACCTTACCCCGAAGATCTCTATTCGATTAGTAGAATACGTTTCTTATTAACCCTGAAAATCCTTTTTGAAATTTCCACAAGTCAATCTTTCAATATGTCTCATTATAAAGATACTTTTAGTAACTTGCAATAGTTTTTATACGGATATTGGCATATATGAGCTTTTTCTTTTAATTCCGATCAAAAAACTTAGTTATAGTATCGCTTACCCTTTTCGTTTTGTAAAGAAAAGAGCTGGAAGAAAATGATCACAAGTAGTCATATTGAAACCGAGTAATATTATTCCAAATTTTTTAAATATTTTTAAACCACTGCTTGTGGTATTAAGATATAGTAACTGTATTACCATGAATATCTTAAAGTTACTTAGTTGTCATTTTTAGGTAACCTCTTGTATAATGGTAAACGTTCTATAGATTTAGTTCACAATATACATATTTGAGAGGGGTATTTTTTTATGAGTAATTTGCCGCAAGACAACTATCCACCAGGTCAACAAGGATATAACACAGGAGTAGTAAGCTTCAAGGAATGGATGATCACTATGCTGCTGATGGCTATTCCTATCGTAAACCTTGTTATGCTGTTTGTATGGGCTTTTGGTGGTAACACTAATCTTTCCAAATCCAACTATGCCAAAGCAGCATTGATCTGGATAGTTATCGGTATCGTCGTGTCGGTTATCTTTTCTGTTCTGTTCGGCGCAGCAATCGCAGGTCTGAGCCAATATTCTACAGAATCCAGCTACTAATTATAGCCAAAGAAGCTCCTTTCGCAGAGGAGCTTCTTTTTTTATGTCTATTCTCTTCTTGATCCTTCCCTCTTTCTTTCATTTTTATCGATTCATTATAGAATGTGACGGTTCTCATTTCTCATTTAATTCATAATATGTATTATTTTACAATGTGAATCTATTACTATTCTATTCGAAAGAAGGATCATAATGAATCGAAAATGGCAATACACTACATTATCGGCAGCTGTTCTGCTGCTCGCTGGCTGCGGCCAGACTCATCAGGCTGCCTCCTCCGTGACCACGCCCGGTGCCTCTGCATCTGCTGCCCATTCAGCTATCTCTCCCACAGCAGCTCCTCACTGGTCTTACGATCAGGAGCACGGACCCGCCCACTGGGCAGAACTTGAGACGGGCTTCTCCACCTGTCGTACCGGTCAGCAGCAGTCCCCTATTGATATCGAAGATGCCCAGTTGGTACCTTCTGCTACTGTACATCCGGTCAAGATTCATTATGGCACCACACCAGTGACCGTGATTAATAACGGTCATACCATTCAAGTCAATGTACAGAATACAGATAACTATATCACGATCGAAGGTCAAAAATATACGCTGGTCCAGTTCCATTTCCATCATCCAAGCGAACATCAGATTGATGGCAAAAATGCAGCCATGGAGCTGCATCTGGTACATAAAAGCGCAGATGGTCAAAGCGCAGTTCTCGGGGTTCTGATCCAGCCTGGCAGTGATAACAGTGCCTTCCGCCAGCTGTGGGAGCATCTACCGGAGCAAGCAAGCGAAGAGGCCGTTCCTTTGACCGAGCCCATAGAGCTGTCCCATCTGCTGCCTGCAGATCATCATGCGGTTCATTATACCGGCTCGCTCACTACCCCGCCCTGTACCGAACATGTCAGCTGGACCGTCCTGCAACAGCCGATTCAGCTATCCAAGGAACAGATTGAGCGTTTTGCGACTATTTTCCCCGATAACCACCGTCCGGTTCAATCCATTGGCTCCCGGCAACTATATACCGAACAATAACTATAAAAATAAACAGGCAGGATGCTCCTATGCGGAATTCCTGCCTGTTTATTTATTTTAAGTACTTATATGATTCTCATAAAACGATCATCCGCTTACAATCAGTAACGATCCAGTACAAGCTGTGTTTTGAGTGAATCCTGTGGCACAAGCCAGCCTTCCTTGTTCAGATAATCCATCAGCTTCTGACGATTGGTCGCAGCATCTGCATACTCATCTGCCTTAAAGGAGATTTCGATAACCGGTTCTGTAGTGGAACCGTCTGCACTGCGGATAGGCCATACTTCTACATCCACCTCAAGACCGTTCCATGTACCTTTGTATTTGCTGGCCATAATCGGACCATAGGCACGCGAATCTTCCATCTGCTGCTTCCCCCAGTGGGATTGATCGTTCCAATCATCCAATTTGCCCGGAAGTTTATCCAGGATCATACCCAGTGCTTTGGAATCCGATGGTAGCGTGGCTTTGGAGTCCGATGCTTTGACATCCTTGTCATTGGACAGGCTCAGTGTCTGTTTGCTATATCCCCAGTCGATCTCTGCTTCATAGTTGGTATCGTCTGCATCAAATCCTTCCTTATTGGCCAGGTTCAGCGCAGCATTGATATCTCCATTGGCTACAGCGTAACGCTTTTTATAAGTAATTTCGTAATTCTTTTTATCTTCTTTTTTGCGCAGACGTACATTCCAGCCCTGCTCATTCAGGCTTTGTTCATCTGTGTCAAAGTACTCGACGGCAATTTTCTGTGCAGTGCCCGGCAGTGCGAAGGCACTTGTCAATTCTGCATCCGGAGTAGAATCGGGATCAAGCACGTTCTGATTCAGTACAAATTTCACTTCGTAACCGGGTGTCATATTGGCAGCGGCTTCCACTGGTGTAGAAGGCTGAATCATAATGAATGATCCTGCCATCACTGTACTGCTTACCCATACTGCGACCGTCTTTTTCCAGTTCTTCAACACATTATTGTTCACGCTGTTGTTCTCCCCTTATTCATGGATTGGTGTAAGGAATGTCCTTACCCATTCATTGTATCGACTGTCGATTAAAGGGGATTCATTCTTTCTATGCCAAATGATTAATTATATCCATAATCTCTATATGCCAACCATCAATTATTCAATACCTGTCAGATACTCAGTCTGGCAGAGGGTATAAGAGAATGAATATGACGGAATCCTTCCTGTTCCAACCTCTCCACCAGACGGTCGGTACGGGATTTGGGTGCATGTACAAGTACAGTAGGCGGATCATTCAGATCGTGCAGCATCTGACGTACATCCGGCAGCCCCTGGTGAACCTTATAGCGTACATGATGTACAGCACAGCCGGTCTGCTCTACTTTATACTGATCCAGTAGTCTTCGTCCAAGTGAACCTGCAGCCAGATGACCAGTTAGAATAATCGTATGATGGGACTGTTTGGACAGATATTCATAATGCTGCCGGGCAATTATGGACTGCATCATGCCATCGGTTACCAGCACGATCGCCTGCGGATATCGGGAATACAACTGTTCAACCGATTGATCACTATTGATCCGGTGCAGATTGGGAGAACAGAGTATCCGCTTCAGCCGCTGGGGAGCATTGCTATGCAGCCAGCCTGAATAATTGGCAAATAGTTCGATCCCCTGCAGTAACACTTCCTCGACCAGTACCGGGATACCCGGATATTGTTCGCTTGCCCACAGCATGAGCTCTTGCCCTCTTCCATAGAGTGGAACCGGCAGTAATACAGAGCCGCCTCTGTCCAGAGCATGATCCATATGCTGCTGCAAGTGCGACAGCTTGCTGCGCTGCTGTTCCGGATCATCACCATAGGCTGCATCCATAATGGCCAGATCCAGATCAGGCAATATCCCCTGTGCCATTGGATTCGAAGATCCTCGTGCATAATGAAGCGGACGATCGGCATCCAGCAGCTGGGATTCACTCGTGTAATCGCCGGAGAAAAAGATTCGTTTTCCTTTCCAGGACAGTGCGATCCAGATCGAGCCGGGTAGATGGCCCGAGCGTCCCCAGCATACTTCCAGCTCCGGCAGCAGGATGCCCCACTGCCCTGACGGAATCACATCTTCCAGATAACGGTAACGGATACTCTGCACGTCACGATCATCATATGGACGCGCTGCTGCATGCTTGTCCGTATACCTTTTCCAGGCTTCAAAATAGGTCGGCAGCTGATTCGCTGTCGCTCTTGTGGTCCATACCTCTCCCTGATATCCGTTACGGTACAATACCGGCAAAGCAATACAGTGATCTTCATGAGCATGGGACAGAAATACCGCCTTCAGTCCACCGATCCATTCATCCATATGTTCCATCAGCGGATACACACCGCCGTTTTCCTTTTTGACCCCATAATCCAATAACACATGCTGCTGATCCGCTGTCAGCAGATAGCTTGATCGTCCATGTTCTCCCGCGCCGCCGAGTACTGTCAGTTCCATCAGACCTTTTGTCCTCCACGCGCCGAAGGCAGTACATTCAGAATAAGCAGCAGGATCGTCGTAATTCCGACCGAGACAACAGCCATCGCCATTCCCATCGAGACGGCTCCCTGCTCAAACTGGGCAAAAATATACGTAGCTGACGTCTGCATGGATGGCGGAAGAATCAACAGGGAAGCGACTAGCTCACGATTGGAAATAGTAAATGTCATCATCCAACCGGCAATAATGCCGGGGATCAGCAGCGGCAGCAGAATACGCCGGAATACATACAGCGGTCTGCCGCCAGCCATCGCTCCTGCCTGAAGCAGCACCGAATCAATCTGACCATAATTGGCTTTGACGTATTGCACCGTATAGGGAAGAAACAGAATAACATAGGTCAGTACCACCATACCGTACGAGTTATACAGAGGGACCGGCATCCAGGGCGAATTCCAGAACAGAATCAGACCGACAACAATCACAATACCCGGTACAGTATTGGGCATCAGACTGAACAGATCGATCCACTTCTGCGACATGCGTTGTCCACGGCTTACTTTCAAAGCCAGAAATGTACCAATGATCACAGCGATTGTCGAAGCGGCCAGGGACAGTGTAAAGCTGTTCAGTAGCGCTTCCAGACTGTCTGATCCCGGCTGCAGCAGCTCTGCATAGTGCTTGAACGTCCAGTTGCCGGCAGCTATCCCCGCACCGCGCAGCTTCAGCAGCGAAGCCGTAATAACGGAGAAATACGGAATTCCAATCGAGACCAGCAGCAGCAGAGCAATATACAGCCAGCTCAGCAACCCTTTCCAGCCGGTCAGCGTATAGCCCTTTTTGCGAGAGCCTTTGCCTCCGGTCAATCGGTACGAATAACGACTGCTTAGAATGCTCTGTATGTACCACATCACCAGACAGGCACTCAGCAGCAGGGACGCCAGCGCAGTAGCTTTGCCAAAATCAATCGGCCAGCTGGAAATGTATTTGTGAATCTCCGAAGTCATTACATAGTAACCAATCCGGCGGCCAAATGTAGCCGGCGTACCGAATTCGGCAATCGTTTTGACGAAAATCAATAGGACGCCCATCGCATAACTGGACAGCAGCAGCGGCAGAATAATCCGCCGGAACCGGTAGCCCGGTGAACCGCCATGGATAGCGCCCGCTTCTTCCATACTGCCGCTGATCTGCAGCAGAGTATTGCGCAGAATCAGGTACAGAAAAGGAAACAGATGCAGACTCATAATCATGACCATTCCGCCCAGACTGAAAAAGGCCGGTGTCCATGCAGCTGCAGCTGGCAGCAGCTGTTCCATATAACCCTTCTTCTGCATAAACAGCATCCAGCCCATCGAGCCGATATACGGTGGTGTCATAAAAGGAATCAGCAGCACCACATCGAGCCAGCGCTGTCGTCCAAGCGGCGAACGTGCCATAATCCATGCCAAAGGCAGGGCAAGAGCTGTCGTTACAAGAATAACCAGTACGCCGAGCCATAGTGAATTAAAAAGCACAGAAGCCAAATTGCTGCCAGCAATGATCTCCAGCGGAGCAGCGAGATCAATATGCCCGTCTCGCTCGATCGCCGTATAGAAAATCAGCAGCAGTGGAAAAACAATGAGTACGGTCAGCAGCAGAAACGCTGCAGCCGTACTCCATTTACGATAATGGATCATAAGATTCACCCTCAGATGGATTGATAGATATTACTGGTACAGTCCGGTAAAACGAGTAGCCACTTCTTCACCATGTTCATCCATCCAGTCCCACTTCACCGGGTAGGTCGGAATATCAGCCAGATTGGTGCGATTCTCTGCCTGAATATCGGTCCGTCCTGGCAGCAGATAAGCACCCGCTACCAACTTCTGTCCATCATCGGACAGCAGATAATCGATAAACTGCTTGGCCTGCTCCTCATGCTTGGTCGTCTTGATAATAGCTGCCGGACGCGGACTGATCACAGTACCCTCTGCCGGATACACGATATCGACAGGCTCTCCATCCGCTTTGGCTTTGTAAGCCATATAGTCGACACCGGCTGCCACTACATCTTTAGCACCGGTAATAACCGGATCAAGTGCTTCCTGATTGGCTCCTGCCATGGCTACACCATTTTGTCGGTACTGCTCAAATAGCGACCAGCCGTTATCTCCCTTGGCGCTCAGATAGCCGGTGATAAAGTCCAGTGCCGAGCCGGACAGGGAAGGATCGGGAATATTGACTTTGTCTTTCCATTCCGGTTTGGCCAGATCCGCCCAGGAAGTCGGCGGTGTCTTCACCTGACCGGTGTTGTAGACGATACCCAGTGCCGATGCACTGTAGCTAAAGTAATTACCGTTCGGATCAGACCAGTCTTTGACCAGCTTGTCGCTGTTGGGTGCACCTGTATAAGGAAGTGTCAGACCGTCTTTGGCCATCGACTGCATGGAAGGCAATGAGGCCAGTACCACAACGTCCACGACTGGATTGGATTTTTCCGCTTCCATTCGGGACAGAATCTTGCCGGTTGTCCCCTGGAACATTTCGACCTGAATACCGGTCTTCGCTTCAAAGCCTTCTTCGATCTTTTTGGCCAGTCCTTCGGGTCCCGCACTATATACGACCAGAGTCCCGCTATTTTCTGTTTTGCCGTTGGCGGCCTGACTTACACTGCTGCCGGTTGTACCGCAGCCTGCCAGTGCAGTTCCCATTACTGCTGTAATAGCGAGTAAGCTTGCCTTTTTCCATGTCTGATTCCATTTCATTTGATAATTCCTCCTGTATATGAACGTATTATTGGTAAATGACCGGCTATCCATAAATTACTGATTCTACTGCTGCGTTCAAATATTTGGCTATTCAGATATTCAGATATTCACGCATTCAAGCGGCGATCAATTCGCCGTTTCGATAGTATTCAATCCTTCATTCAGGAAATATGCTGACGACCACTGTGCAACGTATCTGCGGCTTCTCTACTATCTACACTGCATACATGCTGAGGAGCGACATGGATCTGTACTTCCTCGCCCGGCTGCAGCCGCTGGGTATGATAGGCGGTCCAGATTCTCTCCTGTCCGGCGTCGATCTCTATTTCATACCGGTCTCCCATATAACTGACCCTGCGAATTATAGCGCGATAGGTATGCTCGCCAGCTTCACGGGTAGTCTCCCAGCATCCATGCTCCGGCCGGAACAGGGATTGCCCCGATTCGATCCAGTTGGAGCGTCCGATGAACCTCGCGACAAACGAATCCGCAGGATTCCGGTAAATGTCTTCCGGCGTACCACGCTGCAGAATGCTGCCTCCCTGCATGACGATAATCTCATCGGACATCGACATCGCCTCTGTCTGATCATGCGTAACATACAAAGCTGTAATGCCCAGTTCCCGTACCAGATTCATCAGCTCATGCCGCATCTCTTCTCTCAGCAGCGCATCCAATGCACTGAGCGGCTCATCGAACAGAATGAGTCCAGGCTGCATGACTATAGCCCGGGCAAAAGCGACCCGCTGCTGCTGTCCACCTGACAGCTGATGCGGCTGCCGCTGCTCCATGCCTGTCAGCCGTACCTGCTCCAGCGCCCGCTCCACCGACTCGCGAATCTGCTTTTTCTGGCCAGCTGCTTTCAGGCTGAAGGCAACATTTTCATATACGGTCATATGCGGCCATAAGGCAAACTCCTGAAATACCATGCCAAATTCACGTCGATGCGATGGCATATTAATGCGTTTTTGCTGCGAGAAGACCGGTTTGCCATCAGCGAGTACTTCCCCGGTATCCGGTGTCTCCAGCCCGGCGATCAGACGCAGCAACGTTGTTTTACCACAGCCGGAAGGTCCCAGCAGTGTGGTGAATTTGCCTGCAGGAATTATTAGATCCACAGGCTTGAGCGCCTGCACATTCCCGTAGCTCTTGCTTACTCCCTGAAGCGTAATTTGTGTCATTGGTGTATTCCCCTTTTAACTCATTGTTCCATGATTGTGCTTGTTTCATGATTATTCAGTTAGGCTGTAAAGGTAATGGTGCCTGTCATTCAATCAGATAATTGCTCTCTGAATTCAGTATAGCTACGGAGTTTATGTATTATATGCGGATAATGTAAACGAAGTATCAATTTTAACTATGCTGTCTTTTGACAGTCATCGAATAAATCTATGCTAGATTGAACAGAGGATAACAAATCAGACCCCATTCCATAGCGAAGCGGGTCATGGAGGAAATCAATCATGAATCTGATCAAGCTGCAAATTGTAGAACTGCTGAACAGGCATCAGAAAATTACTGCGGTTGCAGATGAGCTGGGACTCAAGCAACCTACAGTTACCTTTCATATGAAAAGTCTGGAAAAAGAATTGGGTGTTAGCCTGTTCGAATCGCGCGGCGGCAAAGTCATCCTGCGCGAACCGGGAAAAGCGCTGCTGCATTATGCTGTCAAAATCAATGCACTTGCGGCAGAATCCAGACGAATCGTACAGGAATTTGGCGCGCTGGAGCGTGGACAGCTGCGTATTGGAGCCAGCTATGTACCAGCTACCTATCTGCTGCCGGAAATTATTCACCAGTTTAGCCTGCAGCATCCGGGTGTAAGCATCTCGATTGCAGTGCAGACGTCACCGGTAACACGAGAGATGCTGATTAATCATGAGATCGATTTGGGGATTATGCTGACTGAACCTTTTGAACATCCGGCCCTTGTCAAAGGACTGATCGGCGAAGATCAGCTGGTTGCCATTTTCTCGCCGGATCATCCGCTGGCGGCAGAAGAAAAACTTCGTCTGGACCTGCTGCAACAGAGCCGACTGGTACTGCACAGCGGCGAATCCAGCACACGCCAGCTGAGCGATCGCTGGATGAACGATATCGGGCTGCAACCCCTTCACTATATGGAGCTGGACTCTGCCGAAGCGATCAAACGCTCGGTAATGCTGGGCGGCTCTGTGGCTTTTCTTTCCAAAATGGCTGTTGAAGAGGAAGTACGTCAGCATCGTCTGCAAATGAAAGCACTACCTGGCTTGGATCAGCGACGGTATCTGTATTATGCCTACAATAAGGAGCGTCATTATTCCGGTCTGATCCATCGTTTTGCCGCCTGTCTTACCCATACCAACTAATCGAAACAGACAAGGTGTTGCTTAGAACAAACTTATGCAGATGAGGGATTCAGAGGTTGAGAGGGTTCAGGGGTCTAGATATCTAGAGAGCGAACAATAAAATAGAGTAAATATACAAAAAGCGTACCGCTGAGAAATCTCTTCTCTGCGGTACGCTTTTATCGTTATGAGTCTTTACCAGCTCTTTCTATTAGACATCTGCAAGTCCGATTCCCCAATTCCTCTGCTTGCATGGTCTAAAAGTAAAGCTGGTCTTCCGGCTGCAGAGCATGTACCTGCTGGAATCCTTCCTGCTGCAGCCGAAGCGCCAATCCATCTGTACGGGGCCGGGTCGCATGTACCAGCAGAGTGCGTGGACTTTTGAGATCGAGCAGCATCTGGCGTACATCCGGCAGTCCCTGATGTACCTTGTACCGTACATGATGAATCTGGCAACCACGCCGTTCCATATCCATAAGCAGCGCACGTCCGAATGATCCATAAGCCAGATCACCGGTGAAAATAACACGATTCGCCGAGCCTGCAGCCATTCGGGTATAATGCTGCTGAGCTTTGACCGATTGCATCATACCATCGTCGGTAAACACTATCGAACGGGGATAACGCAGAAATAGCTCTTCTCTGGAATCATCGTCATACATCCGGTGCAGCCGTGGATGATGCAGTAATCGCTCAATACGCGCCATCCCTTCAGCACGCAGCCAATGTGGGTCTGCTGCGAACAATTCCAGCGCATCCAGCAGATCCGATTCGACCAGAATCGGGATCTCTCCGTACTGTTCACTCGCCCAGATCATCAACTCCTGTCCTCTTCCGTACACGGGAACCGGCAGTAAAATAGCCCCTCCCTGCTTCAGTGTTTCCTTCATATAGCGATTCAGCTGGGACAGCTTGTTGCCCTGGCGATCGGTATCCACTCCATAGGCTGCATCCACAATAGCAAGATCCAGATCCCGGATTTGACCTGGAGCAGGATAGGCACGCGACAGGATACGAGAATGATGCAAGGGCCGATCGGCTTCCAGCAGCCTGGATTCAGCACTGTAGTCGCCGGTATAGAGAATCGTTTTACCCTGCCAATGGATAGCAATCCAGATAGAACCCGGCAAATGACCTGCTCTTCCCCAGCATATTTCCAGATTCGGCTGAAGCCAGGTCCACTCTCCGCGTGGCGCGGTATCCTCAAGATAGCGGAAACGGATACTGGATATCGTCTCTTCGCCAGCCGGCATTGAAGCAGATTGACGATCAGCAACAGCATATTGATGTTCTTCCAGCGCCTTGAGACAAACCGGCAGCTGCCGGATCGTCGCCCGGGTCGTCCATACCTCACCGGTATATCCATAACGCTCCAGCAGCGGCAGTCCGATACTGTGATCTTCATGCGCATGTGACAAAAAAACAGCCTGCAGCCGGGACATGATATGCGTCAGTTTGTCTGAAGAATTCCCGGATTCCTCTGCTATATCCATTCCACAATCCAGCAGTACATACTGCTCTTCCTGCCGGAGCAGATAACTGGAACGGCTCTGCTCGCCTGCTCCACCTAGAATAGTAAGCTCCATCATGATATTCACTCCACCTGTTTTAACCATTTTTCAGCAGAAGCAGATTTCGTTCGTATTTACTTTGCCAGTTCGATCGGATGAGATAATGGTTTCTTGAACAGTATATCTGTCGAATTTGTATGCAGTGTGTGGTTAATGTAAACGCAGTATAAACTTTTCCATCACATACCAGTATTCGTTTTAATCATACGCATACACTTATGTACATCCGGTTTACGAATTTGCTAAAAAGCACAAAAAAAGCGTACCGTATGCATAATAATTATGCACTCGGTACGCTTTTTATGACGGTTCACAACGCAAATGGTTGTGAAGATAAGCTCACAATAGATACGTCTTAGTTTTTCAAGCCATATTTTTTGTTGAACTTGTCTACGCGGCCACCAACGTCTGCGTTTCTTTGTTTACCAGTGTAGAACGGATGAGAAGCAGAGCTAGTATCAACACGAATTACTTGATAAGTGTTGCCGTCTTCCCATTCCATTGTTTCGCCGGAAGTTTTAGTTGTTCCACTCAGGAACTTATATCCGCAGCTTGGATCCAAGAAAATAGCCTGTTGGAATTTAGGATGTCCTTCTTTTTTCATGAGTAATCACCTTCGTTCATAAAATTAATCACGCTCTTCCTATTATACACTCATACCTCAAAAAGTCAAAGAACTTCTGTTTTTTTATCAAACTTTTTTTTGCCCATTATTTCTGTTCTATTCCGGGGTGAATCAGCTGCTGCATTCTGCCTGTTGGAGTTCCTCCAGCTCACGAGCCACCTGTTCAATCATCTGGGCAAAAGTCGCCAGTTCCTGTGAACTGCCTGCCTGTTGACGGGATAATTCCACATTATGCTTGAAGCTCTCTTCTACCTGATTCAGCCGTGACATAATGACTTGAAGCGTACCGTTAATATCTTTTAATGCATTCTGCGAGGAACCTGCCAGCTTGCGTACTTCCTGTGCGACAATGCTGAATCCGCGTCCATATTCTCCGGCATGCGCTGCTTCAATAGAAGCGTTAAGACCGAGCAGATGCGTCTGATCCGACAGCTCCCTCATGATGGATCCTACTGTACTGATCTGCTTCACTTCATGTCCCAGACTGTTCATCTCCTGCAGGGACAATTCCTGAGAAGCAGCAATATGTCCTGCCGAATCGGAAATATCACGCGCATTCTCATTCAGCCTTACAATCATGCTGCTCATCCGGTCGACTACTTCGGTTACCGATGTCAGCATATGCTGCTTCTGATCTGCCATTTCCTGAATTTGCTCCTGCTCTCGTTCTCCATATGCCTCCAGTACAAGCTGGGAATCCAGATTGAACATGCGTGTCAGTGCATTGAGTACAGGCATCCACTGATCCGGCAGTTCCCGTTCCAATACCCGTGTGGCAATATCCGTGTAGGTCATGTACGTACCCAGATAATAATCCAGATTCAGTCCGATCCGTGAATGAATTTTTCCAATTTTGAGACGATGCTCAATAAATTCCTCATTAATAACGCCGCCGGCAAGCGAAAGCCAGTAATCCCGCTGTGTCTGCTTAAGACGATGCACCGATGATCCATTGCTCTGGATAACACGCTTCAGATCCGGATACTTATCGATATGATCATAAAAATAGTCGACTACTTCATCAACCACTTTTTCAAAAATTGCGCGATATGAAGCCAGCAGCTGCACGTCTTTATCCGTCAATCGGATGTATTCGAGCTGCCGCCGGCGCTGAGATGAAACCTCTATCATTATGAATCCCCCTGTGCGGTATATTGTGATTCTGCTATAAATATTGCTTAATCTTCTATTTACTAACAGATAACATGTAATTTACATCGGAGAATAAACCGTTTTAGTTTAGAGTAGTTCAAATATGGTATACTTTCAGCAGCTTAATTGAAGGAGAACTAGAACCATGGCTGTACAGCACGAGACCGAATTATATTTACCGATCAAGGATTTTTTTGCCCGTCAGGGATACGATATCAAGAGCGAAGTCCGGCACTGCGATCTGGTGGGTCTGCGAGCGGGTGACACCGAGCCTCTAATTGTCGAAATCAAAAAAACGTTCAATCTCCCGCTTCTGTTGCAGGGAGTTGAACGTCTCAAACTGAGTAGCAATGTTTATGTAGCGGTCGAGCGCAACCGCGCCAAAAAGGGCGCGCATAATCAGCGCTGGGGAGATCTGACCGATCTTTGCCGCCGTCTGGGCCTTGGCCTCCTGACAGTGACATTATATAAAACCAAATCCCCATTTATTGAAATACTATGTGAACCGATCCATAGCAGTGCTCCTGCACGACAACCACGCAAAGGCAGCCGAAAACAGCGACTGCTCAAAGAATTGGCCGAGCGCAGTGGCGATTATAATCTGGGTGGCAGTACCGGAGTCCCCCTTATTACTGCCTATCGTGAGAAGGCACTGCGTATAGCGAATGCCTTTGGCGAACAGGAGACGCTATCGCCTCGTCAGCTGCGTGATCTGACCGGTATTGGTACAGCTGCAGATATTTTGCAAAACAACTACTACCGCTGGTTTGAACGTGTCTCCCGCGGACGCTATCGCCTCACTTCGGCAGGTCGCCAGGCATTGATCGATTATGCTCATGTCCTGCAGCCGATAGATGCTATCGAGTCCAGCGAACATCAATCATAACTAGACAACTTACCGCTTCAGCAATACGGAGCTTATTTACCATCCTGCCTCATCTCTGCGATCACTTCGGAAATCAGATTCATCCCTAACAGCAGCTCATCACGGCCGGGGTGTGTAAAGTTAAGCCGGATCGAACTACTGCCTTCACCGCTGGCATAACAACGCGCCCCCGGCAAAAACGATACTCCTTTTTCCAGGGCTCTGCTCAGTAGCGCTTCACCATCCAGCTGGTCAGGCAGCTGGGCCCACAGGAACATGCCTCCGATGGGAACCTCTACCTCGGTGCCTCGCCAGTTGGGACGCTTGAGCAGCTCGAGCATCAGTTTGAGACGGATATCATATTCACGGTTGAGCATGGTGATATGACTGCTCCAGTCAAAACGCTGCGACTGCAGCAGACGAAGCAGTATGGTCTGGTTCATCGTGCTGGATTGCCAGTCGGCAGTCTGCTTGGCAGCGGACATCACCTGAATCAGATGTTCATCACCGGCAGCCCATCCAATCCGCAGTGCGGGTACAATGGTCTTGCTGAATGAACCAATATACAGTACATGATTGCCACCCTGATCCCGATCCAGCTTGAAAAGGGTAGGATAACGCTGCCGAAAAGAACTAACCGGCTCCGAGCCAAAATGCAGATCGCCATAGGCATCATCTTCGGCGATCAGCAGTTCATGCTGCATACATAATGCCAGCACAGCCTGTCTGCGCTCCAGACTCCATACTCTGCCAGTCGGATTGCCAAAATTGGGCGAAACGAACAGCAGTTTGGGGCGATGCAGACGAATCATCTCATCCAGACTTTCCGGGATTATCCCCTGCTCATCACAAGCAACATGAATAACCCGCGCTCCCTGCAAATGAAGTACCTGCAGACAGCCGGGCGGCGCTGGAGATTCCACCAGTACAGTCTCTCCACTATTCACATAGATACGTACCAGCAAATCAATCGTCTGCTGACTGCCTGACGTTAACAGAATATTGGCGGGATCTACCAACAATCGCTGATCCTGCTTCCAGCGGGCATGCAGCCACTGACGCAATGCCAGTGATCCGGCTACCTCTCCATACTGTAATACACGCGGGCCGGCAGAGAACACGGTACCAGCGGCTTCTCCCAGCTGAGAGAGCGGAAACAGCTCTTCGGCCGGCAGTTCTTCCGCCAGTGAAATCCACGATTCATGACGCTGCCGACTATCCTCCGAACGAACCGAGAATGCAGGCATATTGCTGACCCTTGATGCAAATAAGAATTTCACCGTTCCAGCCTCCTGTACGATGCTTTTTCAAGATCATACACCTGAACTTCAATCCAGGGCAACCTTTTTTACGGGAGCAGAGCGTTCTACTTTGATTACCGGTTCGATAGCTACAGCCGATTCTACAGCTACAATGCTCGGATGAGACTCCAGAGCTCCCTTGAATGAAGCGGTATGGGAGTATAATGTATATTTCTCAATCGCTTGCGCACGGCTGTTTACGCCCAGCTTGTCATAGATTTTACGCAAATAATTATCGACAGAACGCCGGCTTACACGGATCACATCAGCGATCTTGTCATATGTAAGCCCTTGTGTAATTTGAATCATGATCGTGTGCTCGATTTGGGATAATTCAAAATAACCATCTGTCGGAATCTCGGCAGGCACCGGTACCACGCCCTGATTCAGCCATGATAATGGAATAACAGTCAGTCCCTGTCTGAGACCATTAATAAGATGCAGCAGCTGCGCAGGTGAAGATTCCTTGGATAATACACCGCTTGCCCCCATACTCATCAGACCAGCAAATAAGGATAAATTATTATCGCCTGTCAGCACAATCACATGACTCTCTGTACTGCTGCGTTTCACTTGACGCAAATAATGTTCGGCATTGCCCTCTGGCAGTGAGTCATCGAGCAGAATCAGATCCGGCTTGATACGTGCAGTAAGCTGAACACCTTCCTTGACGGAACTGGCAGTTGCCACGACACTCAGATCAGCCGTTTCTTCCAGTATTAGTTTGGTACCCAGCATCAATGCCGGATGATTATCGATAATGATAACCTTCCAAATACTCTCCACTTGGACACTTCCTTCCTGTTTATCATGGTTGTTTCTTTTATTACCGTATAGTTACATATCGGCCAGCAACCAATAATTTTTTATGCCATATTTTGCATTTATTTCAGATTATGTTTGGTATTTATACCGATAGAAGACGATAGAAATGTCCAAATCCCAACTGTTTTTTTTATTTTCTTTTCAGGTATAAAAAAGCAGCCTATACCGCCGATAAGTTCTACAAAAGCGCAGAACAAGCTGCCTTTTTGGCAAATTAGACGGGTCGGAACGTACATGTTAGAATGTAGTCTGTTCGACAAATAATCGTATTATTGAGGTGATTCTGAATGGAGTCCAAAGCAGAGAATAATCCGCGTGTACGATCACGTTTCCAGCCCCCTAGAGGGTCCTCTGCCAACTGGTTTTTGGTGTTCTGGATATTGATTATCGCGCTCGGTGCTACCGCAGCCTACCTATACAGCAATCATATGAAGCAGCAGATGATCACAGCGATCCAGGCCGATACACAACGTCAGATTGCTGCTCTGCATCAGGATTATGATGCCCGGTTCAAAGATATGTCCAAGGATATGAATGCACTTCAGAGCAAAGTGGAGTCCTTTAACGAGCTGCTTACCTTTACCAAGGATAACGCCAGCAGCAAAACAGACAACAGCAATAAATTATACACCCAGCTCAATGAAGTACAAAAGCAGCTGAATACCCTGCAAAAGAAAATGGAGCTGCTCAAATGAACAGGAATGTCAAAAGAATAAATCGTTTTTTTATGCTGGCAACTGCTCCCTTTATCGGATTGCTGTTAGTGATGCTGCTGCAATCCAAATCTATGACTGTACCACTGCATCTGGAGGAATATGCACCTGCTGCCAGCCTGGATGCGCAATCCGGCAAGATTTTGAACACACTGGATCAAGCGGAAAAGATTGCTGTTCAGACATCCGCTTCGATCGAGAAGACAACCCGGCTGTATAACAAGACCACCACAGCCATGTCTTCTATCGTCAAAGCAGCCTCTACCCAGGCGGCCAAGCCGGAGCAAATCTATAATCGGCGTATTACTTCCAAACTGGGTGCAGCGAGTGAACGGGTCAACAGCAACAAAATTCATATCGAATTGTACCGGCTGAATCCCGGAACCTACAAAGCCTACGCCATGAAGATCAAGCTCAAAGACCCGCATGCCATGAAAATGACTCTTGGTAAAGATGCTTACGGCGGTGCAGAGACTACCTTGACTGCTGTACAGCGGTACGGAGCAATCGCAGGCATTAACGCCGGTGGATTTGCAGACGCAGGTGGCAAGCGTTATCCGCTTAGTACAACGGTATTGAACGGAAGATATGTGAATGGATTCGAAGCGACCTTCAAAGATCTGTTCTTTGTAGGATTGAATGATTCAGGCAAGCTGATTGGCGGCAAATTCACCAGCAAAGCCAAATTGGATGCACTTAGTCCTTCCTTTGGCGCTTCCTTTGTACCTGTATTGATTCAGAACGGCAAAAAGACCCCTATTCCGTCCAAATGGCAAAAAACACCGCTGCGTGCTCCGCGTACAGTGATTGGCAAGTACAAGGACGATCAGATTATTATTATGACTGCAGACGGTTATAATGAAAATGGCAGCTCCGGCGCTACTCTCAAGGAGCTTCAGGACAAAATGTACAACATGGGCGTGACCGATGCCTATAATCTGGATGGTGGAGGTTCTACTTCGCTTATTCTGAACGGACGTGTAGTCAATAGACCTTCGGATGGCAATCTGCGCCCGGTAGCTACCAACTTTTTGTTTTTCAAATAATCCGAATCCTATAAACATATCAAAAGCCCCCACTTCCTCGCTACTGGTTCCGTACCAGCAGATCAAGGAAGCGGGGGCTTTGATGTTATTGCTTATAATCATTCATTTATGGTCAGCCTGATGCAGCACATTCTACTCGCAATCCAAGCTGACCATAAATGTTACTCATTAAATGAATTAGGCATTTTTGGGAATCAAATTCATTTCTGTTACGCACTGACCACAGATATAACGTTCTTTGAATTCGCTAACTTCTTCCATGGATCCGCAGAACACGCATTTTGGACGGTATCTCTCCAAAATGATATGGTCGCCTTGAACGAGGATTTCTACAGGATCTCCTTCATTCATTTGATATCTTTTGCGCAATGATTTTGGTAATACGATTCTTCCCAATTGATCTACTTTACGTACAACGCCTGCCGGTTTCATACTAATATACACCTCTCTGTTATTCATTCTGTCGCATTATTGCTAATGCTGCTTGTAGAAGTAAAGGAAAATAAAAGAATCACAAAATTTGGAATATCAGCTATATATTCACTTAATTCCGCTTTTCTTAAATATTCTCCGCTTACTTCTCGAATCCTGCTAACTTTTACTAATTTCTATTCTTTCTTTTAGAAACCGTGCTTTTCTCACCGGGAGCTATGATTATTTCATCCCAGGGAAATCCAATTGACGAAGCGCCTCATATACAATAATAGCTGCCGAGTTAGAAAGATTCAGCGAACGTACATTATCGGTCATTGGCATTTTCATGGCTGTCTCCGGATTAGCTGCGATCAGCTCGGGTGGTAAGCCCTTGGTTTCTTTGCCAAATACAAAAAAGTCACCATCTTGAAACTTAAAATCAGAGTATCTGTTTTTAGCTTTTGTAGTTGCATAGAAAAAGCGATGTCCAGTATAGGACTTTTGTACTTCTTCGAATGAGTCATGATACTCAATATTGACAGCATGCCAGTAATCGAGTCCTGCTCTTTTTAGGGTAGCATCGTCTGTTCTGAAGCCTAAAGGACGTACAAGATGCAGGTAAATTCCTGTAGCTGCGCATGTTCTGGCAATATTTCCGGTGTTAGCTGGTATCTCTGGTTCCACCAATACGATGTGTAGTGCCATAGTTCTGTTTCCACCTTTTTTATAGTACTTTTTGATTATAACCTATCTCGGTAAATTGCGACAGCTTTTGACAAAAAATAGTTGAATTTTTTTTAAAAAAGCCTCCCCTTGCGGGAAGGCTTTAAATATTTACGCTAATATAGAGGTAAAAGTTGCTCTGTTTAGCTATTTTTTGTCTGGAAATCTTTCATGAATTCGACCAGTGCTTCACAGCTCTCATAAGGAACAGCATTGTAGATCGATGCACGCAATCCGCCAACGCTACGATGACCTTTGAGACCGACAAATCCGGCCTGCTCGGACGCTTTGGCAAATGCTTTGTCCAGTTCCTCGGAAGACAAGCGGAATGTAATATTCATATTGGAGCGGCTGGACACTTCTGCAGCTCCCTTGTAGAAGCCTCCACTCTCATCAATCGCATCGTAAATCAGAGCAGCCTTACGCTCATTATTACGGGCTACACCTTCAAGTCCACCTTGCTCCTCGATCCATTTGAGTACTTCGTTGACCATATAGATGGCAAATGAAGGCGGTGTATTATAGAGAGAATTATTTTTCAGATAGGTGCTGTAGCGCATAATGGTCGGAATACTTTTTGGCGAATTGGCAAGAAGCTCTTCACGAGCTACGACTACCGTTACTCCGGATGGACCCAGATTTTTCTGTGCGCCGGCATAGATCATGCCAAACTGGCTCATATCCAGCGGACGGCTCAGAATATCACTGGACATATCTACAATGAGTGGAACATTGCCGGTATCCGGGAACTCTTTGTACTGGATACCACCAATCGTCTCATTGGAAGTCACATGCAGGTAGGCTGCATTGTCCGGGATCTGGATATCTTCCAGAGCAGGAATCTGCATGAAGTCCTGAGCTTCGGAGGAAGCTGCTACGTGCGCCTCACCGATCAGCTTGGCCTCACTGATCGCTTTATCTGCCCAGCTGCCAGTCGCTACATAACTGGCTACCTGGCCTTCACCCAGCAGGTTCAGGGGCAGCATGGCAAATTGTGTGCTTGCTCCACCTTGCAGGAACAGAACCTTGTATCCTTCCGGATTACCCAGCAGGGATAACAGACGCTGCTGTGCTTCATTATGTACAGCTTCGTAGACGGCACCACGGTGCGACATCTCCATAATAGACATTCCGTTACCCTGATAGTCTACAAATTCCTTCTGGGCACGTTCCAGCACTTCCAGCGGCAGTGCTGCCGGGCCGGCATTAAAATTATAAGCTCTCTTGGTCATCTCTTTCTCCACCCTTTCAATTCAGCGTTATACCTTTAATCCGTTAATACGATGATGTCAGGTTTGTGATAATTATCGATATGATATCAGCAATTGCCAGGACGAGCAAGTGCTTTTTGTCACTATGGTATCTAGTCGACAGCTATCTTTATTTTATTTCAATAGTATTAATTTCATTTAAAAAATCCTCCGGAGTCGCAGTTCCGGAGGATCGTGGGATTACAGGATTGATCTGCTTCGCTGGTATACAGCGGATTAGCAGTCGTAGTACAGGCTGAACTCGTGCGGATGTACGCGAATAGCTACATCTTTGGCTTCAGCACGTTTGAATGCAATATAGTTGGCGATAAAGTCTTTGCTAAATACGCCGCCTTCTGTCAGGAATTCATGATTTTTCTCCAGCTCGTCCAGTGCTTCTTCGAGGGAAGCCGGTACACTGCGGATGCCTGCTTTGTCTTCGTCAGACAGTTCATAGATGTTTTTGTCAAAAGGTCCATAACCCAGTTCACGTGGGTCCATTTTCTTTTTGATTCCATCTAGGCCAGCCATCAGCATTGCGGAGAATGCCAGATAAGGGTTAGCTGTGGAGTCCGGTGTACGGAACTCGATACGACAGCCTTTTGGTGTAACGGATGCGATTGGAATACGAACTGCTGCAGAACGGTTACCTTTGGAGAATACAAGGTTAACCGGTGCTTCATAACCAGGAACCAAACGTTTGAAAGAGTTCGTGCTCGGGTTGGTCAGAGCGATCAGCGCTGGAGCATGGTACAGAATACCGCCCAGATAGTGCATTGCCATTTCACTCAGGTTGGCATAAGAACCTTTTTCATAGAACAGTGGTGTGTCACCATCGAAGATCGATTGGTGAACGTGCATTCCGCTACCATTGTCGCCAAACAGCGGTTTTGGCATGAATGTTGCTGTTTTGCCGTATTGATGTGCAGTATTGTGCACGATGTATTTGTATTTCAGCAGATTATCCGCTGTGCAGCGCAGCGTATCAAAACGGAAGTTGATTTCTGCCTGACCGGCAGTTGCTACTTCATGGTGATGACGCTCGATTTTGAGGCCGGCTTCTTCAAGCAGGCGACACATTTCGCTGCGGATATCTTGCTGGGAATCTACAGGAGCTACCGGTACATATCCGCCTTTTTTACGGATTTTGAAGCCCATGTTGCCGCCTTCTTCAGCACGGTTGCTGTTCCAGAAAGCTTCGTTGGAGTCCACAGAGTATGTGGATTCATTCATTCCGCTATGATAACGAACATCGTCAAAGATGAAAAATTCGGATTCAGGGGCAAAGAACGCCGCCGTACCTACACCGCTGGATTGCAGATATTCTTCTGCTTTCTCGGCGATACCGCGAGGGTCACGCTCATAGCGCTCTCCGTCCGGAGTGTAGATGTTGCACATAACGTTCAGTGTTGGGTGAGCGGTAAACGGATCAACGAATACGGACTCGGGATCTGGCATCATAACCATATCCGACTCTTCAATTCCACGGAAACCAGGAATGGAAGAACCATCAAAAGCTACACCATTTACAAACGTATCCTCATCCACTTCAGTAGCTGGCAAAGAGATATGGTGTGCACGACCAGACAAATCCACAAAACGGAAATCGAACCACTCAATATTGTTTTCTTGTGCGAGTTTCAATACATTTTCTACCGGCATTTGTACTTTCCTCCCCAAATTTCCGAACATTACAACTTTTCTGATGTACAATGTTCATTTTCTCGTTTTTTTTCTTTCGTCATTATAAAACGTAAAACCTGACATCGTCAATAGCCATGTTAGATATTTCTGATCGGAATGTAAGATATGCTTACACATTATAGCTTACCAAAAAAGAAATTGGCTCGTCAATTCTACTCCAGAAATACGATAATACCACCATGCTTTAACGCGTCGAATCAATGTTTAAATGGCATCATACTTCATCTGCACAGAAACTACAAGTGCCGCTTTTGAATATTTTTTTGTCAATGCCTGTTCGTTCCCAGCTTTATAAAGGCGTCATTCCGCTCTGTATGCGGACTTTTGACAGGTATTCCAGCAGCGGATTATTTGCTTATTGCCTAGCAGAATTCCGGTATAAGGTATAACAAAAAGACCGGTTCTACGTAGAGACCGGTCTTTCAAAAGGATCGTCAAATATATTGTGCAGCACAAAATAGTCTATCTAAATACAGCTTAACGCTGCAGCTGTGGAGCAAAAGATTCTGCTGGCGCTTTTGGCGTAGCAAAGCTTTTCCCGATAATCGGAGACAGCTGCTCCAGCTCACGCAGCAGACGGGCAAACTGATCCGGGAACAGGGACTGTACACCATCTCCGGTCATGGAATTATCTGGGTCGGTATGCATTTCGATAATCAGTCCATCTGCACCAGCTGCGACCGAGGCACGAGTCATCGGCTCAACCAACTCGCGTCGCCCTGTACCATGACTTGGATCAGAGATAACCGGCAAATGACTGAGATGCTGCAGAACCGGAATAGCCGATAGATCCAGCGTATTACGGGTGTAGGACTCGAATGTACGTATGCCGCGTTCGCACAGCATAACATCTGGATTACCGCCAGCCAGAATGTATTCGGCCGCATTCAGCAATTCATCATAGGTCGCACTGAATCCACGCTTGAGCAGAACCGGTTTGCGTACTTCTCCCAGTTTGCGCAGCAAATCGAAATTCTGCATATTGCGTGTACCTACCTGCAGAATATCGGCGTATTCGGCACAAATATCCACATATTCGGGTGTCATGACTTCCGTAATCGTGAGCAGTCCATGTTTTTTTCCTGCTTCGGCCATCATGATCAAGCCTTCAACGCCCACCCCCTGAAAGCTGTATGGACCGGTACGCGGCTTGAATGCTCCGCCGCGCAGTACCTGACCGCCTGCTGCTTTGACGAGTCTTGCAATTTCATCGATTTGTTCGGCAGATTCTACGGCACATGGACCGCCCATAACGACCAACTCGCCGCCGCCAATTTTGACATCACCGATCTGAATAACTGTATTTTCCGGATGGAACTCCCGGCTTGCCAGTTTGTATGATTTGGATACTTTTTCTACTTTTTCTACACCTGGTAGCTGCTGCAGGCGTTCTACCAGAGAAGGTTTGATACTGCCAATCATGCCAACGACCGTATGATCCGGCGCATGGGCAATATGTGCCTGTACACCCTCCTGCTCGATAACCTCAACAATGTGATTGAGCTGCTCGCGTGCAGCCTGTTTGGATACGATAGTAATCATATTTATTCTTCCTTCCGTATTTGAAATAAATGATTGCCCGGATATTCTAATCCGGTTATAGCAGTTAGCCGGTCACCTTATGATCCGATATGACCTGATAATCTAAATAACTTGAATAACGTGCTATCTAAAGAGTCGAAAATTTTTCAACAAGTTATTTATATGAATACCTACTGCATAAGATAGGTACAATAAACACCCATCCGAGGAGGCCAGTTTATTGTACTATCCAAGTGAATAATCCAGAGTATACATTCAACTTTAACACTTGTTCGCTTTTAAGCTTTTTAGCTTTTAATCACTAAAGCAAATATACAAGAAATAGTATAGTCTGTCAAGCCGTTATCTCCTCCTGCATAGTGTAAGCATCTTGTTATATAATGCAAAAACTTATACGTATTATCTAAACATAATTCATCTATAAATGAAAGAAAAGTGCCTGTTCTTTTGCAGAACAGACACTTCTTTTTTACAATTTTATGAACGTAATGATGGATTAATCGATCAGGAATGACGAACAGGCTGATTAGTCGTTCTGCCTTTTTTCTCACGAACCGGTGGAAGCAGACGATTCGGATTCACTGTACGCGTAATCTCCCATGTCGATGGATCATTGTTATCATACTGTTCGAGATAACTGATAACTTCCTTGGTAATAGGTGTTGGTGTCGATGCTCCCGCTGTTACCGCTACACGGGATTTGCCCTTGAGCCAGTCCAGATTCAACTCGGTAATATCCGAGATCCGGTAGGCTGTTACACCGGCGATCTGCTCCGATACCTGAGCCAGACGGTTGGAGTTATTACTCCGCGGGTCACCTACCACAATAACCAGCTCTGCCTGTCCGGCCTGCTCGGCGACAGCTTCCTGGCGAACCTGCGTCGCCAGACAAATCTCGTTATGAACTTCGGCTCCCGGGAATTTCTCCAGCAGTTTCTTCATAATAATACGAATATCCCACTGACTCATCGTAGTCTGGTTGGTAATCAGAATACGTTCACCGGAAATATTCAGCTGTTCGATTTCTTCTTCCTTTTCGATCAGGAAGACATCATCGGGTGCTACACCAATCGCACCTTCCGGCTCGGGATGGCCTTTTTTACCGATATAGATCACCTGATAACCTTCAGCTGTCTTATCACGGATCAGATCATGGGTACGCGTAACATCAGGACAAGTTGCATCGACCGTGGTCAGTCCTTTTTCCCGTGCCAGACGGCGTACTTCCGGAGATACACCATGAGCAGTAAATATAACGGTACCACTCTCCACTTGCTCCAGAATGTCTACACGATTCGGTCCATCCAGTGTAATAATACCCTGGTCTTCAAATGCTTTGGTCACATGACTGTTGTGTACAATCATGCCCAGTATATAAATCGGTCGCGGCAGATCAAGATTCTGTGCGGCCTGCTGTGCAATCACCATAGCGTCAACGACACCATAACAGTATCCGCGTGGCGCAATTTTCACAATTTCCATATGAGCTTAACACCTGCTTTCTGGGGTTTGCTTAAGCAAAGCAATACCACCATTATACTCTATAACAAGGTCCCGAGGAAAGGCGAAGCGCTCAGTGAAAGCCCCTTTCCTCTAAATAACTGTAATGTTTAATCCGGCTTTTCCGGTTTATCGGTTTTACCGGATTTGGCCGATTTGCGTCTGAAGTCCTTGATAAAAGCTTTCTTTTCTTCCTTGACGATTTCCGGAATTTCCAGTATTTCTTTTTCCGGTATCTGTGCAGATAGATCACTATGAGATTCTACGGGAACGGCAGCGAGCGGGAGCCAGATGACAAACGTTGTTCCTTTGCCTTTGGCCGTTATCACTTCAACAGAACCTTCATGTTCATCAATAATCCACTTGGCTATCGATAATCCCAGGCCGGTTCCCGGTGTGACACCACGGGACTCATCCGCGCGATAGAACCGCTCAAAAATATGCGGAACTTCTTCCTGATCCATTCCGATCCCCGAGTCAGTAATACGAATACCAATCTGATCTTCGTATAACACAGTATCCAGTGACACAATACCCTCAGGGGTGTATTTAAACGCATTTTCAATAAAGATAAACAGCATCTGCTGCAAATAGTCTTTGTTACCATAAATAAAATATTCCTGCAGGCTGGAAGTATCTGCAGGTTGCCAGTCTGCACGATGGGGAATAAACTGTGCACGCCGTACAACCTCCTCGACCAGTTCTGCTGCAGGCAGGCTTTCCTTAACAATGGTCTGACCAGCATCAGCACGGGCAAGGGACAGCATATCATTGATCAACCGGCTCATCCGTTTGGATTCATCCGCAATATCATTGATAGCTTCCATCGATAGCTGCTTGAGACTCTCCTCATCCAGATGCGGGGCTTCATGTGGTTTTTTATTCCATGCTTTTTGCAATAAATCCACGTTGCCACGAATAGTAGTCAATGGCGTACGCAGTTCATGAGACGCATCCGATACGAATCTGCGCTGCGCTGTATACGCTTCTGCCAGATCCCGGTAAAAGGTCTCTGTACGGCTAAGCATACCATTTACCGTACTGATCAGCTGACCGATCTCATCATTGGGGCCATCATAATCGATACGGACGCTCAAATCTCTACCATTCTGGATCTGGTTGGCAGCCTTGATAACTTTACCGATAGGTGCCATCGATTTGCGTGCGAGGAATAGGCCCAGTGTAAAAGCGATAAACAGCGTCGCCAGTGAACCCACGATCAACGTCACACGCAAATCATCAAACAGCTGGTGTGCATCTGTCATATCCGCAGCAATAATAAGCACCCCAAGCAACTGGGCAGTGCCGTCATCATCGACCACTCCGGGAATACCGGCATAGGCCACCAGATAAGACCGTCCATTATAATCAATCTGTCTCAGATCATCTGGAATTTTGTTGGCTGCCGGTATTTCCAAAAATCCGCCGTTGTAGGAAATGTCCTTGCTGCTGTCTGTATAATTGCCCAGCTTGATCCGGAAGCCTGATTCCAGCAGACGATTATAATCTTTGCGCGAAGGTGCCATATCCACATGTCCCTCGCTGTCAGGCATACTCACTGCTACCTGAATACGACTGATCTGATCATTCAGCCGGTTGCGCAGTTCCTGATACGTATTGAAATACACAAAGGTGTATATAGCAACACTGAACAGCATCAATGTCACCGCTAATATGCCGGAATACCATACTGTCAGTCTTAAGCGTATTGACATACTGTTGTTAGTCCTTTCTTCAGCTGTTGCTTCTCAGAATATAACCGGCACCCCGAATGGTCTGAATCAGCCGTTTGCCGCCATACTCTTCCGTCTTCTGGCGGAGCATGGCAATATAGACTTCCAGCACATTGGATTCCCCGCTGTAGTCGTAGCCCCATATTTTATCCATGATCAGATCACGCGACAATACACGCTTCGGATTCTGCATAAACAGATGCAGCAATTCAAATTCCTTGGCAGTCAGCTCCAGGCGCTGTCCGTCACGCATAACTTCACGAGCATCGGGATCAAGGGTCAGATCTTCATAGGTTAAGCGGCTATTGCTGGAATTATTCGTATCCGGTTTACGGCGCAGCAGTGCACGCACCCGTGCCAGCAATTCTTCCAGTGCGAATGGTTTGACCAGATAATCATCAGCTCCGGCATCCAAACCTTTAACCCGGTTCTCTACTTCATCCTTGGCTGTCAGCATCAGGATCGGCACTGAACTTCCGGCTTCCCGTACGCGGCGGCATACTTCGAATCCATCTACCTGCGGCATCATTACATCCAATACCATCAGTGCAGGATCATTTTCCAGCATTTTATTTAATCCTTCGGCTCCGTTGGATGCTGTTAGTACCTCATACCCTTCAAAAGCCAGCCCCCGGCGGAGCATGGAAATAATTTTCTCGTCGTCGTCAATAATTAGAATAGTCGGTCTCATCGCTTGTTCTCCTTCGGACAGGTTATGGAATGCAGCAGCATATCCTGTGTGATTAGATAGTTAGTTCTATTGTATCAATGAATGGATAAATACACTATAGCCGCACAAAAGGCGGAAAGGAATATCCCTTCCGCCTCCAATCTATATTTATCGGATACCGTTATTGACCCGAGTAAGATGTCATATAAAACGCATATTATTGTCCTGCATCCGTACCCGTCTGAACAGAGCAAAGTGGTTATTGTCCGTTGCCGGAGCCGGAATTATTCATAGTGTTCTCATAGTTATTACGGTCACCGATTTTCACTTTAACCTGCGATGATTTACCGTCACGAATAATATTCAATGTCACTGTATCTCCTACAGACAGCTTCTGAATAGCTGTAATCAGATCCTGGCTATTGGAATAATTGGTACCATTGATACCGGTAATTACATCGTAAGAGCGCAGATCTGCTTGATACGCAGGAGATCTGTACAGCACCTCGGTCACTACTGAACCACTGGTTGTATCGATACCCAGCTGCTGGGAAATCTCAGGAGTCAGTGTCATCAGTGAAGCACCGATAAATGGAACTGGTGTAGCCGGAATTTCTTTACCATTTTTCAGTTTGTCTACCACCTGGGATACTACATTGGATGGAATTGCAAAACCGATACCCTGCGCGCCTTCACTAACCGCAGTATTGATACCGATCACCTGACCGTTCATATTGAGCAGCGGTCCACCAGAGTTACCAGGGTTGATAGACGCGTCTGTCTGCAGCAAATGCTGATAGTTTGTCGACTGACCATTAGACGCATCCGAAGCTGTAATTTCACGTTCTCTCGCACTCAGTACACCTGCTGTGACGGTATGATCGAATCCTTGAGGATTACCGATCGCCACTACCCAGCTGCCAATTGTCATATCGTCCGAGTTACCAAGGGAGATATACGGGAAATCAGTCTCGCCTTCGGTTGGCTCGATTTTCAACACAGCCAGATCGAGATCATCGCTTTTGCCCATCAGTTTGGCTTCATAAGGTGTTTTGTTATTTTCCAGCGTTACCTGAATCACATCCGCTTCGCCAACAACGTGAGCATTGGTCAGGATATAACCCGATTTATCGAAAATAAAGCCAGATCCAATACCCAATGGTGTCAGCGAACTCGAAGATCCACCACTGCCACTGCCGCCGTTTCCACTACCACCGGAGCCACCACTACCACCGCGACCGTCTCCCTGATCACCAAAGAAGAAACGGAACATTGGATCGCTGTACGGATTACTGCCGTTACCGCTGTTGCTTGAGCGCGAATTGGAATAGGTCTCGATTTTGACAACAGCCGGACTCGCTTTTTTGGCTACATCGGCTACATCGGCAGAACCTGCTGGAAGAGCGGCTTGGGTAATTCCGCTACTTGGCGGAGTCGTCGTTGTTGCAGTTGTCGAACTGCTGCTTACCGTAGGTGCATCCGGAGTGAACAAATTCGCCCGATCGGCTCCATACATCCCTGCAGTCATGACAATCATCCCTGCGAGGACAGAAGCGACTACTGTTTTGACAGGACTTTTCGGTTTGCTATATTGAAATTGGGCTGGCTTGCGATTACCGGCATCTCCACCATTACCGTTATAACCGTTACCATTGTAGTTGTTGTGAATATGATTCAGTGGGTCTGGATTGTCATTGCGCTGCGTATTTCCTGGGGCCGAACTGTAGACCGGGCGTACCGGCTGAGGAGGAGTAACCTCTACGTCTTTGGCTTCCGGCACTGCATCTTGATGAGATTCTGCAGGCTGTTCTTTGTCTTTGTTAAACGATTGGAAAGGACCATAAGAATAATAATGCGATTGTCCGTTGTCAGTTCCTGCTTCGTTAGAATTAGTTGTATTATGGTTTTGGCCGTTGAGCTCGGAGCCGTTATTCAATTCATTTCTGTTCTTGTCTTCCATGAAGATACCTCCCAAATTCCCATGATATGAATGCCGTGTGTATGTCTTACTCGGTACATTCTTATATTCGCTTATTAACCTTAATTGCACATTAAAAACAATTAAAAAGATAATAAATCCAAGGTCAATAATTAAAATTCCATGGGAAAAGAAGATATCAGCGATTTGCTCTATCAGAGGTCATTATGCTCTATGATGCAGGCCCAGACTCAGTATTGGGTTACCCAGCCTTTACGATGGGCAAAGATCGCGAGCTGGGTACGATCTTCCAGTTCGCACTTCATCAGCAGATTGCTGACATGTGTCTTGACGGTTTTGATGCTAATATGTAATTCTTCTGCAATTTCTTTATTGCTGAGGCCTTCTGCAATCAGCATAAGTACTTCACGTTCACGGCCGGTCAGATCGGAAGATTCTTCTTGCGCCGAACTGCGCTGACGGATGCCACGAGTTAATGCCTGAGAGATATCTCCAGTCATTACCGGCATTCCACGACTGGCTCCCTGAAGAGCATAAATCAATTCTTCGGCAGAAACGGTTTTCAGAATATAACTGACGGCTCCTGCCTCAATCGCTTCCACGACCATATCGTCTTCCAGGAAGCTGGTCAGAATCACGATTTTGAGATGGGGATAGTCTTTAAGAATACAACGTGTCGCTTCTACACCGTTCATGACCGGCATCATCATATCCATCAGGATCAGATCGGGCATATCATCAATATCCCTTTGATCCAGCAAATCAATAACCTGTTGTCCATTGGCTGCTTCGGCAATCACTTCAAATTGTTCTTCCAGCATCAGATATGTTTTGAGACCCATCCGTACCATATCATGATCATCAGCCAACAATATTTTGATCTTGTTCATGCTTGCTCACTCCCCCTGAATTATGTTCAAACTTGGGAATATGGATACGGATCGTTGTCCCTGCTCCGGGCGTACTAATCACTTCCGCCTGTCCGCCCAGCTTCTCGGCACGCTCCGACATGATCGTCAGCCCGTAAGAACCCTGTTTGTGAATACCCAGATCGAATCCTTTGCCATCGTCGCTAATATGCAGGGCAATATGATGCGGCTCTTCCTGCAGGGATAGGCTGACAATCGTTGCATCCGCATGTTTGACAATATTGGCCAGTGCCTCTTGAATAATAAGAAAAAGCTGACGCTCCTTGGCCTCAGTCAATTCTCCGTTTAACTCTACATCCTGCATTCCCTTGAGTCCGTTATGACGACAATAATCGGGAAACCAGCTATCCAGTGCTTCGGGCAGCGAACGCCCTTCCAGCTCCATCGGGCGCAATTGGGTAATCAGTGCACGCATCTGCTTTTGCGCCAGCTGGGACATCTGAATCAACTGATCCATCACAGCACGTGCCTGCTGCTCATTGCGCTCCAGCACTTTGGGCAGGGAAGAAGCCGACATATGAATAGCAAATAGCTGCTGACTAACCGAATCATGCAGGTCACGTGCCATCCGTCGCCTTTCTTCCAGTACGGCTGTCTCGGTCTCCCGGGTACGCTCCATAACATCCTGTTCACCCAGCTGCTGCAAAATGTGCATTTTGCGCTCTACCGTACTCATCATTTCATTGAATTCCTGATGCACACGGTTAAATGATTCATCTTCGGTCGGTGCCATACGGGTATTGAAATTGCCTTTGGCGACCTGGGTCATTTTGAGATGCATATAATCTATACGACGCTGTACCCGCTGACCGGCCACATAGCCGGCAACCAGCGAGATAACGATCAATCCGCCAAAATAATAGAAAGGATACTTCATATTGGCACCCTGGTTAAGCGTTAGATAAATCATGCTTGTCATCAGGATACCAAACATTCCGAAAAATCCGATCAGTTCCCACTTCAGGTTTTTAAACCATTTTGTTCCCATTGTTTATCATCCCACCCGACTGATAGCAATATCTCCGATAAATACACTGACTGTAATCTCGACACGCTTACCCACCGAATCAAAGTCTGCTGTCTCAGAGTTGATATGACCCATGAATCCTTCTTTGGTATCACTGAGAATATTCATGTCTCCAATAAAAGAATTGCCTTCTGCTCTGAAAGCTACATCTACACCACTTGGAATAAATACTTTGACATCACCGATAAAAGCGGAAATCGTAATTGGCGTAACCCCATAAGAAATCTGGGCGCGTGTCAGATCCAGCATCGTATCTCCGATAAAATGGGAAATATTCATCGGCTTAAGCTCAAAATACTCTTTGCCGATATGCACATCGCCAATAAATCCGGATCGTTGCTCTGCATGACCGTATGCGGAGCCGTAGTTTCTACCTTTATAATACTGCTTCCATTGCTCCCGATGCCACTGCTTATTTTGACATTTCCCATCTTTTTGGCGTCTGATATGCTCTTTGAGCTGTCTTTTGAACTGCTGCTTATCCTGCTTCCAGTTGCCTGAAGACGGATAGTCATAATGCGGATGACGAGGTGGTGTACTGGATGTATAAGGTTCTTTTTCCTGAAATGCCGGGTCATTACGGTATGCCCGTTCGGACGGTTCCTCATATTGCTGTCCAAATCCCTGGCGCGCTTCCGGTTCCGGTGGTGTCTGTTTGCCAAGCTTTTCATTAAACAGATCATCCAGTGCAGACGGTACAGGTGGCGGCGGTGGTGCATCGTATGAAGGTGGCTCTGGTGCTTCTGGTGTTTGATGCATATCCCGACGCCGGCGGCGTTTTTCCTTTTTGCCAAACAATATGTTCACACCGGCAACTACCAGTATGACCGGCAATAGCAGACGAATCATATCGCCGATAGAATAATCAAACCATCCCAGATTGCGTCCCAGAAAATAGCCGCCCAGAATCGTCATAATCCATCCACCAATATCTTTTTTGCATTTGAACAAAAGTTCATTCAGACCCATCTCCAGCAGGATTAATGGCCATAACAGGAACAGGACATCCCCAATTCCCCATTCGATCATATTCATGCGGTTCAGGAGGAACACCAGGCCGACCCCTATCAGGGACAATCCCCAGAAGGTTTTGCGAAACATATATCTGTTCATCTCTATTCCTCACTTTCCTCTATTTCAGCTCGATCTGTACATCTTATATGTAGTGTAATGCCTAATCCATCTTCATCGTAGCGGCAGCAGGCTGAAACTGTCCTCGGTCTAGAGACCGAGACGCCGTTTATTGGGCAGAATATATTGCTGTACATGACTGTTGTATATAGACTGTGACTGTGACTGTGACTGTGACTGTGACTGTGACTGTGACTGTGACTGTGACTGTGACTGTGACTGTGACTGTGACTGTGACTGTGACTGTGACTGTGACTGTGACTGTGACTGTGACTGTGACTGTGACTGTGACTGTGACTGTGACTGTGACTGTGACTGTGACTGTGACTGTGACTGTGACTGTGACTGTGACTGTGACTGTGACTGTGACTGTGACTGTGACTGTGACTGTGACTGTGACTGTGACTGTGACTGTGACTGTGACTGTGACTGTGACTGTGACTGTGACTGTGACTGTGACTGTGACTGTGACTGTGACTGTGACTGTGACTGTGACTGTGACTGTGCAAATTATACATCTGCAAGATACCTGAGTGCCGATAAATACAGAAAAACCCCGATCCTGTTGTTATGCAGGGATCGGGGTTGAGTCTATCGTATTACACAGCCGAAGCTGTTAATGAACTACAGCTTAGGCCGTTAATAATCAAGCGTTCTGTGTGAATTAGAAAATAGTGCGGTCAGCGATTTGCTGGCTCAGCAGCTTGGATGCTTCTTCCAGAGACATTGTACCGATATCGCCTTCGCCACGTTTACGGACCGAGACGCTGTTGGCATTCATCTCATTCTCACCGATAACGAACATGTACGGGATTTTCTCCAGTTGGGCTTCACGAATTTTGTAACCCAGCTTCTCGTTGCGCAGATCGGCTTCAACGGTAATACCGCTCAGACGCAGCTGATCTTCGACTTTGCGTGCATAATCATCAAAAGCAGTCGATACCGGGATCACTTTGGCCTGTACCGGCGACAACCACAGTGGAAGCGCACCGATAAAGTTCTCCAGCAGGAAGGCAGTAAAGCGCTCCATTGTACTGATTACGCCGCGGTGGATAACGACCGGACGATGTTTTTGTCCATCATCACCGATATATTCCAGTTCAAAGCGCTCTGGCAGCAGGAAGTCCAGCTGTACAGTAGACAGTGTCTCTTCTTTACCCAATGCTGTACGAATCTGTACATCCAGCTTCGGACCATAGAATGCGGCTTCGCCTTCAGCTTCGAAGAATGGCAGATCCAGTTCTTCCACAACTTCACGCAGCATACGCTGGGACATTTCCCACATTTCGTCGTTCGGGAAATATTTCTCGGTATCCTGTGGATCACGGTAAGACAGACGGAAGCGGTATTCTTCGATACCAAAGTCTTTGTATACCTGCTGGATCAGCTGAATAACACGTGCAAACTCATCCTTGATCTGATCCGGACGTACGAACAGATGCGCATCATTCAGTGTCATTGCACGTACGCGATGCAGACCTGTCAGGGCACCGGACATTTCATAACGGTGCATCATCCCCAGCTCGGCGATACGGATCGGCAGATCACGATAGCTGCGCAGATCGCTCTTGTATACCATCATATGATGCGGACAGTTCATCGGACGCAGTACCAGTTCTTCATTGTCCATGGACATAACCGGGAACATATCTTCCTGGTAGTGCTCCCAGTGACCGGATGTTTTGTACAGCTCGACATTACCCAGTACCGGTGTATAAACGTGGCTGTAGCCCAATTTTTCTTCCAGATCGACGATATAGCGCTCCAATGTACGACGCAGCTTGGCACCATTTGGCAGCCAGATTGGCAGTCCTTGTCCTACCAGAGGCGAGAATGTGAACATTTCCAGCTCTTTACCCAGCTTGCGGTGATCGCGTTTTTTTGCTTCTTCCAGGAAATGCAGATGCTGTTCCAGTTCCGGCTTTTTGTTAAATGCTGTTCCGTAGATACGCTGCAGCATTTTGTTTTTGCTATCTCCACGCCAGTAAGCACCTGCTACGCTCAACAGTTTGAATACTTTCAGTTTGCCTGTGGACGGTACGTGAGGACCACGGCACAGGTCGAAGAATTCGCCTTGATCATAGATGGTAATGATGCTGTCTTCTGGCAGTGCTTCGATCAGTTCAATTTTATATGGATCTTCCAACTCGCCAAAGATTTTCAGTGCTTCTGCGCGGCTTACTTCGCGGCGTGTAATCGGCAGGTTTTCGTTAACGATACGTTCCATTTCTTTTTCGATCTTTTGCAGATCTTCCGGATTCAGAGAATGTTCCAGATCCATATCGTAATAGAATCCGTCTTCGATGACCGGACCTACGCCCAGCTTGACTTCCTTGGCGCCAAACAGCCGTTTGACTGCCTGTGCAGTCAGATGGGCGGTACTGTGACGAATCACTTCCAGGCCGTCTGCGCTGTCAGCGGTCACGATCTCAACCAATGCACCGTTGTGCAGTGGAGTGTTCAGGTCAACGACGATACCGTCGAGCTTGCCTGCCACTGCGTTTTTGAACAGACTTTTGCTGATAGAAGATGCGACATCTCCGATATTGTTTCCTTTTTCATACTGACGGACCGAGCCGTCAGGCAATTTGATTTCAATAGCCATAATAAATGTCCTCCTTAGATGTTCTCACTTTAATCTGTATAAACAACAAAAAACACTCATCCCTATAAAGGGACGAGCGTTAGTATACACACGTGGTTCCACCCTGATTTGACTCTGATCAACAGAATCCTTCATTAGCATCTGTTAACGGAGATGAACCGATCATGCTTACTGCCGATACACCTGAATATCAGGAAATGCCGGGTTCAACATCATTGCTCAAAAGTGGTAAGTGTATAGATGCCGATGAAGGGAATTGCAGCGTGATGATTTCCCTCTCTCTGAACTGGACAGTGCTATAACTCATGTCTTTATCATTGCATAGATATTTGAATGTAAATCGTGTAAGGTGTTGCTTGCTTCAATTATTATAAAAGTGTGACGTGTAACCGTCAAGGATGAAATATGTACAGTACTCCCTATTTGCTGTGAATAATGAGGTCTTTCGCTTAGAGTCGGTCTTTTTAAAAAGCATACTTAATAAAAAACTTATCTTTGTATACACATTTATGGCTGACCATGACCTTGAATCGAATAATATACTACAACAGGTACGATTATAAAAATAAAAGCAAAAATAAGAAGAAGAATAATTAGCCGTTTATTACTCACCATCATACACCTCAAATTCTATTTTATTTATAATCAAATTGATAACATACAGACTTAATCAGGAAATTGAATATACAATAAAATGATCTGTAATCCTCTATAGGACTACAGATCATTTTTCTTTAGGAAAATGCCATTTGCAAAATGATTAGTTTTGCATAATAAAGTCGCGCTGGATTTTGTAGCTCTCATCATCAAATACTTTGAGGATGTTGTACTTGGTATCGCGCTGTGCCGGAATCTTGCCAGCGGCGCGGATAATATCCAGGGTCTGCTCGATATTAACCTTATGGGTAGTACCTGCAGCAGATACGACGTTCTCTTCCATCATCGTGCTGCCGAAGTCATCACAGCCATATTGCAGGGACATTTTGCCCACTTCCGGTCCCATGGTTACCCATGAAGATTGGAAATGCTTGATGTTGTCCAGCACGATGCGGCTGATCGCTACATTCTTGAGATACTGCTCCGGCGTTTGTTTCTCTGCTTTCATATTGGTATTATCCGGCTGGAATGTCCAGGAGATAAATGCCAGGAAGCCTTCGGAATCATAGCCATTCTGGATACATTCATCCTGGGCTTCGCGGACACGCAGCAAGTGCAGCGCACGCTCTTCCATCGACTCACCGAATCCGATAACCATGGTTGCTGTCGTATTCATACCCACTTTGTGTGCTGTCTGCATCACGTCCATCCAGTCGCGCCAAGAGCCTTTGAGACGGCTGATTTTGCGGCGTGTGCGGTCATCCAGAATCTCACCGCCACCACCTGGCAGGGAATCCAGACCTGCTTCATGAATCGCACGAATGGTGTCTTCCATCGACATACCGGACAGCAACTGCATTTTCATAATCTCCGCCGGGGAGAAAGAATGCATTGTAATATTCGGGAAGTGCTGCTTGATTTTGCGCAGAATATCCAGATAATATTCGAACGGCAATTCAGGGTTTACTCCGCCCTGCATCAGAATTTCTGTTCCGCCTACATCTTCGGTTTCCTGAATTTTTTGCAGGATAACTTCGTCAGATAGTACATAACCTTCTGCCGAACCGGGACGACGGTAAAACGCACAGAAACGACAAAATACGTCGCATACATTGGTGTAATTGACGTTGCGTCCGATAACGAAAGTGGTAATAGGGTCCGGATTTTTGCGGATCATCATCTGATTCGCCACATGGCCCATTTTCTCAATCTGATCGGATTCATATAGTGCAATAGTATCTTCCAGGTCCAGACGTCCACCTTGCAGGGCTTTTTCCAGGATACGATCTACTGTATTCATATTATAGCCTCCTATAACCTATTTCAGGCATCAAGGTATGATGTCGAAAAGTAAATTAGATGTTGTTTAATTCATATTCCAGTAATGTCATATATCTGTCATATCTAAAAATTAAAATAATTTCAATAGCGACATGTATTATCGTAACATATTTCACATTTGAAAAACAGGGATGGAAATGACAGTCTGGTGATTTTTTGCGATAAAGTTACAATTTCCGCATGCTATTACGGAAGTGTACCGGAAGCTTTTCCATTACCTCTTCCTTATAAAAAGCCAACTATTCACTTTAGTATCCTGTGCTGTATCCAATCATATAAAAAGGGAAACGCCTGCATAATACAAGGCGTCTCCCTGTGATACGTATATAATCAACAAATCAGATCATTTTTAAATAAGAAAACAATTATTCATCCGAACCAATGGATTCATTAGCACCTTCTCGTATCCATCCTCTATACAGGTGATATATTCAAACGGGAAGCTAACTGCAATTTATCCTATCGCAAATCCAACATTAATTGCCAAACTCGCGTGGTGAGTTGCCTTGTCCGTTCGAAGCAATCGTACCGCCATCAACTGGCAGGATCACACCTGTAATATACTGGGCATCCGGGCTGGCCAGGAACAGATAAGCAGGTGCTACATCTTCGGCATCAGCGATTCGCTGCAGCGGTACACGTGATTTGAATTTCTCAACCAGTTCTTGTCCGCCTTCTTCCATCATTGGCTTGGTCATCTCGGTGACGGTAAAGGCAGGGGCAATCGCATTGACGCGTATTCCTTTTTCCCCGAGCTGCAATGCCAGTGACTGAACGAACAGGCTGATCGCTCCTTTGGTGGCATTGTATGCAGGGTGCGGCCAGTCACCTGCAAGACCCGATACGGAAGAAGTCGCAATAATCGAACCTTTGGATTTTTCCAGATGAGGTACGACTGCACGTGCCAGATAAACCTGGGAGTCTACGTTCGTTGTGCGCATATTTTCCCAGTCTTCATCAGTCAATTCTTCAATCGGACCTGCTACGGATACACCGGCGTTGCTGATCACCACATCCAGCTTGCCAAAACGATCTACGGTCTGCTGCACCAGCGCATCCACTTCAGTACGTTTGCGCACATCGGTAGGTACGATGAGATAACGATTATCAGCGTAGCCTTCCACAATTTCTTTCATTTTATCTTCACTGCGTGCCGCCAGTACGACATTCGCTCCATTTTGCAAAAAGGCAGTAGCTACAGCACGTCCAATTCCTGTGCTTGCACCGGTAATCAATACAATCGAGCCGTCAAAAGGATATTTGTTCTGTGTCATATGCATTCCCTCCAGATGTGTATAAATTCGACGTTCTCACGTAGGGTCATTACCCGCTGAAATGGAATATAAACGATGAGAACGGATACATGAAATTTGAACATTTAGTGAAAGGAAGCATAGACCGTACTTGGCTTTACAAAATGGATGTATCTGGTCCCAAAAGAGGCCCCGTACTGTCAGGCAAATGAAAAAGCACTCTTACCCTCAGGCAAGAGCACTTTTGATACATTTTTTCTAATCCGTTTCTTCATTTATATACTGCTATATACTGCATTCTAATTACCCAGCGCCTGCTCCAGATCAGCGATCAGATCCTCTACATCCTCAAGTCCAACGGACAGACGCAGCAGCCCATCGGTAATACCGCGCTCTGCCCGGACACCTGCACCCATCGCTGCATGGGACATCGTCGGCGGATAGGAAAGAATACTCTCTACTGCTCCCAGACTTACCGCTACCAGAGGCAGCTGTACACGATCCAGCACCTGCTTGGCACGTTCACCCGAACCCACATCAAAAGAAATAACCGAGCCAAAGCCTGTTGATTGGCTCACATGAATCTCATGTCCCGGATGTTCCGGCAGACCTGGATAATAGATACGCTGGATATCACTGCGTCCACTCAGCCATTCTGCCAATTTGGCGGTACTTTTCTCCGAATGGTTCATTCTCGCACCCAGTGTCTTCATCCCGCGCATGAGCAGCCAGCAATCCTGCGGACCCAGCACGCTGCCAAAGCTGTTCTGCAGCTGCTTAAGCTGCTTGCCCAGCTGTTCGGTACGCGTTACTGCCAGACCGGCGAGCACATCACTATGACCGCCGAGGAACTTGGTCGCACTGTGCAGTACAATATCGACACCCAGTTCGATCGGCCGCTGATAATAAGGAGTCATAAACGTATTATCCAGCAGGGTGAGCAGATGATGCTCTCTCGCCCATTCGGTCACTGCATGAATATCGGTAATTTTCAATGTCGGATTGGAAGGCGTCTCCATATACACAGCACGCGTATTGGGACGCAGTGCTCCTTTGACCTGTTCCAGATTGGTCATGTCGACAAAGGAAATCTCGATATTCATCCGGTTCAGAATCGTTGTCAGCAGACGATACGTACCGCCATATACATCTTCGGTGACAATGACATGCTCACCCGCCGACAGCAGGAAAAATGCGGTCGAGATCGCTGCCATCCCCGAAGCAAAAGCAAATCCATCGGTTCCACCTTCCAGCAGGGCAATATAATCTTCCAGCGCCTGACGCGTCGGATTGCCGGAACGACTGTAATCATGCAGCGGTGGATTCAGTATATCTTCCTGATGAAAAGTCGATGCCTGGTAAATCGGCACACTGGAAGCTCCAGTCGCCCGGTCAATCTCGCCACCAAAATGGATCAATTTGGTATCCAGTCCACGCGCCTGCTGCGATCCTCGAACAGCTGTATGCCGCGCCGAAGCCGAGGTCTGATGATTGTTATGTTCCTGATTGCTGGTCATCTGTTCACGCCCCTTCTACTTCAAGTCGTGCCGCTTCCAGTGCATGATCCAGATCGGCAATCAGATCATCTACATGCTCAATTCCTACCGAGAAGCGCAGCAGACGATCATCCACACCAATCGCATCACGAATTTCCAGCGGAATATCAGCATGTGTCTGAATCGCCGGATAAGTCATCAGTGATTCCACACCGCCCAGACTTTCGGCAAAAGCAATCAGCTTGATATGACGCAGCAGCGGCTCTACATAACGTGCATCAGTTACTTTAAAAGAGAAAATGCCGGTATTACCGCTGGATTGACGATTCTGTACTTCATGACCCGGATGATCCGGCAGTGCAGGGTAATAGACCTGGGCAATCTGCGGATGCTGCTGCAAATGAGTCGCTATCGCGGTCGCATTATACTCGTGACGCTCCATACGCAGAGCGAGTGTCTTCATCCCGCGCATCAGCTGGTAGGAATCGGTTGGTGACAGTACGGCACCGATCGAGTTATGCAGAAAAGCCATTTCCTCGGACAATTCCTTGCCTTTGGTAATAATCAGGCCTGCCAGCACATCATTATGACCACCCAGATATTTGGTCGCACTATGGATGACGATATCCGCTCCCAGCTCGATCGGACGCTGGAAAAACGGAGACAGCAGCGTATTATCCACGACGGTCAGCAGATTGTGTTGCTTGGCCCAGCCTGCTACTGCAGCTATATCGGTAATCATCATGAGCGGATTGGTAGGCGTCTCGATAAATACCGCTCGTGTATTCTCCTGGCGAATCTGCTCCATCGCTTCCAGATCATTCGTATCCACATAAGAAGCAGTAATGCCAAACTTGGACAAAATGCGCTCCAACAGACGGTAAGTTCCTCCATACAGATCCAGGGAAACGATCAGATGATCGCCCTGTCCAAACAGAGAGAAAATGGTCTGTAGCGCAGCCATACCGGAGCTACAGGCAAAGCCGGCATCACCGGATTCCAGTTCGGCGGCTGCCTGCTCCAATACTGCTCTGGTCGGATTCGTCGTACGGATATAGTCAAAGCCTGTGCTCTTGCCCAGTGCCGGATGACGGAAAGCGGTAGATTGATAGATCGGAAAGTTAATCGCTCCGGTTACCGGTTCCTGCACAGAGCCAATCTGTGCCAGCCGGCTTTCAATATTAAGGGATTCGTTTTTTGCGTTGTGTTCCGTCATTCGTAATTTCCTCCTCCGGGATATGTGAGCTGTAGGTTGGTGATTTGGATGATCAATGTTGCGCCAGGTACAGTGCTATACTTCTGGGCACAGTGTTATGATAATTTGCCAGTTTAGTGGTACCTATCGTACGTTTTTCATTCCCAATCTGGTAAAAGCTCGCATCTAAATGGAATACTGCCCCACTTCAGATTTCTCATTGCCCAGATCATATGGAGTCTCCTGATATACGTAATAATTTAGCCAGTTGGCAAACAGCAAATTGGCATGTGCACGCCAGGTGGACGGCGGGGTACGTGTTGGGTCGTCATTTGGATAATAATTTTTGGGAACAGCAATATCCATGCCTCTGGCGATATCACGGTCATACTCCCATTTCAGGGACAATGGATCGTATTCGGAATGACCCGTGACGAAGATCTGCTTGCCATCTCGGGTAGCTACGATGTATACACCGGCTTCTTCGGATTCGGATAGAATCTCCAGCTCTTCCACTTTGGCAATATCTTCATGTCTCACTTCGGTATGGCGCGAATGCGGTGCATAGTACAATTCGTCAAAGCCGCGCAGCAGTTTGACATTGGTTTTGTTGAGCGTATGTGGGAAAACGCCAAAGCATTTTTCTGGCAGATCCACTTTGGGAACGCCAAAATGATGATAAAGCCCCGCCTGCGAGGCCCAACAGATATGCATGGTCGAAGTAACATTCGTTTTGCTCCAGTTGAAGATTTCCTGGATTTCTTCCCAGTAGTTCACATCTTCAAAGTCCAGTGTTTCTACCGGTGCACCGGTTACAATCAGACCGTCAAAGCGCAGATGACGTACTTCCTGGAACGTTTTGTAAAAGGTGTTCAGATATTCGGCAGATGTATTTTTGGACGTATGCGATTCGGTATGCAGCAGATAGATATCCACTTGCAGCGGACTGTTACCGAGCAGACGCAGCAGCTGGGTCTCGGTCGTTTCTTTGGTCGGCATCAGATTAAGTAGTGCTATTTTGAGTGGACGAATATCCTGATGATACGCATGGGAATCGTCCATAACGAAAATATTTTCTCCAGCCAGTACTTCTTTGGCGGGCAGGCTATCCGGGATTTTGATCGGCATGTGAATTCACTCCTTGGGGTCAATGAAAGTTGGATGGATATGGATGTGCATGCAAGATGGAGAATACAGCGCTATATATGCAAAAAAGACCTTTCTCTGTCTTGCATACTGAGAAAGGTCATATCCGTGGAGTCCACGTCTATAAGCGCCTCTCTCATCTGTCAGCAGATACCAGATACTTCATCGTAGGATGTACCTGTATCTCTGCTAGAATTAGCACCGTACGGTATATGACCGCCGGTTGCCGGGCTTCATAGGGCTAGTCCCTCCACCTGCTCTTGATAAGATTCGCTTTATTCAATTATTGGTATAAGTATAAGATGGTTGCTGCATATAAACTGCTTTTTATGAAAAGCCAGCTGCGCTTATTTCGACAAGCGCTGAATTACTTATATCATAATTTATACTAATTCTGCACCTATCGTCAAGGGTAAGTTGGGCCGATAAATAAGTTATCAGGCATGATTGTTTTTAAAGCTTGAAAGCCTGCTGTCCCCACGGTATACTTAACAAGTATTTGACGTATTTTCATGTTTTTCATAAAAGTAATTGAATCCAAAGAGGTGAATTTCAAGATGGAAGGCGACCCGAGGCCCAGCTGGCAGTACAGGAAGTCACAACTGCAGGAAATGAACGACAATACGATACCAGAGGAGCGCGCCATGTTTGAAAAGGTACTTTTTTCATATAAAGCGAAGCTTTAAATAAGTATGTATGATTGCCGTGTATTTTCCTGCTCACTTTAACCAAAAAAGGAGTAGAGGAATATGAAAATTCGGCACGTGAATGCTGGTAACTTTACACTCATTGAAGATATTAATGAAGCGCTGGTGGCTCCTGAAGAGGGATTTTACTGGATTGACGCTGGTCTTGATGACCTGATCCTGCTTCAACCGCTGTTTATGCTGCATGATCTGGCTGTTGAGGATATGATGGGCGATGAAGAGCAGCGTCCAAAAATTGAAATCTACGAGAGCCATTATTTTATCGTTGTTAACAGCATTCGTTTTGACGATGAAGAGATTTTCCTGCGTGCATTGAATATTTTCCTGGGACGTCATTTTATCATCACAGTGACCCGTCAGAAAATAAGTGAACTACGGACGCTCAAGCCGATTCTGTGGGAAGAGGAAGTAAGTCGTCCCGACAAATTCATGTATTTGCTGGTCGATCTGGTAGTGGATAACTATTTTACGGTCGGTGACCGAATCGAAGACCAGATTGAACGTCTGGAAGAAAATATCCTGATGAATACCAAAAAGTCGCATCTGAACGAAATTATCGGTCTGCGCGGCGAGATTCTCTGGCTTAAGCGTGTACTTGGTCCTCAGCGCGAAGTTATCAATACACTGAATAAAAAAGATCTGCGTCTGATCGATGACCAGCTTCAAAAATACTTCAGTGACGTGTACGAGAATGCGGTCAAAGTCTCCGAGATGTTTGACACATTCCGCGATCTGATGGGTAACTTACGTGAAGCCTACCAGTCCAGTATCGCCAATCGTGCGAATGAAATTATGCGCGTATTTACCGCGATTACGACTATATTTATGCCGCTGACCGTAATTACCGGTATCTACGGAATGAACTTTGAATATATGCCGGAATTGAAGTGGCATTTTGGTTATCCGATGGTAATTGGTATTATGATTATTCTCGGTCTGACCATGTTCTTCACTTTCCGCAAAAAAGACTGGATCTGAAATGAATAAAGCTGTCCTGCCCTGCTTGTAAACAGGGATCGGGACAGCTTTTTTTGTGTCTTGCAATAGGTTACGGTTCATCTGATTCAAGCAAATTATCTGTTCACGGCGGCTACCATTCTGTTCCAGATGGGTTAGATAGCCTGCTAGACTTTATTAGCATGTTTTCACTATGAACACTCTAACATAGACCAGTGATCAAGGAATCTCCATCCATCTTTTCATAGTCTCTGCATTCAGGTGAGTCAGGCTGGCTACGGTAAAGTGCGCATGATCCACAACGTGCTGGATATTGACACCAATCGTCTTCATGCCGACTTCACGCACAGAACGCAGGCAATCTGCGGAATCCTCGATAACCATACAATGATAAGGGTGTACATTGACCGATTCTGCCGCAAGCACGAACACTTCCGGATCGGGCTTCGGATGTTCAATATCCTGCGCCTGAATAATCGATGCAAAATAATCAATAATACCAAGACGTTCCATAATTTCCTTGGCATCCGGCCGATCTGTCGCGAGCAGTACCGTTACATCCTGCTCTTTGAGCTGCTGCAGCAGTTCAATGGAGCCGGGCATTAGATATTCACGATAAATATATTCATGAGACAAAGGATTACTCAGTACCGAAGGATCCCATTCCGGTGACGGCTGGTTATCCATGATAGTATCTTCCCCATCATTGCTCTGAACAGCTGATGCATCTTGAGCCGGTTCCGACTGGGCAGGTGATGTGCTGTCTTTGGATTTGGATGTGTTGTTTTGTCCATCAGACGATGCTTTCTCAGTATCAGCCGAAGTACCTGCGGCTTCGGTACCTGTGCTGCTATCCGCTTCGCCATCTACCGTAGATGGAGCTGACGGTTCTGTAACCGAATGGTCCGGCTTGCCATTGCCTTCTGATGATGGGCTGCCTGCGCTGCCAAGTACTCCATTCTCATCCATTTCCACTGTAGGAGGCTCTTCTGGTACATAAGTTAATGGAGGCAGCTGCGCAGGTGTACCGCCAAAGTAAATATCCTGCTTCTCCGGCAGCGGCATCAGTACACCCTCCAGACCGAAAATAACAGCCTGCAGCGCGCGATTCTTCATGATCAGCGGCTGGGTCAGAGCGACCAGTCGTTCATGTCCATAATGGGTGACGATTATAGGTTCACCGCGTACCAGTCGATACGTGGTCAGATTGTCCTCAATTGTAATCTCCAGCAGACGCTTCTGGAACTGTACGCGGAAGCTGTAGCGTGTCCAGCCTGGTGGCAGCTTCGGTTCAAAATGAAGCTTGCCTGCATATTGACGCATACCTGCAAATCCGCCAACAATGGTCAGCCAGCTGCCTGCCATGGAAGCGGCGTGAATACCGTCTTTGACATTGTTATGGAAATCATCCAGATCCATACGCGCCGACTGGATAAAGAAATCATAAGCAGGGTCCATTGTTCCAAGCTCTGCAGCCATAATCGCATGGATCGCAGCAGACAGGGAAGAGTCATGTGTGGTCAGCGGCTCGTAATACGCATAGTTCCGTACCTTTTCCATTTTGGTAAACCGATGTCCCAGCATATACATCGCCAGAATCAGATCGGCCTGTTTGAGTACCTGATGGCGGTAAATAACGAGCGGGTGAAAATGCAGCAGCAGCGGATATTTCTCTGCCGGTGTATTTTCAAAATCCCAGATCCCTTTATCCAGGAAGGAATCATCTTGTCCGATCAGACCACTCTGACGATGAATATACATAGAATCTGCTGCTCGTTCCCATACATCGATCTCTTCATTGGTAAGTCCCATCGGGCTAAAGATCATCGCTTCATAGGAGTTGGGATCGGTATCATACCATCTTTTAAGTTCACGGGCAGTGAATTCCAGCTGATCCTTAACCATCATGTTCGTATAGGTATTGTTATTGACCATTGCGGTATATTCATCCGGTCCGGTTACTCCGTTGATACAGAAGCCTTTACCCGGAATCCAGTCCCCTGCAGACATGAAGAACCGGCAGGTCTCTACCAGCATCTCAAGTCCCTTGGTTCGCAGGAATTCCTGATCGTCCAGCGCTTCTGTATACTGAATAACCGCATGGGCTACATCGGCATTAATATGATACTGCGCAGTTCCGCCCGGATAGTAAGCAGATACTTCTTCCCCGCCGATTGTACGCCATGGATAGAGGGCACCCGATCCTGCCATCTCGACAGCACGCTCTCTCGCCTTGGGCAAAGTATGATAACGGAATTCCAGAAGCTGATGTGCCAGATCCGGCTGTGTGTACAGGAAGAACGGCATAATATACGTCTCGGTATCCCAGAAATAGTGACCTTCATAACCTTCCCCGGTAATCCCTTTGGCACCGATATTGGTACGTCCATCACGGCCTACAGACTGGAACAGATGAAAGGCATTGAAACGCAGTCCCTGTTGCAGTTTTTCGTCGCCTTCGACCTGAATATCGGCGGTTTCCCAGAATTCATCCAGACGCTGCTTTTGCAGATCAGCCAGCGCTTTGAATCCATCTTTCATGACATCCTTGAGCGTGGATTCTGCCAGAATAGGCAGATGTTCAATCTCGTAGTCTTTGGAGGTGTAATAGACAATCCCCTTTTCCAGTACAGCCTCGGTATCCTGCTTGAGATTAAAGGTAAAATGTTTCTCCAGGCGCTGTTCCTGCTGTTCGCTTTTTAGCTTGTATTTGCGGTTCGCCCGATGATCGGCAGCGCACCAGAGGTGGAATTCCGTCTCGGAGGTTTGCTGCTCCAGTGCTATACGGGTACCTTCCTCATGCTTGCCAATCGTATTCAGTACCTGCCCTTTAAAAGCGGCTCCGGCACGTGGATCGCCTTCGGAGATTTCATTGTGCACTTCGCCGTTCAGTGCAGAGACGAGAGTGATTTCTCCCGAGAAATTAAGCGGCTTCACCGTGTAGCGAATCATTGCTACATGCTTGTTGGCAAAAGACACCAAGCGTTCGATCCGGATCGAAATACATTTACCTGTACCACTTTCCCAAGTGATCTGGCGGGTAAGTATACCGGTCTGCATGTCCAGAGTACGTTCATAATCAATCAACCGTCCGGCAAGCAGATTGAAGCGTTCTCCCTCGATCCAGAGCTCGATAATCTTGCTGTCTGTCACATTCAGCATCGTCTGCCGCTTGCGCGCATAACCATAGGCCTCCTCACCATACGTGATATCTGCCGAATCATAAAATCCATTCAGATATGTACCATTTAGTGCATCCACTTCCGGTACATCCATACCTTCCTCAAAGTGGCCTCTCATCCCGATATAGCCGTTGGCTACGGTAAAGACTGTCTCACTGCGGCGGTTATACTGCGGATTATATAAAGTTTCTCGAATCGTCCACGGTTCTATTTCATAGATCGTTGTTCCTTCTCTCATTCCGCTGGCTCCTTTCTGATTTGAAATGCTGCTTCAGATTATGCTGCTTCTAATAGTAATGTCATAACTGCCATTGCTGTCTACAGGTGCGTACCTAATTCAATTGCATAAACATACCCTTGAAATAATTAACCATATTTCAACCATGAAAGCTCTTACAAAAAAATTAAAGCAAAATAAATTTGAATAACCCGAATAAAACGGTGACCAAAAATGCAATAAACTACAATTCCGGATATAACAAAGGTCCCTTTCTACTTAAGATTATAGAAAGGGACCTTGCTGTTTACAAGCATCAGAATAAGATCACACTCCATACATTGGCACTTCCATTGTTGTCAGGTGCTTATGAAGCGATAAGATTCTGTTGTTATTCTTCGTCATAGGCGAATTCAGCATCAGCCACTTCATCATATGCACGGCTTCCGCGCCATAGCAGCAGGGCAATCAGTGCGAATGCCACAAATGCCATAAACGGAATCGTGATAAAACCAAGCAATTCGAAATACGCCTGATTACAGGGCACTCCTGTGGTACACGGCGTTACACGTGCAAGTGCAGGAATATGTTCCTCTGCATAATGATACAGGGAAATGAGGCCACCTATAATACTGAGCGGCAGTACATAGCCTACAATACGGCGATCACTCCGATAAGCGGCAATACCGAGCAGAATGACCTGTGGATACATGAAAATTCGCTGGAACCAGCATAACTTGCACGGATCAAACTTCAGTACATCGCTCAGGTAAAGACTTCCTCCTGTCGCGACGATTGCTACAATCCAGGCCAGAAAGAGATAATACTTCGCCAGAAAGGACTTGAAGCCACCTGTCTGCATCGGAGTTATCCCTCCGATCCGGCAGCGGTCTTCGCCTGCTCAATCGCCTGTTTGAGAGCTTTGTAGTCACCCAGATCGCCGGTATACTGTACCCCATTAATAAAGATAGACGGCGTGCCCGGAATCTGTAAGGCTTCGCCTTTGTCATACTGGGCTTCTACCTGCTTGGCATAGGTTTTGTTCTCGATATCCTCGCGCAGTTTGGCAGTATCTATACCGAGATTGGCTTTTTCCGCCAGCTGAACCAGATAGTCGGTCGTCGCCCACTCTGTATTCTCATCTTTTTGATTGGCATAGATGCTATCCAGATAAGGCCAGAACGCTTCATTTTTCTGATGATAGACCGACTCTACCGCCAGCGCAGCTGTTTTGGAATCCTCACCAATAAACGGGAAGTTGGAGAAATATAGTGCAGCTGTACCGGTATTGATATAATCTTTTTCGATCTGCGGAACAATCTGTTCGTTATACTGCTTGCAGATCGGACATTTAAAATCGCCGAACTCCACAATTTTGACTGGTGCATCCGTTTTGCCTTTGAACGGAAGCTGGGCATAATCGAATGTTGCCGGTGCCGAACTACTGGTACCTGCTGTGTTGTTATTATTCGGGATAAATACAATCAGCAGTACAACTACTGCAATCACTGCTACGGTACCGATGATCAGATTGCGCATCGTTTTCCGCTGACGTATGCGTTCTTTTTCGAGACGTTCCTGATTTTTCTGGCGTTTGATTTCCGGATTGATCTTTTTCTTGCCAGGTTTGGAATTAGACAACGTCTGCACCTGCCTCTCCCTCAAGAGCCAGCTTCGCCAGTGCAATTGCGCCGCATAGTCCGGCATTGTCGCCAAGACCCGGGGAAACAATATACTGATCCAGATTTTCCTGTAGACTCGGGTGCTGCACATAGCCATTCAGCTGCTGCTGCAGTTTCTCGCGGATCAGCGGGAACAGCTGCTCCTGCTTCATCACGCCGCCGCCCATAATGATCTTCTGTGGCGACAGGATCAGTACATAGCTCATCAGTGCCTGTGCCAGATAGTAGGCTTCCATCTCCCAGGCTGGATGATCCGGCGTCAATTCGGAACCTTTCACCTGCCAGCGTTTCTCCAGAGCAGGACCTGCTGCCATACCTTCAAGGCAATCTCCGTGATATGGGCAGAATCCTGCAAATGTATCATCGGGATGACGACGAACCAGGATATGGCCCATTTCCGGATGGGACAGTCCGTGCAGCATTTTGCCATCGACTACAGCGCCAGCACCGATACCGGTTCCTACCGTAATATACAGGCAGCTATCCAGGCCTTTAGCTGCTCCCCAGGTATACTCTCCGAGAGCAGCACCATTCACATCGGTATCAAAGCTCATAGGAACAGCAAAATGCTGTTTTAAGTGTCCGATAATATCAAATTGTCCCCAATGAGGCTTGGGCGTTGTTGTTATGTATCCGTACGTTGGGCTGCCCGGAATCGGGTCAATAGGTCCGAATGAGCCTACTCCCAGTGCTTCAATGCCTTTTCCTTCAAAAAATGAAACCACGTTTTTCATTGTGATCTCCGGTGTCTCTGTAGGGAAGCTGGCACGTTCGAGAATTTGTCCGTCCTCTGTTCCAATACCGCATACAAATTTGGTACCGCCTGCTTCGATTGCTCCGAGTTTTTTCATGAATTTATGCGTCTCCTTTGCAATATGCTTGTGGATTATCGGTAATTCGGATTGCATCAGTCTCTGATCTTACGCCTTTTCTGTGTCGGACAGATGTCGACATTGATAAAAGGTCCTAAGATTCAGAAACTGCGCAGATCCTGTTCGTATATCCGATTTATCATTGTAATGGGATACGGAACTTTGCCAAATGATAGACATCACTACTGTATGATATGCAGAACAATGCCTGGTGATTATGCATTGATGCAGCGATAGATCTCTTCGTATCCATCTGCACCGCTATATCGCTTAAGAACGATTGCCTCCAAATACAAGCGTATTACTGAGCGGACGACCGGCAGAAGTAATCGTTTTGCCGTTCGCATACATACCGGAAGAGGCTCCACCATCCAGATTCATCGCATCCCGGGCACCGAGTTTCTGCATGACGGCAGCCCACTGCTTCATCGTCGCTCCAGGCACGGTAGCGATCAGGACCGAACCATCTGGCATAATGGCAATTCCGCTGCGTGCGCCCGAAGCATTCAGGATTTTGGGGTCCTGAAACCCTTCGGCAGCGGCATCCAGTGCCACTTGTCCATGATCTACCAGCCGCGGACCTGCACCAACAGCAGTTACCACATCCTGCCATGCAATATCCTTGCCATGCATATCCTGGTAGTCGATATTCATCTTGACCTGTGCTCCCGGTTCGAAACGGTCTGCTGTCGACTTTTCACTGCCGGTATACACAATTACATATCCATTTTTAGGAATTGATGTATTTTTATTATTCGCTTTACGGATAACTTTTCCCTGCACAACTGTTACAGCTATTCCTCCGCTGAACCCGGTAGATGCTCCACGATCCGGCGTGTAGACGATCGACGTACCGGCAGCTGTTCCTGGTGTACGGTTAAACCAGGTTGCATACCAGCTTGATCCCCGACCTTTTGCAGGAGTAACCGTACCGGTAACCGAGATACGCAGACTGTCCATTTTGGCGGTGCCATCCTTGGTGAATCCAATCGTCGTACCATAACGGCCCAAATGCTGCAGACGCCCTCCAGAGATCAAGGTTCCGTACGGATCAGGCGGGCCGCCATAAGCTTCAAAAAAAGCACCATTGATTGCTGCACCTGCTCCATACGAACGGGCTATGGCAGCAAGAGAAGCGGTATGCCCTACCTGACGGTCTGCGAGTCCGACAGCAGTAGCCGTACCTTTGGGGATACGTACCGTCTGCACGTTAAATGTACGACCTGCTGCATTTACTTTTTGCGTGGAGACCTTGAATGTTGATGAACCTGCTGCAATCGCTTGGGAAGAAGATGCAGGCCAAATAGAGATTAGAAGCATTATACAGAGCAACAGCGCTGTATTGCGTACAGAACCCAGGAGAAGGATAGTCTTTTTCATTTAAAACACGCCCACTCCCAGCATCGAACAGAGACTCTTGATCTCCAGCTCTTCAAATTTGCTCGTTATCGCCTCATCATTGAGCAGCAGCAGGCATTCATCCAAGGTGCAGACGACAGGCACATGGCGATGAATCGTTGCCAATCGACGTGACAAATGCAGCATATCGAGATCTGCTTCAATTTTTTTGCGAACCGATGGAGTCAAGTGCTCCAGATTCTCCAGAATCCCTTCGACCGAGCCGTATTCTTTGACGAGTTTTGTAGCAGTCTTTTCTCCGATTCCCTTTACACCCGGATAGTTATCGCTGGCGTCCCCCATCAGTGCTTTCATATCGATGATCTGTTCGGGAGTAAGCTCTTTTTCTTCCAGCAGGGACTCCGGCGTATAGACTCTGTAATTGCCATAGCCTTTTTTCATAATAATCACACTGGTGCGATGATCGACCAGCTGCAGCATATCATGATCACCCGTCAGGATGAGCACTTCCATGTTCTGCTCCAGTTCACGGGAAATCGTACCAATACAGTCATCCGCCTCATATCCCGGCGCACTCAGATTCGGAATACCCATACTCTCGGTCACTTCCAGAATCAGGTCAAATTGCGGGATCAGATCATCCGGTGCAGCGGTTCGGTTGCCTTTGTAGGCAGCAAATTCCTCGCGGCGGAAAGTCTGGGTACCCAGATCCCAGCAGCAGGCAATATGAGTCGGTTCGTACAGACGTACCGCATCCCATAGATAACGTACAAATCCATATACGGCATTGGTTGGAATACCAGACTTGGTACGGCGAATATAGCCAGTCTGGGCAGTGGCATAATACGCACGGAACAGCAGAGCCATTCCGTCGACTAACATCATTTTACGTTCATTAAGTTCTGTCAATTGTGTCTTCTCTCCTATACATATGAAACCAGTTTGACTATATCATACCGAATATGCAGCTGACTGTACAACTGTTCACAGCAACCAATTTACCCATGTCATCTCTGCATTCTCATACCCGTCGGCATCCTGATGCTGCAATTTATGCTCATATGTCTGATAACGGACGGTCCGCATCGCTTTATACGCCAGAAGCTCCCTTTGTATAGATAGAAAGGGAGCTTCTGTATGCACTTGGTTTATTCCATTTTATATTATGCTTTTACTTTTTGAGCTTGTACGTAAATTCCCAGACTGCCTCGTTACCTGAATAACGTCCACGATTCTCTGTTACCGTCACCTGCATGGTGACAGAAGTTCCCCGAGTAGAAATCGAAGATACTTTTACCGATTTGGTGGCACTGCCCTGATCCGGAATTTTGTCTTGTTCTTCAACATAAGCATACAAAGAGACTTTGCCATTGGAACCAGTCTGTACAGTCACGCTCTGTCCTTCGCTCAAATGTTTGCCGCCTGCTTTGGCTTCGGTATACCATTCATTGCCAACATGCTCATTGGATATCATCTTTACATTAGTCAGTGTAACCGTACAACTTGATGAAGCTGCCTGTGCCGGCACATATGTACCACCCAATACCAATGATGTGGTCAGTAGTACGATGGCCGATGCTTTCGTCCATATCGTGTTCATGATTCCGCCTCCAAATGATAATTTCACTGAACAAACCGATGATTTATATAAATGAAGCACTATAACTATAAACAGGTATTATTCAGTTACTTTATTTATCGGTCAGAAGGGAATATCTGTAAATGAAAAATCTCATGCCGTACCGTTTAGACGGATATTGGCATGAGATCACTAATCGATTTATGAGCAATCAGGCTTTCCAGGCGGATTCATACATATCGGCTTTGAATCCAACCGTAACCCGGTCGCCATCGGTGACGATCGGTCTTTTGATCAGCTTTCCATTTTCGGACAGCAGCTGCAGCTGTTCTTCCGGACTCATGGAAGGCAATTTTTCTTTTAGATTCATGGATTTGTACACTTCACCACTTGTATTAAAAAATTTCTTCAATTCCAGCTCACTGTGCTCGACCAGTTCACGCAGATGCTCGGCGCTCGGTGGCGATTCCACGATATGCACCAGATGCAGTTCATGCCCCTGTTCACGCAGCCATTTGATCGCATTACGGCAAGTACTGCACTGCGGGTATTGATAAACCGTTAATTTACTCATATTTGTTGATTCTCCTTTGATCGTAACATGAATATTCCAATCGGCTTGGACGCTTCATGTACATAGGTTATTGCTGATCGCCGCGCAGAGAAGCGTCCAGCAGAGCCAGATCTTCCGGCAGTGGAGCCTGGAATGTCATATACTCTCCGGTAGCCGGATGAACAAAGCCAAGCTCGTAGGCATGCAGCGCCTGCCGACCTGCAAGCTCGTCCAGTCTGCGAATAGCCTCGGATGGTGCATCGGGCTCCTTTATTTGCGATGATACTGGATCTGCATATCCATACATCTTGTCGCCGATCAGCGGACAACCAATATGCTTCATATGCACACGGATCTGGTGAGTACGTCCTGTCTCCAGCTGCAGGGATACCAGTGCTGCATCCTGACCGGTGAATTCTTCTACTACCTTGTAGCGGGTAGCCGCATAATAGCCATTCGGCGTCACAATCCGCAGATGCGGTTGATCGGGATCACGGTCAATCGCTCCTTCAATTCGCCCGGATGCAGGCTGCGGCAGATGATGCACATACGCCAGATACGATTTGAACACCTGATCCTGAATCATCTGCTCGGAGATATGCTGATGCACATATGGATTTTTAGCGACAGCAAGTACACCGGATGTGTCCTGATCCAGGCGATGGACCGGACGGAAGCGGAACTGCTCTCCCTTTTGCTGCCAATAATAGACAACTCCATTAGCAAGTGTATCCGTATAATGACCATGGGTTGGATGTACGATAATGCCTGCTTTTTTATTAATAATCAGCAGATGCTCATCCTCATAAATAATATCAAAATCCAGCGGCTGTGGCAGAATATCGTCCGAGGATTCCCGCTCCATACGCACTTCCACGATATCGCCTGCCCTAACCTTGTAATCTACATAGACCCGCTCACCATTCAGCTTGACGCCGTGTTCTGTCAATTTGATCCGGGACGTTAATTTGCGGGAGATACCCATACGCCGGTTCAGAATCGTCTTTAGCAGCATTCCCTCATCCTGAGGCTCGATCCGATAGACGATCGGCTCATAATACATTTTCTGTACTTCCTCTTCACTCTTCATTCCTGTGACACATTCCTCTCAGCTGCGGCGAAATACTTTTTGGCTGCGTACATATTCAATATCGGCGACACCATTACGCACATTGGCAGTACGGGCCACGACAAAGAAATAATCGGATAACCGGTTCAAATACTTGCGTACAGACGGATTGATTTCTTCCGCTGCACCCAGAGTAACCGTACGTCGTTCAGCCCGGCGACAGACAGTACGGCATACATGCAGCGCAGCAGCCAGTGCATGCCCTCCCGGCAAAATAAAGCGTTCCAGCTGCGGATTCTCCACTTCATACCGGTCGATCCATTCTTCCAGGCGCACAGCCATTTCTTCTTGAACCTTATATTTGCTTTCGCTTAGTTTGACGAAGGCCAGATCCGAACCGCAATCGAACAGCTCCTGCTGAATCAGCAGCAGATCTTCGCGCAGATCTTCGAAAGTCTCTCCTTCTGCCAATGCGGCTGCCTGTCCGACAAAGCTGTTCAGCTCGTCGATCGTACCATAGGCTTCGACACGAATATCGTCCTTGCTCACTCTGCCGCCAATTACCGAGGTCTGTCCTTCATCACCTGTTCGTGTATAAATGCCCAAAGAGTTCCCTCCTGTTACTTTATTCAATCATCGCTTTGAGTACCTGAACTGCCTTGTCATGATTGGCAAAAATCGGTACGGTCGCATACAGATCTCCTTTGGTATAACCGATTTCCTTGAACACTGCCATCTGATTTACAGGGATGGCAAATAAATGTTCTTTCTGCTTGGCAGGATCGGTGTCTTCTTCATTCACAGCGCCTTTGGTAACTCCCTTGGCATAGGTTTTGGCATCAAAATCCTGATCCAATACCAGATGCCCCCCGCTGGTCGCATAGGACTTCATATCATTTTCCGGCAGAATAATAATATCATCCATACGGTCGACGTATTCCAGCACCATCTTTTCCGGTGAATAGACCGGAGTTGTGCTGACGGTTACGGTCAGGCTGCTGCCCAGCTTCTGCTGCAGTTTCTGTTGAATCTGATCCGCCATTTCCTGCGGAAACCCTTCACTACCCATAATGAACACTTTTACCTGATTTGGATCTTTGGATGGTTGTCCGCCGCATCCAGCCAGCAGACCGACCATGAGCAGACTGATGATCAGTACTATTCCTTTTGTCCATACCTTCACGGGTGTTCCCCCTTCAACTTAGCTACAATTCATCATACCATAGCTTTCCGGCGTAAAAAAAGAAGACCCTGAATCAGGATCTTCGGCATATAGTCGAATATGACTGCGTATGTATAAGCAATGATTAGGTATATACAGTTTCTATGCTTTCTACATGATTCTATAGTGGTGGTTTCTTATTGGTAAGTCGCATATATTCGTTGATTTTGAGATCCAGCATCATGCTGACTTCCAGTACATCATCAGCGATAAAGGATTGTTGTTCCATAAATAACTGTTCCATCTGGCTGCGGAGCACACGAATCTCATTTTCCAGGGAAAGTAATTGTCTGGATCTGATTGACTCCGGCTGCTGTGGCCAGGTTGCCTGATTTTCCGAGAGCATCAGCCCGCGGTAAATTGGACCCGGATATTCCGTACAATACAAATAATTACCTCCTTCGAAATAAAATTCCTGCTTCCGAAGACCTATTATAGCATAGGTTATCTGAAATGGAAGCAGAAATTTGGTTTACAGGAGATAATAAGATTTTTTTGTGACAATTTACATTAATGGAAATTATTTAATCTTGGCAACGAACGAACCAATCCGCTCCAGCGCTTCGCTAAGCTGCGCGACCGAGGTAGCATAGGAACAGCGAATAAATCCTTCGCCACCCAGCCCAAACACAGTACCCGGCACAGCCGCTACCCGTCCTTCAACCAACAGTTGCTGGGCAAATTCTTCGGAGCTAAGGCCGGTAGATTGAATACTCGGGAAAGCATAAAATGCTCCCTGGGGTTCATGACAATCCAGCCCGATCTGACGGAATCCTTCGACAATCAGACGTCTGCGACGGTTATAGGATTCGACCATTTTGTCCTTTTCACCAAGACCATTAGTCAGGGCTTCCAGTGCAGCTACCTGTCCCATGACTGGTGCGCACATCACGGTATACTGGTGAATTTTGAGCATCGCCGAGATCAGATCCGGATGCCCACAGGCATAACCCATACGCCAGCCTGTCATCGCAAATGCTTTGGAGAATCCACTCACCAGAATCGTGCGGTCTTTCATCCCAGGTATAGAGGCAAAGCTCACATGCTTGGTTCCATACGTCAATTCCGCATAGATTTCATCGGAAATAACGATCAGATCATGCTTTTCTACTACTTTGGCAATAGGTAGCCAATCCTCATAGGTCATAATGGCGCCGGTCGGATTACTTGGATAGCAGAGAATCAGAATTTTGGAACGCGGTGTGATACTTTTCTCCAGCGCTTCGGCAGTCAGTTTGAAGTTATCACTGGCAAATGTCTCGATACCGACCGGCACACCGCCACCAATAGCTGTAATCGGTGAATAGGAGATGTAACATGGTTCGGGAATCAAAATCTCGTCTCCCGGCGCAATCAGTGCACGCAGTGCCAGATCGATCGCTTCGCTCCCTCCAACAGTAACCAGAATCTCGTCCTTGGGATCGTAAGAAGTTTTGAATTCATTTTCCAGATAACCTGCAATGGCTTCGCGCAGTTCAGGCATACCCGCATTGGAAGTATAACGGGTATATCCTCGCTCCAGGGAATAAACGCATGCTTCACGTACATGCCATGGCGTCGTAAAATCCGGCTCTCCGACACCAAGTGTAATAATATCCTTGCTGGCACTCACCAGATCAAAAAACTTGCGGATGCCGGAAGGCTGTATACCGCGTACAAGCGGCGACAGATACGAATCCATCGACTTCGGCTCTCCGGCTGGCTGTTCTCGGTTGACAATCATAGTAGGCCTCTTCCTTTACGGGGAAATAATCAGGCGCTGGTCATCTTCGTGTTCTTCGAAAATAATACCATCCTGTTTGTATTTTTTGAGAATGAAATGGGTTTTTGTTGATAATACGGATTCAATAGGAGACAGACGTTCGGATACGAAGCTGGCTACCTCTTTGAGATTATGGCCTTCCACTTCGACCAACAGATCGTAGGCGCCGGACATCAGATAGACGGATTTCACCTGTGGGTACAGATAAATGCGTTCTGCAATCCCTTCAAATCCACGTCCGCGTTCAGGAGTAATCTGTACTTCGATCAGGGCAGTAACCGTCTCTTCATCCACCTTGCTCCAGTTTACGACAGTCGCATACTTGACGATCACATGATCATCTTCGAGTTCCTGAATAGCCTGTTTAATCTCGGCTTCCTCTACACCCAGCAGCGTAGAAATCAACTGCGGCGTACGCCGTGCATCTTCTTTTAACAGATCAAGTACCTGCAGCTTAAGCTCGCTCAGTTCCTTCATAAATGTATAGCCTCCAAGTGCTAAAGATTAATATTAAATATTACACGAAACGTATACTTGTGCAACCCCCGGACCTGCTACCAGCCTCATATATAAGCCTCTATTCGTTGTAAAAAGAAATACAGCTGCTTCATTATTGTGATAATCCGGTTACTTAATTGTAGTAACTAGCTGTTTATTTCATTTAGGAACATGGTGCAGATGTTACAGAACAGGCGGTTTGCAATTTATTTTAACTATCCAAGGAGCGAATACAATGGATTTACACACCGGTAATACCATGTGGGGTCATACCCTCACCAATCCGCCACGCTATGAGCAGCTGCAGGAAAATTTGGAATGTGACGTACTCGTCATTGGAGGCGGCATGGGCGGAGCCCTATGTGCACGCGAATTTGCCCGCCGTGGACTGCAAACAGTCGTTGTAGACAAACGATACATTGGTCAGGGCAGCTCTATAGCCAACACCGGTTTGCTGCAATATACCAACGACAAGACTTTAACGGCTTGCATTCATACGTTTGGTGAAAAAAATGGCGTACTGTTCTACGATCTTTGCCGGCAGGCGATGGAGTATTTGCTGCATACGGCGCCTACACTTCCGATGGATGCCCAGCTGATTCCACGCAGCAGTCTTTATTTTGCCAGCAGTGAGCAGGATGTAGAAGGACTGCGTGAAGAGTATCACAATTTGAAATGGCACGGGTTTGATGCCGAATACTGGGAGGAAGACCGGATTGCAGAGCATTTCTCTTTCCGCAAACCTGCTGGTCTATATACACATGGAGATGCAGAAGTGAATCCTTATCGATTGGTGCATGCACTGATGATGGATGCTGTGAATCACGGTGCACGCATCTTTGAACAAACGACTATTACCAATCAGGAATTCACTGAAGATGGTGTGATCTGCCATGCCGGTGATTTGTCAATCCGTGCTCGCCGCGTCGTTTTCTCTACCGGATACGAGACACAGGAGGAGAAAAAAGAGCGCGGTGCTTTCCTGATGAATACGTACGCTATTGCTACTACACCTGTTCAGAATCTGACAGGCTGGCACGAAAAGAGCATGCTGTGGGAAACGGCACGTCCTTATCTATATATGCGTACTACTGTGGATAACCGGATTATTGTAGGGGGTCTGGATGAACCGGTCACTACAGTCGAAGACCGGGATACACGGCTTGTACATCAGGCCAATCAACTGCTGGAATCAGTACGCGAGCTCTTTCCGAATATGGGACCATTATCTATTGATTCAGCATGGGCAGCTTCTTTTGGCTCCAGTCGTGATGGACTGCCTTATATGGGACCTCATCCGGAGTACCCGAATTGTTACTTTGTGGAGGGTTATGGGGGCAACGGCACAGTTTATAGTACGATTGCAGCCATGCTGCTCGCAGACGAACTTGTCGGTATTCACCGTCCGGAGCTGGAATTGTTCAGCCTGACTCGCACCTCCAAACCTTCACCGTCTGTATCACCCGATATATTGGTATAAATACAAGAATACAAACAACAAGACGCACACAGCAGATGATCAAAAGTGATCGGTCGCTGTGTGCGTCTTGTTGTATCTCTCGTTCATATTTCAGTACTTACTCGAATCCTCGCATTACTTATTATCCTGATGGCGGGTCAGATGATCTATCATACGCAGACGCTCTTCTTCGCCCAGACTCTGGTGTACATGGAAGCAGCTAGGGCATACATAGACATTCACCTTGAATGGAGCTTTCAGGAAAGCCAGTTCTTTGCCGGCAGACTGATTGGGTACGAAGCCGGTTGCTCCGTGTTCCTGGGTACCTGCCAGCAGCATGTATTCCTGACAATGTGGACACTGCGGAATTTCTTCCTGCGTATCCAGCAGCTGCTCTACATTCTCCTCATAATCGACCATCTTGAAATTCTCGTCACCATACTTCTCGATTGTTTTCAGGGAAGATAGATTCGGCTGATGGAACAGTTCTGCTTCGTCGAGCAGAGTCGTTGCCCGTGAAGCGATTGAGTTGTTTTTATTTTCGGAAGCATGTGTCGTTTCCGGTGAGCGAGTCTCTGCTTCGTACTGCTCTTCTTCTTCCTCATTCAGATCAATATTAAGCGTGCGGTATCCGTTCAATTCATTACCGCAATGGGGACAATGCTCTTCCGGTCCAAATTCCGGGTCCCATACGATCTCACTGTGACACCATGGGCATACTGTTGTATCCATTGTATTATTCCTTTCGTTTATCCAATTAGTCATTCTCCAGGGAAAATGCTGCAATTTTCCTTGTATTCATTTCCGTATCTTCTACAAAATAGCCGCTCCGATCACATACGATAATGAAATCGATATAACCATGGAAATAAATCCGATGGCCCGGTTATCGGAGGCAATCTCCCGGTCGATATTAAATACCGGTGTCAGGAATTCGAATAAAAAGTACGCGACCAGCAGCAGCATAAAGCCGATCAGTGACCATCCCAGGCTTCCGTATACCGAACTGTGCGCTTCAATAGAGAATCGCATAATATTGCAAATCCCGAATATCTTGCCGCCGGTCGCCATCGCCACGGACATATTGCCGCGCTTGATCTCATCCCAGCATCTATATCGGGTCACTAATTCAAAGCACCATAAAAATACGATTAGCTGAAGCACGGCGACAGAAAAATAACCTATCATCATTCCGACCGGATGCGCCAGCAGGGGATCAATATAATCCTTCACGTCACTTCGTAACTCCTTCCGCTTATGAAATCATCCACAGATCATCGTAGTCAATACGTATATCCTGCAGAATGGTTTCATACGGGATCATTTCAATTCGGCTACCGTGACACCTGTGCCACCTTCGCCATAGTTACCGGTGCGGAAGCTTTTAACATGCTTGTGACGACGCAGGAAATCCTGAATCCCGGTGCGCAGCACCCCTGTTCCTTTTCCGTGAATAATATAGACCTGACCCAGATTGGCAAGGAACGCTTCATCGAGGAAACGATCCACATCGATCAGCGCTTCTTCTACATTGGCACCTCGCAGATCCAGTTCGGAATGGGTATTGTCATCCCGGGAACGCTGAACAGTCGTTACCTGTTTGCGCTGCGGCGCAGCAGGTTTGGCAGACTCGATCAATTCCAGGTCGCTGAGTGCTACCTTCATTTTCATAATCCCCATCTGTACTGTTGCTTCCTTGGAACCGGATAATTCCACAACATGTCCACGCTGATTGAAGCTGTGTACCATAACTTCGTCACCAGGACCAATCGGCTTGTTCTTTTTATCCGGCTTGGCTACAGCTTTTTTCTTGATCCGCTGTGCCGGTGCTGCTTCATCAAGCTGTCTGCGAGCGGCGATCAAGCGGTGCTCCTTGACCGAAGCGCCTTCTTCCTGTGCCATTTTGCGCAGGGAGCTGATGACTTCGTCCGCTTCGGCACGTGCTTTGGCCAGGATATCGCGTGCTTCTTCCTCCGCCTTGTCGAGACGCTTGTCACGCTGCTCTTCCAGACGGGCAAGATCGCGTTCATAACGAGTACGTAGCTCTTCCATCTGCTGACGCAGTTTGGCGGCTTCGTTGCGATCTGCCTCTGCACTGAGACGATTCGTCTCAAGTGATGCAATCATCTGCTCGACGCGTTGATCTTCTTCTCCGACTTCGCCGCGCGCACGCTCCAGGATTACTCCCGGCAATCCAAGACGCTCGGCAATCGCAAATGCATTACTGCGTCCCGGTACGCCTATCAGCAGGCGATAGGTAGGACTCAGTGTATTCACATCAAACTCCATGCTCGCATTGATTACCCCTTTGCGATCATAAGCATACGCCTTGAGCTCGCTGTAGTGGGTAGTTGCAATCATACGGCAGCCCTGGGCATGAATATGCTCCAGAATAGCTATCGCAAGCGCCGATCCTTCTGCAGGGTCGGTACCTGCACCCAGCTCATCGAACAGGACCAGGCTCTTCGGCGTCATCTGCTTCAGGATAGAGATAATATTGGTCATATGGCTGGAGAACGTACTGAGATTCTGCTCAATACTCTGTTCATCTCCAATATCCGCATAGATCGCATCAAAGACGCAGAGCTGACTGCCTTCATCGGCAGGGATAAACAATCCGGACATCGCCATCAGGCTCAGCAGTCCAACCGTTTTGAGTGTAACGGTTTTACCGCCCGTATTCGGACCGGTCACAATGATGCTGGAATACGTATTGCCCAGCTCCAGATCAGTCGGTACTACATAGTCGAGCGGGATCAGCGGATGACGGGCTTTTTTGAGCTTGAGGAAGCCGCGGTCATTCATGATCGGACGACTGGACTTCATCGCATGAGCCAGTCTGGCTTTGGCAAATACAAAATCCAGCTGAGCCAGCGTCTCTACATCATAGCCCAGCAGTTCGGCTTGATCCGCTACCTGCGCAGTGAGCTTCTGCAAGATAACTTCAATCTCGCGTTCTTCGCGCAAACGGGCTTCACGCAGCTTGTTGTTCATGGCTACGATTGCCTCCGGTTCAATAAACAGAGTCGCGCCAGAACCGGACTGATCATGCACAATACCGCCAAAGTAAGAACGGTATTCTGCTTTTACCGGAATCACGAAGCGATCGCCGCGGATCGTAACTAGCTGATCCTGCAGCATCTTCGCTACTGTCTGGGAACGGATCATACCGTCAAGCTTCTCACGGATACGAACTTCACCGGTACGCAGTTCACGACGTACCGCTGCCAGCTCGCTGCTCGCCGAATCCATGACATGAGCCGAATCATCGATACAGGCACGAATCGCTTTTTCCAGTGGACGCTGATCGGATAACAGTTCGATCAGATCCGCCAGCCAGGGTACCGGATTCTCTTCATGCACCATTTCTACATGACGTGCGGCACGACGTCCGCCCATAATCGTATTCGCGATGCCCAGCAGCTCAGAAGGATTCAGCGTTCCGGCGATCCGGGCACGGCTGACTGCCGGACGGATATCCACGATTCCACCAAAAGGCGGTGTTCCTTTTAAACGGTCAACGGTAGCCGCTTCATCTGTAGCTTGAAGCAGTTTTTTGACGTATTCCAGATCGGTATCCGGCTGTAGCGACAATGCCGTCTGCTTACCGATCGATGTAGCCGCATAACCGGCCAGCATATCTAAAATTTGACCATACTGCATGGTATGGAATATTTTATTATTCAACGTGGTGACACTCCTCTATAACAAACATAATCGGTAAGTCCATCTTCTCTCTCGGGTACCGCAGAGAAGGATATTACTTTCCTCGCAGGGATGGGACATTAGCGTCCCAGACTGCCTCGCGGCCGCAGACGCCGGCAGCTCCATTAAAGCGCTTTTCTACAAGAAACTGCCGAAAAATTCGCTTCCATTCTATTATACACTGTGACGTAATTTTCACAAAATCATCGCATGACAAATCATGGAAGAATACAGTATGATAGAAAGGATGAGGAGGGATTATTTTATGAAAAAATACATCGTTGCCAGTATGACCATTGCCATGATGCTGCTAACATCCGCCTGCGGCGGTCAAAGCGAGACATCCGAACATGCGAATCACCAGCAAAGCGGTGTTACCGATACAGGAGTAGCTTCATCCGATCAGACATCCGGCGCTGCCGAGGGTGGAGAACAGCTTGTTGTCAAAGCAACCAACTATCAATTTGATCAACCGGAATATCACGTCAAAAAAGGAAAACCTGTTACTATCGTATTCGATAATGTACAAGGCAACCATGGCCTGATGATTCCTGCACTGAATGTGAATCTGAATGCACGTGATTCCTCTATTACAGTAACACCACAGGAAGCCGGCACATTCGATATGGCCTGCTCGATCATGTGTGGTTCCGGCCATAGCACCATGGTCGCCAAGCTGATCGTCGACGAAGCCTGATAAAAGGCAGAGGTTTGCTGACCCGCAGCCATCACGTCGGTATCCTAACCCTGTAGTCATGCCAAAACCCCTTGTCTGATCCGGCACAATAATCATTGTGCTCGGTAATCAGGCAAGGGGTTTTATTATGCTTAGGATGATCTTCGTTACGGTTCTAGTTCTGATCCTGCTCGATCAGTTCCAGCCATTCATTATGCTCTACCTGCAGCTGCAAATGCTGCTCACGCAGAGCATCCAGCTCGCGCTGAATACGCTCTTTCTCTTCGAACTGTGCATCACGTTCCACATGAATCAGACGCAGCTGATGGCTCATCATTTCGTACTGATCCATTATTTCCTGGGTCTCCTGACTCTTCTCTTCCCGGGAATTCTGCAGCTGTTCATACTCTGTACGCCATCTCTGCTCACTGCTAGCCAGCTCTTGCAGCTGTTGTTCCTGCTGACGCTGCTGCTCCAGGATCTGTTCCATACGGGATTGCCAGTCCTGCAGTTCAGTCCGCAGCTGCTGACTCTGCTGCTCCAGACGTCCAATCTCTTCCATATAGCCTTGTTCGTTCAATACCGCTGCCCGGTAATCTTCCTCCAGACGAACGTAACGCTGGTTCCAGCTGTCCACATCCTGAAGCGTCTCATCCAGCAACACGGCCTGCTGACGCTGCTGCTGCTGGAGTTCGGCTATTTGTCCGTTCAACGCAGCAATGCGTTGTTCCGACTCCCGGTGATGCTGCTCCAGCTGAGACTGCATTTCGAGCGTCTCCTGTTCCTGCTGTCTGGACAGCTCACGCCAGGTATCCAGTTCCTGCTTATACTGCTCACTCTCTTCCCGGACAACTGCCAACTGATCGGCAGCTTCTTGACGGGCAACGTTCAGTTGATCTGCTGCTTCCTGACGTGCTTGCTGCAATTGACTCTCCTGTTCGGCCAATTGACCGGACAGCGTCGTATGCCGCTGCTGCTGCATGGACAATTCACGCTGATAATGGCGGACTTCCTCCTCCTGCTGGGTGGATAGCTCGCGCCATGTATTCATTTCTTCCTGATAAACGGCAGACTCGGACTGTAATCCGGATAATTGATTTTCCAGTAGGCGAACCTGCTCCCCGGACGCTGCAAACTGCTGCTGCAGCTGTTGTTCCAGCTCGTTCAGACGTTGTATTTCTTTTTCCAGCTCGGCCGAGTTCTGCTGCCAGGTATCTGCTTCTTCACGCGACTGTTTAGCATACGTCGTCAATTCCTCTACCTGCTGCTTCAGAAGCTCGATCTGTCCGGCAAGATCATCTCGCTGCGAGTTCAGACGGTTAACTTCCACTTCCAGATCCACTGAACTCTGCTGCCAAGTATCGGCTTCTTCACGCGACTGCGCAGCAGACGTCGTCAATTCCTCTACCTGCTGCTTTAGAACCTCAATCTGTCCGGCAAAATCATCTCGCTTCAAGTTCAGGCGGTTAACTTCCACTTCTAGCTCTACTGAACTCTGCTGCCAAGTATCTGCTTCTTCACGAGATTGGGTAGCAGACGTCGTCAACTCCTCTACCTGCTGCTTCAGAAGCTCAATTTGTCCGGCAAGAACATCTCGCTGCGAGTTCAGCCGGTCAACTTCCACTTCCAGCTCTACTGAACTTTGCTGCCAAGTATCGGCTTCTTCGCGCGACTGTGTGGCAGACGTCGTCAGTTCCTCTACCTGCAGCTCCAAAAGTTCAATCTGACCGGCAAGGTCATCACGCTGCAGGGTTAGCTTGGACAATTGATCTTCCAACTGACCAATCTCTTCATCCCTCTGCTGTTGCGACAATTCCAGTTCCAGCTTCAGCTGGGTCAGCTGATCTTCATGCTGTTCGGACAGACGCTGCCATACTGCAGCCTCTTCCCGGACTTCGGTTGTTGTTGTATTTAGCTGCTCCAACTGCTGCTCACGGGCATTCAATTGATCTTGAAGCTCTGCATACTGCTGACGAATCGAAGAGAGTTCCTGCTGCAATTGCTGCATGTCCTGTTCATGCTGGCTGGATAGCTGTTCCCAGGTAACGGCTTCCTCTTGCGTATTGGTCAGCTGGGTACGGGTTTCTTCCAGCTGCTGCATATAGGCTCCCAGTTGATCTTCCAATTCCTGACGGCGCTGCTCTGCTTCGGTCAGCTGCAGTCGGAGTTCGCTTAGCTGATCTTCGTATTGACCGGACAATTCGGTACGCAGCTGCTCTGCACGCTGCTCCAGTTCCTGATAGCGCTGCTGTACGGATTCTATTTCCAACTTCAGGCGTTCTTTCTCTTCCTGTTCGGTATCCAGCTGTCCTGTCAATTCGGTCAGCTGATGAGCAGTCTGTTCCTGCTGCTGCTGTAGATCTGTATATTCGCTTTGAACACGATTGAGCTCATTTTCCTGCTGCTGGGATAGCTCTCGCCAGGTTTCGGATTCTTCGCGAACTTCAGCCATCCCTTTTTCAAGCTGTCCGTGTTTGGAACGTACTTCTTCCAGCTGGGCGTGCAAAAAGTCGTTATCTTCCTCCAGTTCCATTTTGCGCTGTTGTGCCTGATCATGCTCCTGCTGCAGGGTAAATAACTGCTCTTCCAGTTCTCCGCTGCGCAGCCGCAGCTGCTCTTCGTTCTCGGCGGACTGCATGATATCCAGCTGCTGTTGTTCCAGCTTTTCTTTGGTACTTTGCTCCAGACTGCGATACTGCTCTTGCGCTGCTGCAGCTGTCGTCTGCACACTATCCAGCTGCTGACGCAGTTCCTGGGCCGATTGCTGATACTGCTTGTTCTGTTCGCCCAGCTGCTGATTTTGCTTTTGCACCTGGGTCAGTTGTTCACGGGTTTGTGATACTTCCTTCTCGGCAGTAGTCAGACGGGCAGTTAGCTGCTGCTTCTGGTTCTGCTGCTCGCCAGCTTCTGCCTGCAGCTTCTGGATCATTTCCTGCTGCTGTTGCTGAACAGCCTGCAGGCGCTCCAACTCATTGGTCAGACGCTGCTGCTCTGCGATTGCCTTATCCAGTTCCCCGCGTTCGGTGCTGGATTGAATCGCTTCCTCAGCCATATGTACAGCGGACAGAATCGCCAGCTTGGTCGTATCCAGATGACTATGGGCCTGCGATATACTGTGCATATGCTCATCCACATACTGAGCCACACTTTTCATGTAGTCGGCACTGCTGCCAACTAATTTATATGAAGTCCCGTAGATGTTGACGGTGACTCGGATTCGATCGTTTGTTGTCACAGTCGTGCCCTCCTTTGCTTGCCGGACAATTATCGTCCATTGCATTCATCATTTATTTTAACGTATTTGCGTTAATTGTATCATCAAAAGATATTGAATAAGTGGATAAGGATATTTTGTCTAAACACAAAAAGGCTGACGATGCTGGAGCATTCTCGTCAACATTTTGCAGCCGTATACTCAGCGTGCGTCTTCCTGCCGTGAATGATGCGGCAGACCAGATTACTGCGCACATCCATTTTAGCTTTGCAGCCGCATGAGTACAAGCAGTATCTATCCATTTGCAAAATGCTCCTGTGTATATTCTAGAGGTGTATGAACAAAAAAGCCACATCGACTGTAATTCGATGTGGCTTTCCCATATTCCTGCTGCCTCATGACAGGTAGGATTCTTTATTTTACAAATGAATACCTGGATAATCCGCTTATTTGCGAAGTTCTGCTCCGAATTGCTCCGACAGCAGGGCAATAACCTGCTGATGAACACCAGTTACCTCTTCATCGGTCAGGGTATGCTCCTGATGACGATATACAAGTGCAATTGCTACGCTCTTCTTGCCTTCGCCCAGACGCTCGCCTTTGAAAATATCAAATACCTGTACCGATTCCAGCAGTTCTCCTGCCGTCTCGCGAATCACTTTCAGCAGATCTCCTGCCGGAACTTCATCATTGACGACGACAGCAATATCACGCTGTACCGAAGGATAACGCGGCAGTTCATGATACGTGATCTGCTCGTTCACATGTTCATATAGCGGAGTCAGCTCGATCTCGGCGACATAGGTATCTTCCAGATCGGATTCACGCTGGATATCCGGATGAATCTGACCGATAGTTCCGATACGTACTTCCTGAGTACCGGATTGCAGATATACCGATGCAGAACGTCCCGGATGATAGCCTTCCGGCTGATCGGCACGATAAGATACGGATTGCTGCAGTCCCAGATAGTCGAATAATCCATCCAGTGCTCCCTTGATATCAAAGAAATCCACGCGATCGTTGGCTGTATTCCACTGTGCCTGCTGACGACGTCCAGTGAGCAGAAGTCCAAGCAGAGGCACTTCCTGCGGCTGGCGAGTCAGCTTCTCTTCTTCGGTGAAGAAAGCCATGCCCACTTCGAACAATGCCAGATTCTCCTGCTTACGGTTGCGATTGTAGGAAGCAATCTCCAGCATATTGGAGACCAGTCCAGTACGCAGTACACTGCGCTCTTCACTCATCGGCATAGCCAGCGCTACATTATGGTTGCTGCCGCGCAGCTGCGGGAATAGCTTGTTTTTGTCTGGATGGGTAAAGGAATAACTCACTACTTCGTTATATCCACCATGCACCAGCAGACGGCGAATCGTACGGCGCAGACGCTGCGGACGAGTCAGTGCGCCCGGTGTAGTAGCCCCTTCAATCGCTGTGGTCGGGATATTATCATAACCGTACAGACGGGCTACTTCTTCAATCAGATCCACATCGCGTTCGATATCACCGCGGCGGGTTGGAATGCGAATCTCCAGCTGATCCTGGGCATAATCGCCACAAGCGAAATGCAGACGACCAAAGATCGTTTTGACTTCCAGCATGGACAATTCAGTACCAAGATAACGATTCACCTTGCTCAGGGACAGAATCAGCACTTTTTCCTCCGGCTGCTGTACAATCTGCTCGACAACACCTTCATGAATCATGCCGTGTGCATAACGAGCGATCAGTTCAGCCGCACGATTCAGTGCAGGCACGACTGCAGCAGGATCGACTTCTTTTTCAAAACGCAAGCTTGCTTCGGAACGCAGTCCCAGACGACGGGACGTTTTGCGTACGGTTCCGCCATCAAAGCGTGCAGATTCCAGTAGAATATTTACGGTACCCGGTGTTACTTCGGTATCGGCTCCACCCATTACGCCAGCCAGGCCTACAGCCTTGCCACCACTTGCGATAACCAGCATACGCTCATCCAGCTTGCGCTCCTGATCATCCAGCGTCTTGAGCACTTCGCCTTCGCGGCCCATACGTACTTCAATCGCGCCACCGTTCAGCGTATCCGCATCATAAGCATGCAGCGGCTGTCCGTATTCCAACATCACAAAGTTGGTAATATCAACCACGTTATTGATCGGACGAACACCGGCAGCGATCAGACGGTTCTGCATCCACAGTGGTGAAGGTGCTACCTGAATGCCGCTGATATAACGTGCAGAGAAATGACTGCACTCCTGCTGAGCTTCGATACTTACGGAGATATGGCTGTTAGCCGCGTCGCCGCCTTCAACCAGATTCACTTCCGGCAGTTTCACTTCACGTCCGAGGATCGCTGCCACTTCATAACCAGCACCGATCATGCTCAGACAATCGGAGCGGTTCGGTGTCAGATCAAAGTCCAGTACCTCATCATTCAGTCCGAGCAGTTCAACGACCGGCGTACCGATCTCGGTTTGTTCCGGCAGGACAAGGATACCTTCCTGCTGTTCCTTGGCAAGCAGCTTGTCATTGATACCCAGCTCTTTGGCAGAACAAATCATACCCTGAGAGAGTACACCGCGCAGCTTGGCTTTTTTGATATGAAAATCGCCCGGCAGTTTTGCGCCGATTAGCGCTACAGGTACTTTTTGTCCGGCATCGACGTTTTTGGCGCCACAAACGATCTGCAGATCTTCACCCTGTCCGGCATCGACGATACATACATTCAGTTTATCCGCATCCGGATGCTTTTCCTTGCTTTTCACATAACCGACGACAACGCCGGTAATCCCCTGATTACGCTGTTCCACACTGTCAATCTCGATCCCGGCACGGGTAATTTGCTCAGCGAGGTCCTCTGCGTGTACTCCTTCCAGAGACACATACTGAGACAGCCATTGTGTTGATACTTTCACAGTCCGTCCACTCCTTTAACGTTTATATGCTTCATTTCATTTGTATTGGTTTGTTGCAGACAGTCTTGTTCGGCTGTCCTTTTATTCTGGCAGCATCCAGATTACAGATGGGAGAACTGGCTCAGGAAACGCATATCATTGCTGTAGAAATGACGGATATCATCGATACCGTATTTCAGAATAGCGATACGTTCTACGCCCATACCGAATGCAAATCCACTGTATACTTCCGGATCAAATCCGCCCATTTCCAATACTTTCGGGTGCACCATACCGCAGCCGAGAATCTCGATCCAGATGCGTTCGCCGTTTTTCTTGGTAAAGGTTACATCTACCTCGACGCTTGGCTCTGTGAAAGGGAAAAAGCTTGGACGCAGACGAATCTCGGTCTGTTCACCGAACATTTCGCGGGCAAACTGCAGCAGGGTTCCTTTCAGATCACTCATGCGGATGCCTTTATCAATGACCAGTCCTTCAATCTGATGGAACTGGAAAGAGTGAGTAGCATCATCATCATCGCGGCGGTAGACCGTACCCGGGCAGATGACCTTCAATGGTGCCTGTCCTTTGGCCGCTTCCATAGCGCGAATCTGAATCGGCGAAGTCTGCGTACGCATGAGCAGATCTTCCGTCAGGTAAAAGGAATCCTGCATATCGCGTGCCGGGTGATTCTGCGGCAGATTCAATGCTTCAAAGTTATAGTAATCCGTCTCAACCTGAGGACCTTCGGCTACACGATAACCCATTCCGATAAAGATATCTTCCAGCTCTTCAATCACTTTGTTGAGCGGATGAATACTTCCCTGTGTCATCGGACGACCAGGCAGGGTAACATCGACTTTCTCCGCCTGCAGACGCTGATTGGTCTCTGCTCTGACGAATTCTGTTTGTTTGCGGTTGATTACTTCTTCAATCGACTCACGAACTTCGTTGGCAATCTGACCAACGACCGGACGCTCTTCCGCACTCAGTTTACCCATACCGCGCAGAACCTCGGTCAGTGCTCCTTTTTTACCGGAATATTTAACGCGCAGCTCGTCCAGCTCTTTGGGTGTGGATACCTGCTCCAGCACCTCCAGCGCTTCCTTTTGCAAAGCCAGCAAATGCTCTTTCATTTGAACCGTTTCGCTCATTGCCATTTTCCCCTTTCGTTATATCCATCCTATGCTCTGTAACCAACAAAAAAAGGCCTTCTCTCCCGTAAGGGACGAAAAGACCGTGGTACCACCCTTGTTAGAAATATAATACAGCCGGCAAATCGGATACAGCCAAAATCAATAACGTTCAGCTGAATCTGTGCCTCTCTGGCATGATTATAATTTCTCGCTCAAAACGATAATAACGGATCGTTAGACCGGCTATCCCTACTGTATCCTGCATGTAGATTCAACTTCTCTCTGTCATGGACAAAGGAAATTAGTTTCTACACCAGTTGTTCAGGAAGCTGCTCCGGAGTGAATTTCAACAGCCTTGTTCCCGGAAAATGCTCTCAATCCATGGCATTTTCTCCCTGTAGGGAAGTACGGTCTACTTGTCTCCATCGTTGCAGTTGTTATGGTTGCATGCATGTACATGTACAGATGCTAATAGATACTCATTATTGTACAAACTTCACTCTCTCCCGTCAACGGTTAAAGCGTTCCAATTCACGGCGCAGCTGCCTGATTTCCTGCACCAGCGACAGGGATGGATCTATTGTAGACCAATATTCAGCTTGTCCGGGCGATTGATTTGCAGTATTCGCACCCCTTTGAGAATCCGAATGTTCAGCAGTAAGTCTACTGGCAGCAGATCCGGTTAATGATGGGTCCTTTTCTGCCGAAGCCATTAATTGTGCCAGTCGAAGCTCCAGCTGCAGACGTTCATCATCAGCCTGCTTGCCACCAGAGCGTTCCTCCTGCTGTTTGCGCTGAACAAACTGCTCATATTCATCCATATTTCCATGGAAAAGAGTACCTTGTCCTTTGCCATCCAGCATGAGCAGACGAGTAGCCAGCCTGCGTACGAGCATGCGGTCATGGGAGACCAGCACGATCGTCCCGCTATAACTCTGCAGTACCGATTCAATCACTTCCTGAGCAGCAATATCCAGATAATTGGTCGGCTCATCCAATACCAGCAGATTCGCTCCGCCAAAATACAGACGAATCAAAGCGGCGCGACACTTTTCACCCATACTGAGTGTACCGATAACCTTGTGCACATCTTCCCGCCGGAACAGAAAACAGCCTAGAATGGTCTGTGCTTCTGTACGTGTCATACCGGGCAGGAGCAGCAGGCTATCCAGCAAGGTAAGCTCTGTCGGCAAGCTTTCCAGCTCCTGCGAAAAATAACCGATCTGCAGTGCAGGATGGCGATGGATCTCTCCTTGCCGCGGTTCCAATTGGCCGAGCATCAGACGCAGCAGCGTTGTTTTACCCGTACCATTGGCTCCTGTAACCGCTAGCCGGTCTCCCCTTTCCAGATGGAAGCTGATACCTGCGAATAATTCGGCTCCAGCAGAACTATGCGGCGAATGACTATGCTGATTGTCATTTGGTAGCATCATCTGTTCGATAGGCTTGGAAGGAATTTCGCAGTCAGCCACATTCCTATTTAAATCATAATCAAAATGAACGCCTTTGAACTCCAGCAGCGTACGACCTTTGAATTCACCCGCTTCCAGTTCGAAGTGCAGCTGGTCACCTGCACGCGGTTTGTCTACCCGCTCTGCTTCCAGCCTTTCCAGCGCTTTTTCCTTGGCATGATAACGAGATATATTTTTCTTGGCTTTGGCTTTGTAATAACTGGCTGTTATTTTGACTTCATTCTGTTCACCGGCAGCATCATGAGCTTTGTTGAACCAGTCACGATAACGCCGGATCGATTCCTCCAGTGCTTTGCGCTGCTGCTCCTGCTTTTTGTACATAGCTTCCTGGGTGCGTAGCTCCTGCTCTTTATGCTGCCGATATTCACGATAGCCTCCCTTATAGGTAGTCATACCGGAAGACGTCAACTCGCAGACCGAAGTAGCCAGACGATCAACAAATTCCCTGTCATGGGAAACGAACAGCAGGGCACCGGTATATTCCCGCAGACGCTGCTCCAGCCATTCCATCGTCTCGATATCCAGATGGTTGGTCGGCTCATCCAGAATCAGCAGCCGGGTATCCCGGGTAAGAACTGCTGCCAGACGTACCCTGGTTTTCTGACCACCACTCAGACTGCTGTATGGCATAGCCCATAATTCTTCGCCAATACCGATCTGGGTCAGCTGTTTTTCTACGTCCACTTCCCACTGGAATCCATCCAACTGTTCATACTGCTCCATTCGTATCCCATACTGCTGCAGCATCTCGTTATACCGATCCGGCGATTGCAGAATATCGGGATCATTCAACTGCTGCTCATAATGATCCAGCACAGCACGCAGTGACCACAGTTCACGCTTGCCCTGTCGAGCCACCTCCAGCACGGTTCGTTCCTGTTGCAGATCTTCTTCATCCTCCTGCTGACGCATCCAGTCCCAGTGTTCCAGCGGCAGCATCCGCTCTACCGTTCCCTCCGTCGGATACTCCTCTCCCATCAGAATACGGATCAGCGTCGTCTTGCCACTCCCATTAAGTCCGATCAGAGCCAGTCTCTCTTCGCTCTCTATTTGCAGATTCACCTGTTCAAAAATCATATGGCCTTTCCAATCCTTGGCCAGATTGCGTATACGTGCTATTGTCGTCATTTGTCATCATCCTCTCCATATGCCGAATATTCATTCGGAACCAAATAAAAAAACCGCGATGGCAAAAGCCTCGCGGTTGATATACAGGAGAAGATGTACTTTGAATTCATATCGGATAATAACAATAATCCAGCTTATACTCTGGTATCCATCTGTTTCCGGAAAGGGTAAACAGGATGCAGTAAGCGGATAAAACTGCCGAACTGATTAAATATCTGGCTGTCCGCTACAAAATATGGATAGGAGTAGTACATTTATATGAATGGGGGGCTTATAGATACAACAGCTTCCCACCGATCCCTCACAGGATCATAAATACCGGATATAGGATTCCTCCATGCAGAGACTTCCCAATTGTCGTTATAGTGATATGAAGAAAGACATACGAATCCCGTTGCATCAGCCGCAATAGCTGTCTGCCTGCACTTGTCGTCTGCAGTTAATAGGGACATTCGTATTGTTACTTCATTAGACAATTGGTTACCTCTCTTTTCTGCGGAGTTGTTCAGCTCATAAGGGTTGCAGCTGACAAAGTCATTTTACCAAATTCAGGTACATCTGCCAACCTTAAATGTTTAAATTAGACGTGACACCCTCTAATTTATTATAATGAGCCATATTGTTAACAGGGTTATTTCTATAACAGAGTACATATAGAGGAGTGGAATCATTTGAGTACAAGCTATCTTTTATTGCATGGTCTGGGTGGCAGTGGTTCGGAGCACTGGCAGACCTGGCTGTGCCAGCAACTGATTGAACGCGGACACCGCGTGTATTATCCACGCTTTTCCGATCAGGATGCGCCTTCCCGGGAGATATGGCTGCGTGAACTGGATGAACTAATGAGCAGTATTCCACAGGATGAAGAATTGATCGTACTAACGCATAGCCTTGGTTGTATCCTGTGGCTTCATTACGCAGCCGATCATCCGGTCCGGCATGTTCGCCAGACTGTAATGGTCTGTCCCCCGTCTGCCGATACCGGACTGGAAGAAATCAGCAATTTTTTCCCATTGGCACAAAATATACAGCTCTCGGCTGCTGCCAAGGACACTGTGATTATTATGTCTTCCAGCGATGAGTTCTGCTCGCCGGAACAAGCCCTTGTATATCAGCAGCTGGAAGTTACTGTACTGCTGCTTCCAAATATGGGACATATTAATACAGCATCAGGTCACGGGCCGTGGCCACTCATTCTGGATATTGCCTTGACAGGGACGATCCCTCTCCAGCAACTTATGACATCACCTGCTCGTCAGCACTAATTTCTACAATCCATATAAAAAAGCCAGTCTATGCTGCATAGACTGGCTTTTTTATATGGGTTGAATCGTCGACGAATTATCGCCGTCTCTTCCAATATCCTGTTAAACAACGTCTAGCTTCATCAAGATGAGAAGGCCGTGCTGCTTTTGGTATCGGTTAATGCAAAAATCAAGGCATTCATCAGATACGATCGGCGTACAGGCTTTGAGACTACACTCTTGGACCATGCACGAAGGGAAGTATTCATAGTCATCCCAATAGACGTGAGCAAAATGACCGGAATGCCGTATGCTTGCTGAAGCTGCTCCAGCTGCTGACGTATTGCCGCTGATTTCTCTGTAATGATTAACTCATGATCCAGCACAATCATATCAAATCTCTGACCTTCATCCAGCCACTGCAGCATATCTTCCAAACTATCTGTTGGCGTAAGCTGTATATCCCAGTCTCCCGCGAGACGACCAATCCACTGGAGAGACTTGATGTTATCATCCACCACAAGCATACGTCTGCCCTGCAGAATCGGCTGGCGAAAAGTAGGAACAGAGAATTCATGACGAGGCAGTGTCAAAATAAACGCAAATGTGGACCCCTGGCCTTTGATACTGGAGACAACAATCTGACCGTCCATTAATTCTACGAGCTGTCTGCAAATTAGAAGACCCAGTCCAGTACCTTGATACTGCCCTTCATTCTTATGCACCCGTGTATATCTTTCAAATAGTTGATCGAGCTGCTGATCATCGATACCAATCCCTGTATCTGTAACCGAGAACTTCACGGATACTTTATCCGGGCTTTCTTCCGGCAGCAGCTGTGCCTGAACATGTACATCGCCTTCATGAGTAAATTTGATTGCATTACTGATCAGGTTAATCAAAATCTGACGGATCTTGCGGGTATCTCCATACAGAATCGGGATGTTTTCTTCAATTTCCATAACAATCTCGATATTGCGTTCCATAGCTTTGGCTGCAAACAGGTAAGTTGATTCCTCTACCAGCGCAGGCAAATCAAACAGCTCCATATCCACCTGCATTTTCCCTGCTTCCATTTTGCTGAAATCCAGTACATTATCGAGCAGTTCCATCAAGGTATGACTGCTTTTACTGATAATATCCAGATGAGAACGCTGCTCGGGGTTCAGTGAAGTCGGTTCCAGCATATCCACCATACTCATGATACCATTGAGCGGATTACGGATCTCATGGCTCAGAATCGCCATCGTATCCGATTTGTACTGCAGCTGCAGATCGACTTCTTCCTTTTGCTGCTGGAGATCATCCAGCTGCACGGTAACCTGCTGATGGTCCTGAAGCAGATCGTCATGGATCTCTATCTGCTGCTCCAATCGGCTCTCCAGCTCTACAACATAGGACAGAAATATCGCCATCGAGTGCATCGTTTTGACTTCGGATTTGGAAAATATATATCCTGGCGTATGCAGTGCACATACTGTCCCGAATGATTCTCCACTCTGCAGCAGCACCGGAAATCCAATAAATGAATGGTCTCCTGTACTTGCTGTTACCGGCATCTCGCAAGTATACGGATGAGTCAATGTATGGGGGATATAAACGACTTTACGGGATACAATACTGCAGTAGGTATCCTTCAGTGGAAGCTGAAGTCCCTCCTCAACCAGAATCTCGTCCCGGTTAAATGCTTTTAATATATGATTAGTTGTACCGTCATTACTGGCTACAAATATCGTGCTTACATTCAACATGCTGCTAAGCATATCTGTGATATGTCTTGCCGCATCCACAACATTATCAAAAAACAGCTTCTGGATCATGGTCCACCTTTTTTTCTTTGAATTTCTAAAAAGATTACATTCTGGAGATCTACAATCAGTATACGGGATGGGTGTTGGCATAGGTATGCTAAATAATGCCATTCTCAAAATTATTTAGTCAGTGAGGAGTAATGAATCAGGAGGGATAATATAAAAAAAAGCCCCTGCAGAGCAAGGGCCTTTGCATTAAAGCGGGTGATGGGAATCGAACCCACGCTATCAGCTTGGAAGGCTGAAGTTCTACCATTGAACTACACCCGCATAATATCAGTATCGGGATGACACGATTTGAACATGCGACCCCCTGGTCCCAAACCAGGTGCTCTACCAAGCTGAGCTACATCCCGAAGTCAGTCATCAAGAAAAGGGTTTTCTTAACGACAGGATCTAGTGTACCATATCCTCATTTATTTGGCAAGCATCGTTTACACAGGGCAGACCTGATCCTACTTCTTTTCTTACAAAGACTTCTTTCCGTTAAATCGCCTCATCATTTTGCTTTGGATTTACGCTGCCCTTTATCTCCAATTGCATAAAAAATCGGCCTTTCCCTATTTGGGAAAGACCGATTGGACCGGATAAAGAGGATATAAAATCCAATTTCCCACCGGGACCCAGTTGTTATTCAAAGCTGGAATCAACCTTTGGGAGACTTCTCGAAACTCACTTCCGGTGTAGTCAATTTATCGTAGAAATCTACGGAGTTATCTTTGTCTTCGGAAGCGCGCAGTGCCATTGCAGAGCGTGGATGCTCATCCAGTGTTCCGGTGATCATGTAAGGGATCAGGTAACCCCACTCTTCTTTTTCACGCAGCGGAATCATATGCTTGTCAATCACTTCAAGTACCGGACGAAGCGTGTACTTGGTGTTTTTCAGATGAGTAACGAGCAGTTCAGTCGGGCAGTTACCTGCCGCACGGCCCATTCCGTATACGGAAGCATCCAGCAATTCCACACCATTATCCGCAGCAATCAGCGTATTGGAGAATGCCAGCTGCATATTGTTATGGGTATGTACACCCAGACGTTTGTTTGGCAGATGTGTCTTGAACTTGTCTACCAGGTAAATGAAATCCTTGTAATCCAGGCTGCCATAGCTATCGACGATGTAGACTACATCGACTACGCTTTCTTTGATCAGCTCGAACGCTTCGATTAGTTCATTTTCCATCACATTCGACAGAGCCATAATATTGATCGTTGTCTCATAACCGCGATCGTGGAAGGTCTGAACAAGCTGCAGTGCCTTGTCAACATCCTTGATATAACAAGCTACACGGATCAGATCCAGCATACTCTCATCACGCGGCAGAATATCATCTTCATCCACGCGGCCGATATCCACGAGTGCAGACAGCTTGGTGTGACCTTTGTGAGGAATAACGGTACGCAGGAATTCATCATCAAGGAAGCGCCATGGACCTGCGGATTCAGCACCTTTGAGCAGTTTTGGAGAGTTTTTGTAGCCGATCTCCATATAGTCGATGCCTGCTTTATTCAGGTTATTATACAAATCCTGTACAAATTCCACGCTGAAATCCCAGTTATTCACCAGACCTCCATCGCGAATCGTGCAGTCAACAATTTTGCAGTGGTTGAGTTTCATTGTTAATCTCCTTTCAGCCGTTTCATTCTCTCCATGATACTGTACGCGGAATTGAAAAGTAAAGAAAAATTCTCACATGCTTTAACGCATCAATTGAATAAATCAACTATTTTGATTTTTTTTGCTGCTGCTCCCACTGTTCCAGGTCTTCCTCGCTGACTGAATGATTGCCATAGCGAACATCGTTATACCACCCAATCAGACGCTGTATACCAACTCTTCCTGTCTGATCGATATGGTCTGATCGTTCAGGCTGCCGATCCGACTGTTCATAATTTGGTGAATTCGACAGCTTATAGGCAATATCTGCAGGCGTATCGGCAGCAGTGATTGCAATACCTTTTTTCCGGGCGCGGCGTACCAGCTGGCGATAGTGATAACGCACTCGTCCCGGCGCATCGGGAGGTATGGATTCACCATGCCGGTTCCAGCGCAAACGAGTTGGATGTGATTTTTCCATTTTCTCCATATGATCGGTATATCCCTTGGGTTCAGTCGAGTCCTCCGATAGGGGACCTCCCCACAGGCTGGTGAGCCAGCGATATAGGCGTGGAGCATACTTACGGATAAGACGATATACCATCCAGCCGATCAAGCCGGCAAATGCAGTGATTGCCAGCAGCATGGCAATCTGGGCGATTTTCTCCAGAATGAACGGATTCATCCCATCGGTATCCGTCTTCGGCAGATCCATAGGCGGCAGCATGGGCGGATTCACTACGTTGGCAGGTTCAGACATTCGTGGCGGTTCATGCGGCGTCAGCATTTGCATCAATCGGTGCCAGAGCCAGCGAAGTGCAGTAGACAGCTGGCTGCTGCCGCCAATAATGGCGATCAATACGACAATAAGCCAGATCCAGCTGCGACTGCGACGAACTACAGCACGCAGCGCTGCCAGCGAGAATCCTTCTTCAAATGCAATACTGTCAATCTGCTGGGAACCCAATCGAAATAAAATCGCAAAAATGCTGATGGCGCCAGCAGCATAAATCGATCCACGGATCTCATCCATTCCTTCGTTGCGCCCTGCAGCCAGATAGGCAATCCAGGTAATACCCAGCAAGATTAGCTGCCATTTCAGAGGAAATACCTTCTCCCACTGTCCTGTCGCCAGGGCAATGCCATAGATCATACCAGCCATACCCAGTACCAGAGCCATAACCAGCAGTGCTATACCGCTGGTCTGGATATAAAGCCACCCAAGCGCAAGTCCAGCCAGGACAACATAGAACACAAGGCCCGTTATCCATTTCCAGCCTGATTCTCTGGCTGTCCCGGCAGTACGCAGTATCGTTCCCAAACCACCCATGGACAGCATAATGAGCAGCCAACCCGCAGCATAACGGGTTCCAAGCCAGTACGCATCCAATAGAATGATCAGCGGATAAATGGCTGCCAGAATAATAAGCATCTGCACCATATTCTTTAAGATAGACTGGCGAACAGGTACTGAAATACGCGACTGTACAGTCATTGTGCTACCTCCCTGTATGATCGCAGATTAACTGACTGCATGCTTTAATTCCTCCACACCGGAACAGGCAGGATACTGACTCTGGAGCCTGCCTGCTCCAGCTTCTCTACTTCTATTCGCATCGCTTCCGAATAATGCGGAGTGATGATTAGAATATCCAGTTGCTGTCTCTCTTCATCCACCAGCAAAGAACGCAAAAATTGCGGGAAAGGCTGCCGTACTCTCAGCTGCAGCTCTGCCATGGATTGCAGGATAGCAGTCAGCTGCTCACTGCCATAAGCCGGCCATATCCGGGCATCGGCTTCATTTTCGGAAGGTATAATCGCATTGTGTCCAAATCCAGCCTTCATGCCCCTGCCGATCAAATCGGCTGCAGCTGTTGCCGCGCAGCTAATCGCATACTCGGCTACTGTAGGTTCGGTGACAATGCTCCACATCTGCTCACTCAGTTCAATATTGAGCAGAATCATGACTTCGGGATCAGCGCTGTAACCATGCTGGAATACCTGCAGCTGTCCGGTGCGTGCTGTCGCCCGCCAGTGTACCTGGTTCATTGGATCACCGTTACGATACTCGCGTACCCCGGTAATCAGGAAAGGATCTTCATTAATCCAGCGGCGTGTCTCCACTTCTCCCTGCCAGCTGCGATAAGCTTCCGGCATATGATCGACCGGTACATAGGCAGGATACACCATCATCTGAATACGTACCTGAACCGGACGGCTGACACGTGCCAATCCAAACAGATCACCGGTTGTCATGAGCGCGCTATCCACGCGGAAACTGCCCCGCTGCCGGCAGATCATATGATGCCGCCGTACAATGCGCGTATGGCGTCCCAGACTGAATAGGCTGTTATGATTCTGATATACGGTCCCTTCACTGATGACCGTATCCGTCGTACCCGCAAATTGAAAAGCGATCGGCAGCATCGCTTCCAGACGAAGCCAGGGCAGTGGCAATGCACGCCCATTTTCCAGAATCTCGATCATCTCTACCTCTTCACCGGCATGACAGCGATTACGGGAAAGCTTACGTTCATAATGAACCGGTGTAAGAGAACGTCTGCCAAATACCAGCGACTGGATCACGATCATGACAGCAGAGACCAACATGAGCCAGAACAGTTCCATCTATTTCACACTGCCTTCTATACCCGCCTCTGTCGGTACCGGCTCGGTATCCAGAATAGACTCTATCAGCTGAATCGCCTGCGATGCACCATTCTGATGACGGCTACGGAAGATCAGCCGGTGAGCGAGCACGGGGGACGCCAGTGTACGAATATCATCAGGCAGTACATAATCTCGTCCCTGAATCGCTGCATAAGCCTGTGACGCACGTAGCAGTGCCTGTGTAGCACGCGGACTGGCTCCAAGCGCGGTCTCGGGATGCTGTCTTGTCGCTTCGGCTATACGAACCATATATTCCAGCAGATCCGGATGTACCTGGATTTGTCGGCATATTTGCCGGGCTCGGATGATCTGCTCACGGCTTACTGTAGAGTCGTCCGAACGGGCGGAACCGGCTTCTCTGTGGAGCATGGATGCAGGCTCCCTGTCTGTCGTCTCCTGATATACAGCTGTGTCCGTTTTCCCAGCTGTCTCTGAGACTGCTGTAGAAGATTCCGGCATTTCCAGCGATCGACGCAGAATCTCCACTCCTTCTACAGAGGAAGGATAACCCAGCGACAGCTTGAGCATAAACCGGTCCATCTGTGCTTCGGGTAATGGGAATGTTCCCTGGTTATCAACCGGATTCTGGGTAGCGATGACCATAAAGGGATCTTCCAGCTTCATACTGGTTCCATCGATACTGATCTGCTTTTCCTCCATACATTCCAGCAGACTGGATTGGGTTCGCGGTGTGGCCCGGTTGATCTCATCTGTCAGTACAATATGGGCAAATAAAGGACCTGGACGGAAAATGAATTCAGATTCCTTTTGATTATAAAAATTCCCGCCGGTCAGATCGGACGGCAGCAGATCGGGAGTAAATTGTACACGCTGAAAACGGCATTGCATCGCTGCTGCTAGCGTTTTGGCCAACATCGTTTTGCCGGTACCGGGTACATCCTCCATCAATACATGACCAGAGGCGAACAAAGCGGTCAGCAGCAGCTCAATTTCATGCTGCTTGCCTACGATTTTTCTGCCGATCTCCGTCTGCAGCTGCCGGGCAATATTCTGTACTTCATTAACAGGTATCATGCAGTCTCTTCCTTTCCATATCTAGCCGTAATATGTGCAATTATATGTATCCAGCTATGGGGCTTTATCCTTTTCCAATGAATAGCGCCCACGATTCTATACAGCAGAGTGAACCGCTGCTCTTCTATCATACAATGATTCTCGGGCAAATGAAAAAGAGCAGCCGTGAACAGGCTGCTCTTCGAAGAAATAGATCGTTATGCACATCGATTCGTGTACACGATAATCTCTATTATTTATGCTGAAGACGCGAACGACGCATACTCATCACAGCAAGACGTCTTTTTAGATCACGTTCCCATTTTTCGTCCTTGATTTTCTTGGCTACTGCCAGCAGATCCAGACTCATATCAATCTGTCGCTGTACCATATCTACAGGGTCATCCTCTTCCACATTCACACAATTCTCGAACATGGTGTTATCGTCTTCCATCACATAATCCTGGAAATCGATCTCCGGTGTACCATCATCATGCGCATACTCTGCGAGAATCTCGTACTCATTCTCTACTTTGTAATGCACTTCGATACGCTCACACACCGGGCACACCAGCAAAGGAACATTATGAACCTGGGTTCGAAAATGTTTGAGGGTCCCTTTCGTTCCAATCATACTGCCGCCACAGCAAAAGCTCATTGTAGTTCTCCCTCCAGACATGATTCTATAATCGTAAAAGCGACTTCGCATCAATGTTAAATCCATGTTTGTGAAAGATTATTAACCAGCTTATCTCCATTTTACACCTTTTTCAGGTAAGACAAAACCCCTTTATTCGTAAAATACATCGATAAAGGGGTTAATTTGAGAAGGTGAAAACAGGTACAAATCAGCTTGTTAGCCGTACTTTATCCTGGGCTGCCATAGACAGGAATAATCTATCTGACAGCCGCAAAATTGTTCTACAAAAAGCTTTTGCAGTATCGGAATTATACTTTTTGGATAGCGGCTACGATCAGATCGCCCATTTGCGTAGTAGAGAGCGCTTTGCTCTTGTCCACGGCAATATCAGCTGTACGATGACCTTCGTCCAGCACTTTGGCTACTGCAGACTCAATCGCATCTGCTGCTTCACTATAGCCAAATGTAGTACGGAACATCAGTGCCAGGGAGAGAATCGTTGCAATTGGATTCGCCAGTCCCTGCCCGGCGATATCCGGCGCGGAACCATGTACCGGCTCATACAATCCAAAACTTCCTTCGCCCAGTGAAGCAGAAGCCAGCATCCCGATCGAACCAGTCAGCATGGCTGCTTCATCACTCAGAATATCGCCGAACATATTCTCGGTAACAATAACGTCAAAGCTCGATGGACGACGCAGCAACTGCATCGCACAGTTATCTACCAGCACATGCTCCAGTTCTACATCCGGGTATTCCGGTGCAATGCGGTTTACTGTCTCGCGCCACAAACGGGAAGTCTCCAGTACGTTCGCTTTATCAACGGAAGCGAGCTTTTTGCGGCGTCCCTGGGCGATTTCGAATGCCTGTCTGGCAATACGCTCAATCTCGGTGACATTGTATACACAGGTATCCACAGCTTCTTCACCATGTGCTCCCTGTCTTCTCAGCTTGTCTCCAAAATAGATACCGCCAGTCAGCTCGCGTACGACCATCAGGTCTGTACCTTCGAGTACTTCCGGTTTGAGTGTGGAGGCTTCCTTGAGACAGTCAAATACAACCGCCGGACGAAGATTGGAGAACAGTCCCAGCTCCTTGCGAATGCCAAGCAAACCTGTCTCGGGGCGCAGCTCTTTGGAGTTGTTATCCCATTTGGGTCCGCCTACTGCGCCAAGAAGTACGGCATCGGCACTTTTGCATATACGCAATGTCTCTTCCGGAAGCGGGGTACCTTTTTCATCAATAGCAATTCCGCCAAACAATGCATGCTCAGTCTCAAAGGAATATCCGAATACTTCTTCGGTTTTTCTCAGTACTTTTTCTGCTTCGGCTACAACTTCCGGTCCGATTCCATCACCAGCGATTACTGCGATTTTTTTGACGTCTGCCATGTATATAACTCTCCTTTGGTTAGCGGCTGATCCGCATCTGCATAATAGTTGAATATTCGAACGTTTCGTTTATTACTTATACTCAGTTTTAACATACATGTCAGGTATGCGCCAAGATACACAAACTATGACGTTGATAGGTATAACCTATAGAGTAGCTACAGCTTAGAATGATGCTTGATATTAATTGATATAAGAGAGATTCGCACTATCCTGAACCACAACAATTTTCTACACAGTGTTACGCAAATTGGTATTAGACTATTATTAGATGCTCATTTAATAATAAATCTACACAGCATTATGACATCCATTAGAAAACAAGTTATCACCGTACAGGTGTAAAATGAATTTAAGGAGATGTATAGTGAACAAAAAAACGCAATTTTTCCTTTTTACTGGCTTGTATCTGATCATAGGTTATCAGTTAGTTCCACTAGTATATCTGATTATATCCGGTAATTTCCTGGAACCCTCATTCGTTGCAAAAACAGTATGTGTTATATCCATCTATTTATTTATATTAAGTTATTTCTACCTGATTCCTTACCGTCTAAACAGATGGAGTCAACTCACTGTGTTACTCCTACTTCTTATATTTACGATATTTTCTTATACATATCCTTTTGTTATTGCCGAAACAATGCCAAATTGACTTTTTTTCACTTCCTTATTATTATGCCTGGTATAGTCATAGTCATTTATTCCATATATTGGGTGAAGATATTTGAACTTGCTCTTCAGGAGGAATACACTAATATCGCAACCCTATTCAACCCATCTATCCAAACAACCAAAGGAGTGGACAATAATGGAATATTCATATCTTGGCAAGTCAGGTTTGAAGGTTAGCCAGATCTGTCTGGGCACCATGAATTTTGGACCGGTTACAGATGAGAAAGAATCTTTCCGCATTATGGATGCTGCTCTGGACGCAGGGGTCAATTTTTTTGATACTGCAAATGTATACGGATCCAAAATAGGGCAAGGTGCTACCGAAGAGATTATCGGGCGCTGGTTCAAGCAGGGTGGCGGACGACGCGAGAAGGTCGTACTGGCTACCAAAGTATATGGCAAAATGAATGATGAGACCGATGGTCCCAATAATGAAGGCGGCCTGTCAGCCTATAAAATCCGCAGACATCTGGAAGGCTCCCTCAAGCGTCTGCAGACAGATCATGTGGAATTGTACCAGATGCATCATGAAGATTCACGAATCAGCTGGGACGAGCTGTGGGGGGCTTTTGAAGTCGCAGTTCAACAGGGCAAAATCGGCTATGTGGGCTCAAGTAACTTTGCTGCCTGGCATATCGCGATTGCCCAGAAAGAAGCAGAGAAGCGTCACTTCCTCGGACTCGTATCCGAACAGCATAAATACAGCCTGCTTTGTCGCGAGCCCGAGCTTGAAGTACTGCCTGCCTCCAAAGAGCTGGGACTGGGGGTTATCCCATGGAGCCCACTGGATGGCGGATTACTCGGACGCAATGCATTGAAAAAAATCGAAGGTTCCCGCAGCGGCGGCAATGCCGAGCGTGTAGAAAAACATAAAGAGCAGCTGGAGCAGTTCGCTGCGCTTTGTGAAGAACTCGGTGAGCCGCAGGATGTCGTCGCACTCGCATGGGTACTGGCTAATCCATCTGTAACTGCTCCAATCATCGGACCACGTACATCCGAACAGTTCGAGAGTTCACTGCATATTCTGGATGTGAAATTGGACGAATCCACTATGAAGCGTCTGGACGAGATTTTCCCTGGTCCGGGTGGTGCTGCTCCAAAAGCTTATGCCTGGTAAGCAGATTTGATGAACATATACAACCAAAAAGCTCCGCTGACGAATACCGTCCAGCGGAGCTTTTTTTGTACTCCATCTCCCTGTTTATATCTCTGTCTATTATTCCGATCAACTAAATGATATGACTCAACCGGGAAATCTTTGCAACGAAATGCTTACAGCGTCTCCAGCAAAATGCCGAGCGGTGTTGACGAAGCTCCAGCGATCATCAGACTAAATGTATATTTGCTATTACCCGGTGGAACGCTGGCTACATAGACCGGGGCTTTTTCCTTGTTGGTACGCATGAGAGGCACACCATATACCATATCATTCATCCGGACTGCTCCACCGTAACTGCCGCCGCGCGGATTCAGTGAGATCTGAATGGTCTTTTTCTGGGAACCGGGATTATATACCGGCACGGTCACATTGTAGATAACACCGAATTGAGCCCGGTTATCCAGTGACAGCTCCGGCAGTTCACTCGCTGCTGCAGTAAACAGCTGATCGGCTGGCAGGGAACCATCTTTTTTCAGTTTGGCAGCGGTTGGATAAATTGCTCGCGCAGTACCCACGGTATAGACTGGAGTAACCGCATTAGTCTCCGAGAAGGTCCAGTTGCCTCGCGGATGCGCTTGTGGAGCCGGTGGAAGCGGCGCGCTTTTGATCAGGGTCAGATCGTAAGCAGTATCACGAGAAGCCGCTGTACGCACAGTGTACAGCATCTCTCCACTGTCTGTACTTTTCACTGTAAAGTCATAAGTGAATCCTAGCAGCTTGCCCGGTGGAATAATAAACTCTTCGATCAGTCCGGACTGCTGCTGCTTGATCAGCGCAGCATTCGGCGTACGATCATCTGTTGTACCTGCCAGGATTGCCCGGGAAATGCTGCCGCCGATATCGGTGATCCAGTTCACTTCATCGCCGCCAATACGGTATTCACGGGTCACTTCTTCAATACGGAGTGCACCATGATTGGCACGATTCTCTACTGTGATGCCTACTTTGACTGGTGTAGTGAGTACGTTATAATGCCATCCGAATACCCGGTGAGTGATGGTACTGCCGCTGCTGCGTACAACGTCATGCCAGAGCGTTCCCTGGCGCACCGGAAATGTAGATTCACTCAATGTCTCCGGATTGTCGCTGACCATCAGTCTGCGAGTACCTCCTCGCGTTGCTGAAGCAATATCATACTGTGTTACGCCGGTTGTATCCACGGCTTCAATCGTCAAATCACGTCCACTGTCTCTCATAATAATTCCTCCCTTATTTAGTTTGCCCTCAACTCATTAGCTTTATGTCTGTAGAATAACCAGCTATTGTTGAGGGTTCATCCATAAAGGTAAAAATAACGGTACTTTTACAACCTTCATTTAATTTTTTTTAATTAGTTTATACGATAAGCTGATTACACATAACAGAAGCGAAATAAATAACGAATAAGATACCACCGATATAACCCCACGGTAAGATGTAACGAATAGCATAGCAAGATCTCGTCTGGTCTTAGATACTCCGCTACTCCTTCTGTTCTCCAAAACGATCCAGCCTACAGCAAGCAGCAAGCATCTGGACATAGCAAATATCCCCTTCGGGAAATACAGCTTCCTGCGACCGAAAATCGCAGGAAGCTGTTTAACCCTGAGGGGACTGAAAAGTGCATATACTTTTATTTCAATTCAAAATGGTACAGCATTACAATCAGATCATGCTGATATTGTCACGTCTACCATAAGTCTTGCGCTTTTCTACCAAGCGATTCAATGAATCAACATAAGCGCGTGCACTCGCTTCAAGGATATCTGTGCTGACGCCGCGTCCCTGGGCAGTAATGCCTTCCTGGGTTAGCGCGACATGCACTTCACCAAGCGCATCCTTGCCCTGCGTAACTGCTTTGATCGAATAATCAGCCAGGGTTACATCTTCCTGCGAAGCCTTGTCGATCGCATTATAGATAGAGTCTACCGCACCATTACCACTGGATTCTTCCAGACGTACTTCGCCATCGGCTGTAGTCAGGCGTACTTTGGCAACCGGTGCAGATTCACTGTCAAAGGAAACAAACAGGGAATCCAATTGGAAGAATTCCGGTGCATCGGTCATGCGCTCTTCCAGCAGAGCAAACAGATCATCCTCGGTAATTTCTTTCTTTTTGTCCGCCAGAATTTTGAACTTGGTAAATGCGGTATTGATCGCTCCTTCATCCAGTTCAAAACCCAGCTCAATCAGATGTTCACGGAAAGCATGGCGGCCGGAGTGTTTACCCATTACCAGCTTGCTCTCTTTGAATCCGATGGTCTCCGGTGTCATAATCTCATACGTGGATTTCTCCTTGAGCATGCCATCCTGATGAATACCCGATTCATGCGCAAAAGCATTCGCGCCTACAATCGCTTTGTTCCCTGGTACAACCATACCGGTCAGCTTGCTGACGAGTCGGCTTGTACGGGCAATCTCGGACAGGGTAAACGATGTTTTCGCCTGGTAAAAATCCTGTCTGGTTTCCAGTGCCAGTGCCACTTCTTCCAGTGCCGTATTACCAGCCCGCTCGCCGATACCATTGATGGTACCTTCGATCTGATCCGCACCATTCAGAATCGCTGCCAATGCATTGGCTGTCGCCATCCCCAGGTCATCATGACAATGAGCACTCAATTGTACTTTTTCTACACCAGGCACGTTTTCTTTGACATATTTGAAAATATTGCCGTACTCATAAGGAGACAGATATCCGACCGTATCCGGCAGATTGACGACGTAAGCGCCTTCTTCGATCGCCATCTTGGTCATCTCAGCGATAAACTCCAGCTCGGTCCGTCCTGCATCTTCCAGTGAGAATTCCACTTTATCAAAATATTTGCGTGCATAACGGATTGCAGAACGAGCGGTATCCTTAACCTGTTCTTTCTCCATACGCAGCTTGTATTGGCGGTGAATCGGTGAAGTCGCCAGGAACAGATGCAGGCACGGATCTTGCGCCCCCTTCAGCGCCTCGCGTACCGCATCGATATCTTGTTCTCTGGAACGCGACAGACCAATGACGCTCGCATTCTTCACTGCACGTGCCACAGCATTAACCGCTGCCAAATCCCCGGGCGATGCCGCAGGAAAACCGGCTTCAATACGATCGACACCCAGACGCTCGAGTTGATGCGCAATCTCCACTTTCTCACGGGTATTCAAATTGACCCCAGGCGATTGTTCTCCATCTCTCAGCGTAGTATCGAAAATATAAATTTTACGCATTATCGCACCTCCTTGTTTTTATGGGGAAAAATAATTTCATATTCTGCAAGTAATGAATGTATCCACTCATTACTTCCTAACCGTCTTCCTCTCTACTTCTCACCCTAACCTTAAAAAAGATTTTAAATTGATTTGCGGTAGGCAGGTTGGATACGTGCCAATGAAGGGAAAAGAATAATTCAAAAGTAGCGAAGCGTTCGCCTTTCAGATCTGATTTTGGCTGCTGAAGCAGTCGTTCAAAAAATAAGATCTTAACAGCGATCGACCAAACCATCTTTTCCCGGAGTGACCGTATCTCAACCCCACCTCCCCAAATCAAATGTTCAAATCTTATTTTTTAATCCAATGCATCATTTCACGCAATTGTCCGCCTACTACTTCGAGTGGATGCTCGGCTTCATTACGACGCGTTGCTGTCAGGAAAGCACGACCGGATTGATTTTCCAGAATAAAGTCGCGTGCGAATTTACCCTGTTGAATATCAGTCAGTACTTCTTTCATTGCTTTTTTGGTTTCTTCGGTAACGATACGAGGACCAGTTACATAGTCACCATATTCCGCAGTGTTACTGATGGAATCACGCATAGTCGCCAGACCACCTTCATACATCAGGTCAACGATCAATTTCAGTTCATGCAGACATTCAAAGTAAGCCATTTCTGGAGCATAACCAGCTTCTGTCAGCGTCTCGAATCCGGCTTTTACCAGAGCACTTACGCCGCCACACAGAACAGCCTGCTCACCGAACAGATCCGTTTCGGTTTCTTCACGGAAGGATGTTTCGATAACGCCTGCACGTGTACAGCCGATTCCTTTGGCATATGCCAGACCGATTTCTTTGGCATTGCCTGTTGCGTCCTGATGAATAGCGATCAGACCCGGTACACCGAATCCTTCTTCATATGTACGACGAACCATATGACCAGGAGATTTAGGAGCAACCAGCAGTACATCATTACTTTCCGGAGCAACGATCTGACCGAAGTGAACGTTGAAACCGTGAGCGAACATCAGTGCAGCTGTTTCTTTCAGGTTAGGTGCGATTTCGCTTTTATATACGCTAGCCTGTGTTTCATCCGGCATCAGAATCTGTACGATATCTGCACGCTTGGTCGCTTCTGCTACAGGCAGTACTTCAAAACCGTCATTTTTGGCTTTGTCAAAGGATTTACCTTCGCGAAGACCGATAACTACAGTCAGACCGCTATCACGCAGGTTCTGTGCATGGGCATGGCCCTGGCTTCCGTATCCGATAATTGCGATTGTTTTACCTTTCAATACGTTCAATTCTGCATCATTTTCATAGTAAGTAGTTACTGCCATTTTTCTCTTCCTCCTTTAATGTATGGAACGTCGTTTCGGTACTGCAGTACTGCTGTTACATAATGACAACCCTCTGAAAAGAGCGGGTACTTCAAAGGAACACGACAACCAGCTGTCCGACTGCATAATCATGATATTGACTATCCCGTTTCAGGCGTGATCCTCTCAAATCCCCGCTCTTTTCAGCGAGAATTGGTTTTATACGTTACCGCGTATCATCGCTGTCGCGCCTGTGCGGGAAAGTTCCCGAATGCCATAAGGCTTGAGCAGTTCGACCATGGCATCAATTTTCTCGGTATCACCAACAACCTGTACAATCAGGCTATTTGGTCCGATATCCACCACAGCTGCGCGGAAGGTATCAATAACACCCATAATTTCGGGACGCTCTGCCGGTTCTGCTTTAACCTTGATCAGAGCCAGCTCACGTGCCACCATCGGACGGGAACTCAAATCGATAACCTTGATGACATCGATGATTTTGTATAACTGCTTTTCTACCTGTTCGAGCGTATTCTCATCACCCGTCGTTACGATAACCATCCGGGATAATCCTGCTTCTTCCGATGAACCGACGGTGATGCTCTCGATATTGAATCCCCGGCGGCCAAAGAGTCCGGAGACTCTTTGCAGCACACCAGGCTGGTCATTGACTAGTACGGCGATGGTATGTTTCAGCGTTGTCGGTATCATTCTTTATCCCCCATTAACATTTGATCAATGGTGGCTCCCTGTGGAACCATCGGATACACATTTTCATGCTTGTTGACTACGAATTCTACCAGAACAGGACCCGGTGTATCCATCGCTTCCTGCCAGGCTGCTGCAGCTTCCTGCTTGTTCGTTGCCCGCAATCCTTTGACGCCATAAGCTTCAGCCAGTTTGACAAAGTCCGGGCTACCGGAGAGATCAATGTGGCTGTAACGGTTATCATAGATCAGTTCCTGCCACTGTCTGACCATGCCCAGTACCTGGTTGTTCATCACGACTACTTTGACAGGGATATTATTGATGGCGCAGATCGCTAGTTCCTGTGCACACATCTGCATACCGCCGTCACCGTTAATCGAGATAACCAGACGTTCCGGGTTCGCCATCTGAGCACCAATCGCAGATGGGAATCCGAATCCCATCGTACCCAGTCCGCCGGATGTCACCCATGAACGCGGTTTGTTAAAACGATAATACTGAGCGGCCCACATCTGATGCTGACCTACATCCGTAGTGACAATAGCTTCGCCGCGTGTTGTATCATTGAGCATTTCCACAACCCACTGCGGTTTGAGTACTTCCTCGGAATCATCATAACGGAAAGGCTTTTCCTTTTTCCAGCCAGCGATCGTTGTCCGCCATTCATCGGCATAGCTGGAATGGCCAGCTTCGATATTGAGCATCTCCAGTACCGTCTTCACATCGCCTACGATCGGAATATCGGTTTTGACATTTTTGCCAATCTCGGCTGGATCAATATCGATATGTGCGATGCGGGCATGCGGTGCAAAACCGTCCAGCTTGCCGGTTACACGATCATCAAATCGTGCTCCAATGCTGATCAGCAGATCCGATTGCTGAATCGCGTTGTTCGCTGCATATGTGCCGTGCATCCCCGGCATACCGATCCATAGATCATGACCGCTTGGGAAACCGCCCAGTCCAAGCAGGGTAGTTGTAATCGGAATCCCCGTAGTCTCGACGAACTTCAGAAGTTCTTCATGACCACCAGAGTAGACCACGCCGCCACCTGCCAGAATCAGTGGACGTTTGGCTTCGGCAATTGCTTGATGAAGCTTGTCCAGCTGCAGCTTGTTCGGCATTACTCTTGGATTGTAACCACGCATCATAACCGGTTCGGTATGCGGCTTGAACAGAGACTTGGCTGCCGATACATCCTTGGGAATATCGATCAACACCGGGCCTTTGCGTCCTGTGTTGGCGATATGGAAAGCTTCATGAATAATTCTAGGCAGATCTTCTACATCGCGAACCAGGTAACTGTGTTTGGTGATAGGCATTGTAATCCCGGTAATGTCCGCTTCCTGGAACGCATCCGTTCCGATCAGCGTCGTTGCCACATTGCCTGTAATTACAACGAGGGGTACGGAATCCATATAAGCTGTCGCGATTCCGGTCACCAGGTTGGTCGCTCCCGGACCGGATGTTGCGATACAGACGCCGACTTTGCCGCTAGCGCGGGCATATCCATCAGCTGCATGAATCGCTCCCTGCTCGTGCCGTGTTAACAAATGTTTGAAATCATCGAATCCGTGCATGGCATCGTAAATGTAAAGCACCGCTCCACCCGGATATCCGAATACACATTCCACACCTTCCAACAGCAGACTGCGTAGCAGCATTTCCGAACCTGTAATGACTTCAGGCTTCATCCATTTCTCTCGTAATTCATCTGTCGATTGCACATTAGGTATTTGCGCGCTCATCAGTATTCCTCCTCCCAAAATTTACATCAATCTCACATACACAGCATATGCAAAGCCGCTGCATCCCGTTCCGGATGCGTCCTGATCAAAGATCAGGTTGGCAGCTGAGACGAACAAAGTATCAAAAAAAGCCTTTCGTCGCCTCGCACAGAAAAATGTTCTGTAGAGGGACGAAAGGCTATCGCTTCCGTGGTACCACCCATATTCGTGTACAGCCTCACGGCAATGTACACCTCGCCAAGTAACGTGCTTTTGCACCTTACCTGTAGTCTGTAACGTAGACTGTACGATTTTCCCTAATAATCATTGAAATCAATGCCTTTCAGGAAAACAGCTCCGAGGTGAGCTCGTATCTAAGGGTTTTTGATGAAGCTTGCAGCAAACAGATGCTTCACTCTCTGGACAAAATAGCCCCTAAAACTTCGTCCTCTTCATAGCCGATATCTGGTATTCTCATATGGACCGGAACAATATGTTGTATTGTCCGCCGCTAATTTAGGATTATTATATGATTCATTCCAGACAGAGTCAACACTAATTTTTTTGTCTTTTTGAACAATCGTTTTGACAGTTTCATATTGCTATATTTATCCATTTATCAAAAAAGCTTATATTTGCAAGGTTTTTTAGGGATTATTTTAATATGCTGTTTACATAACCATTTCCCTGTTTGTGCATTATGCACAATTAAACAGCATAAATATGGCAATGATTTTGTATTTAGACCACACATCGTTTAATTTTGAAATAGATACAGAAACGACCGTTTTTTATATCGTTTTTACAGTGTTAAGAATTTGCTCTACTGTGGATTCTTAATTTTTATCCCAATAAAAAAGCCGAAATCCTTTTTTACTGGATTTCGGCTTTTCTTTATTATGCTGCCCTGCTACAAAATTCTTACCTTGTACAGCTTATTCTGTAGATCAGGCAGCTGTTTATCCCTATACTACCAAGCTGCTTAAAACAAACTAATTTTCTCAGACAGGCAAGGTCATCTATAACGCTGCCTGTCTATCGTTTACTCGGATCATATGGCTGACCGAGAGCTGACGGTGCACTGGAGCGACCTACAGCTGCAACCAGCACAATAATAGTCAGTACATACGGCAGCATATAGATCACTTCAGGCGGAATGCTCTGTGTCCAGGCAAACAGCTGCACATAGTTACGCACTGCCTGTGCCAGACCGAAGAATACTGCCGCACCAAACGCACCGATCGGATTCCATTTACCAAAGATCATCGCAGCAATTGCGATATAACCCTGACCGGAAATCGTATTATGCGAGAATGTACCGGTCGTTGTCAGTGTAATCGTTGCACCACCGATTCCCGCTAGCGCACCACTCAGCATAACGCCGATATAACGCATACGGTTTACTTTGATACCTACGGTATCGGCTGCACTCGGATGTTCTCCGACAGAACGCAGACGCAGACCGAATGGTGTTTTGTACAATACATAGAAGGATACAAACACTAGGATAATCGCCAGATACGTTGTTGGATATGCATTGAAGATCGCATCACCCAGAAGTGGAATCTGACTCAGATAAGGAATCGCAATACGGTTGTAACCAGCGATCAGTTCCGTCTCACCGGCACCGTCGAACAGCAGTTTAACCATATACAGCGTACTTCCTGCTGCGAGGAAGTTAATAACGATACCACTGATAACCTGATCTGCTTTGAACGTAATCGAAGCCAGAGCATGAATGAGTGATACGATCGTTCCCAGCACAATAGCTGCCAGCAGGCCCATCGTTGCCGCAGAGAATGTATCCATACCTGCATCCTGTGCATAGTGACCTACAACACCGGCTGCAAATGCACCAAAGACCATCAGACCTTCCAGTCCCAGGTTCGTCACACCGGATTTTTCCGAGAAAATGCCGCCAAGGGAAGTGAATATCAGAGCTGTAGCAAATACAAGCGTCGTATTAATGAGCTGCCCGATAATTGTTAATACGTCCATTTACAACACCTTCTCTTTCTTACGCTTGGCATAGAATGGCTTCAGTACCCAGCGCACAATACCCTGTGCAGCGATAAAGAATATAATCGCACCGATAACGATACGTACGATTTCTGGCGGTACATCCGCGCTGAAGCTCATACCTGCCGAACCATAAGTCAGCGTACCGAACAGAATGGAACCCAGAATAATACCAAATGGATTGTTCATACCAATCAATGCAACCGCGATCCCGTCAAATCCGGTTCCTGGTGAACTTGCCATAACCGACTGGTAACCGAATACGCCCAGTACGGTAAATGCGCCGCCCAGACCGGCAAACGCGCCGCTGATAAACATCGCTTTGACGACATTGCGGTTAACGTTCATACCTGCATATTTGGAGGCATCCTGGTTAAACCCTACTGCACGCAGCTCATAACCCTGCTTGGTTTTCCACATAAAGATATAGAAGAACACCGCAGCGAGCAATGCAATTACTGTTCCCCAGTGAACACGGGCATTGCCCATCATCTCGGACAACCAGCCGATTGCAATTGAAGCCGTAGGCTGAATATCGACCGAACGGTTCTCGCCATCCAGTAATGCATAGTTGTTGATGATCATATTGGACAGGTACAGACCGATCCAGTTAAGCATAATACAGGAAATAACTTCGTTCACGCCTCGTGCAGCCTTCAGATAGCCAGCAATCGCTGCCCACAATCCGCCGAATACCGCACCTGCGATAACCGCCAGTGGAGCATGAATGTACACAGGCAGTCCATGAACATGGATACCCACGATAGAAGCGGCTGTCATCCCGATCAGAAACTGTCCTTCACCACCGATATTGAACAGACCGGTACGTGCTGCAAAAGCAAATGCCAGACCTGTCATAATCAGCGGTGTCATCTCACGAATAGCTTCACCAAAGTTATAGGAATCCCCATATACCCGGGTAAGCAGGGCACTGTATGCTTCGAACGGATCATAACCGCCGATCAGCATGACGAGCGCACCGAGGATCAGACCCATAATAATGGCCACAATAGATAGAATAAAAGAATCCCCGGTAAATATTTTCATCAATTTACTCATGCGCTGCACCTCTCTTTACGGTGCTTCCCGCCATCATTAAGCCCAATTCCTGATCATTGGTTTGTTCCGGCAGCACTTCACCCACAATTTGTCCTTCATAGATAACCGCAATCCGGTCAGATACATTCATGATTTCATCCAATTCAAAGGAAATCAGCAGCACGGCTTTGCCCTGGTCACGCTGGGCAATCAGCTGTTTCTGTACAAACTCAATTGCACCGACATCCAGACCACGCGTTGGCTGTGCCGCTACGAGCAGTTCAGGGTTTTTGTCAATCTCACGGGCGATAATCGCTTTCTGCTGGTTACCACCGGACAGAGAGCGCGCCATCGTATGGATGCTTGGCGTACGTACGTCGAACGCTTCTACCAGACGGGTTGCTTTTTTGTCCACTTCATCATATTGCAAAAAGCCGTTTTTGTTATACGGTGCTTTGTAATACGTTTCCAGTACCATGTTCTCGCTAACTGAAAAGTCCAGTACCAGACCATGTTTGTGACGATCTTCCGGAATATGTGCCACGCCTGATTCGGTTACCTTACGCGGCGTCAGGTTGGTGATGTCCTTGCCATGTAAAGTGATTTTACCGCCATCTACATGCCGCAGGCCGGTCAGTGCTTCGATCAGCTCGGTCTGTCCATTGCCGTCTACGCCGGCGATGCCGAGAATCTCTCCTGCTCTCACCTGCAGATTCAGACTGTTCAGCACAGCCATGCCATCCTTGTTCTTAGACAGGATATTCTCCATATGCATAACCACTTCGCCAGGCTCTGCCGCTTTTTTGTCCACTTTGAAGCTGACGTTGCGACCGACCATTTTTTCGGCCAGTTCCTGCGGAGTTGTCTCTGTCTTTTTGACCGTATCAATGACTTTACCACGGCGAATAATTGTTACTGTATCGGCAATTTGCATAATCTCTTTGAGTTTGTGGGTAATCAGGATAATGGACTTGCCTTCCTGGATCAGACGCTGCATAATCTCCATCAATTCAGAGATTTCCTGCGGTGTCAGTACAGCGGTCGGCTCGTCAAAGATCAGGATATCCGCACCGCGATACAGCGTTTTGAGAATCTCTACACGCTGCTGCATACCAACGGAAATATCATGGATCTTGGCATTGGGATCTACGCGCAGACCATATTGCTCGGACAGCTTGCGGATCTCCTCTGTTGCTTTTCTATAATTGATTCGGGCTCCCTTTCTCGGTTCGGAACCCAGAATAATGTTCTCCGTAACAGTGAATGGCTGAACAAGCTTAAAGTGCTGATGGACCATACCGATACCCAGCTCAATCGCTCTGTTGGGACCATCGATAATCACCGGTTTGCCATCAATTTCAATACTGCCTTCATCCGGCTGATACAGCCCGAACACGATATTCATAAGCGTTGATTTACCGGCGCCATTCTCACCGAGAAGAGCATGAATCTCGCCTTTTTGCAGCTTGAGACTGATCGAGTCATTGGCTACGATACCCGGAAAACGCTTTGTTATTTGTTTTAACTCTACAACAGGGGTTGCTGTATCCATTAGATCACCCTTATAAGCAAATTAATAGTTCATATGTTACCGGCATGTCCGCCATTCTTAAACTTACCTGTAGACGTAACAACAAGGCTAGTTATTAACCAGCCTTGTCTGTTGTACTATATGTTCAAAAGCAATTATTTCACTGTATCAGGTACTTTAACTTCGCCAGCGATGATTTTAGCTTTGTACTCATCAACCAGTTTCAGTACGTCAGCAGGTACGTTTTTGCTGGAAGTATCCGCAATACCTACGCCGTCATCTTTCAGACCCAGTGTTTCTGTACCGCCTTTGAAAGTACCATCAATTACTTCCTGGGATACTTTCTCAACTGCTGTATCAACACGCTTGATCATGGAAGTCAAAGTCACTTCATCACCGAACTCCAGGGATTGGTCTTTATCTACACCGATTACCCATACTTGCTGTCCGGATTTTTTACGGGATGCTGCTTCATTGAATACGCCTGTGCCTGTTGCACCAGCTGCGTGGAAAATAATATCCACACCTTCATTGTACATTGTTGCAGCTGCTGCTTTACCTACATCCGGCTTGTCAAATGCGCCGGCATAGTTGGCAATGAACTCAGCTTTAGGGTTAACCGCTTTGATACCTGCTTGGAAGCCAGCTTCGAAGCGTTGGATCAGAGGGCTTTTCTCGCCGCCTACAAAACCGATTTTATTCGTTTTTGTCATTTTACCAGCAACGACACCCACGAGGAAGGAACCTTCGTTTTCGGAGAACGTTACAGATTTAACGTTTGGAGCGTCTACTACACTATCGATGATTGCCAGTTTGGCATCAGGGTTTTGACCTGCAACCGTTTTGATTGCGTCTGCCAGGTTGAATCCAATACCCCAAGTCAGGCTGTAGCCATCTTTAACGAATTGGTTAAGGTTAGGAATATAATCCTGATCGGATTTACTTTGCAGGTATTTTACACTTGCTCCGCCAGCAGATTGTACTTTTTCAAGAGCTTCCCAGGCAGATTGATTAAAGGATTTATCGTTTACGCCGCCTACGTCAGTTACCATACCGACTTTAACGTCGCTGGAACCTTTGCCTTCAGATGCACCGCCACTTGCATTGTCGCTCTTGTTACCGCATGCTGCCAGAATAACGGACAGTGCCAGTACCATAATCAGCGAAAGTGAATAGACCTTCTTCATGTATCTTTTTCCCCCTTAAAAGTATCAACTATGTTTCTGTCTCTCTCATGAAAACACGAACATTTTCTGAAAATAACATTATTTTGTTCGCTTTCGGAGCAGATTTAATAGTCACTGAACAGATTATACAATCATGTGATAGGAAAATCCACTATTTTAATAACAATTGGTCAATTAATTTATCCATTAAACAATGTAAGCGCTCTATATTGGATTTTTTTACTATTTCGCGTTACATCAATGTTATATAACCTACACATACTTTACAGCAAAACTGTTTTAATGCACTAAAAAGGTACAGTAGAACCTTTATTATCGATATACCTGACAAGACACCTCTATTTGTCTTCCTTATATATAAAGTATCTTTTCCGAGTCAAATATGCCGTTTGTCACATTACTGAAGCCCGTATTACTTATTGATGCCGCATAGTATGGAAGTCCCAAAATATCCGTTCCGCTTCATGCCCTTCAGACAGTTTACGTGATTTGTCCCGTGACAGCAACATATTTCTTATCCATTGTCTTTTTCAATTCCACTCTCTGGAATACTGTAAATAAAAAGGGAATATATTAGGTTGTCTTCTTCTTATCGGTCACACTTTTATTCAAAATAAGACAGCTGGATGCCCGGCTGTCATTTATATTAAGACTGGGTTTGTACAGCGTAGCTAAAAGAACCCGGGGAACCATCTTTATTGGAAATACGTATTGTCCAGTCTCCCGCCTGCTGATTAATCCATGTATATTGAATCTTCTTCTGCTTGTCCGGCTTTATCGTATCTATGCTGCATTCCGTGCCTGCAGGATCGACCAATTGATAGGTAAAAGAAGAACGACCTGTATTCTCCATGTTGATAACAAGGGTCTGGGTTGCAGCTGTCTGATTCGCTTGAAGTGTAAACCCATTTCTGGACTGTCCATTAAATGAAACTGTTTCTTTATCTATAATTGGTACTATAACTTCTGGTGTTGAATGATCTACACGCTTTTGTATTTGCTTATGTATACGTTCATCTTCGGCTTGAGTGTGTTCACTCCTCGTTTGAAGAACCGGCGTTACTGCCGATGTCATCGGCTTGGGCGGTGTAACCGTATTATCGGTCATGCTATTAGTCAGGCTTAGGATCAAGATCAGTATCCCTGTAAAAGCGCAGATCCAAAGCCATAAGTGTCCTCTTCTCTTCATTAGACTATCTCCTTTGAACTGTAGCTATACATTTTACTTTGTTCACTCACTTGTACATCTTGTGGAGAGATAAGGAATGGAGCATTTATGGATAGCCAGTCACTAAATATCCCGAGTCCTAAATAGACATAAATAAAAGGCTATCCATATATCCAGTGAATAGATAAATAGATAGCCTTTTATAATACGCAACCTAAATTACGCGTTGATTTTTTCTTTTGCTACAGTAGCCAGGGAGTTGAACGCAGTTACATCGTTAACTGCCAGGTCTGCCAGCATCTTACGGTTGATGTTAACACCAGCCAGTTTCAGGCCGTGCATCATTTTGTTGTAAGACAGTCCGTTCAGACGAGCTGCTGCATTGATACGTACGATCCACAGTCTGCGGAAGTTACGTTTTGTTTGACGACGGTCACGGTAAGCATAAAGCAGGGATTTATTAACCTGTTCTTTTGCTGTTTTGAAAATACGGTGTTTGGAACCGAAGTAACCTTTTGCCAGTTTCAGATATTTCTTGTGTTTACGACGTGTGACGAATCCGCCTTTAACTCGTGCCATATTGATAACCCTCCCGGAAAATTAAATTATTTAAGATTAGCTAAGCCTTGTTTCAAACGTTTAACGTCCCCAGCAGCCATCAGTGGGCTAGTTCCCAGTACACGTTTTTGACGCTTGGATTTGTGAGAAAGCAAGTGGTTTTTGAAAGCTTTGTGACGTTTCACTTTACCAGTTCCTGTAACTTTGAAGCGTCCTTTTAAACTGCTATGAGTTTTCATTTTAGGCATTTGAATATCCCCCTTAGTTATTTTTCGGCGCCAAGATCATAATCATGCTGCGGCCTTCCAGTTTGGGCTGGCGCTCTACAGTACAGATATCTGCAACTTCATCTCTTACGCGTTCCAAGACTCTTTGTCCAATATTTGCATGTGCAATCTCGCGACCGCGGAAGCGGACCGAGCATTTCACCTTGTCGCCATTATTCAAGAATTTGTTTACATTACGGAGTTTGGTTTGGTAATCATGTTCCTCCGTATTTGCATGGAAGCGCACTTCTTTCAGTTCAACAATCTTCTGATTTTTGCGTGCTTCTTTTTCTTTCTTCTGCTGTTCGTAGCGGAATTTGCCGTAGTCCATAATCCGACATACCGGAGGCTTCGCTTGCGGAGCAACGTTAACCAGATCCAGATTCAGATCGATTGCCATTTGCAATGCTTCGCGAGTCGGCGTAATTCCGATTTGTTCACCGTCAGCACCTACCAGACGTACTTCTTTTGTCCGGATTTCGTCATTGATCATATGTTCTTTACTAATAACCTTCCACCTCCAAGATATAATAGATACTACTATTACAAAATAAAAAGGGATGCAGGTCTCATCACCCGCATCCCTTGATCAGTATACATTCATGACAAATAATTGTCGATAAATTACAGACCAATGAACCAGCCGATAAAAGATCGGTCAGGTGAGAAGACAAGCTTCTGCTTTTCATTAACGTTCTCAATAACACACTTGAACATTGTAGCACGTAGTCTTAGACAAGTCAACAGCCTGCATAAAATAATTATGCAGGCTGTCCATGACTGTCTATATAATGATCTCCGACTTACAGAGAACTTTGTTTACCTTGTACTTCATCCAATCGTACCACACGTGTATGTTCTGTATGGCTCCACTGTTTGTTGTTCTGTGTGAAGAACGCGTAGAAGGTAATCGGCCACCAGGACAATCCGTAGATTGGGAACAGCAGCAGGTACATATACACTTTCCACGATTTCACTTTTTCCAGAACCATCGCCAGGATAAAAGTAACTACATTGGCGAAGATGGCTACAACAGCGACCCACATCGGCATGTAATTGTATACCGAAGCAATATGAGGTCCACCCAGAATAGCTGTATCGATCCATACGGCAGCTGTCATCAGGAATGTAATCAACACGATGTAGACGTTAACGCTGTACAGCGCCAGGTCGAACTTGATGATATTGAATTCCTTGATACTTTTCCACAACAGCGGGAAGAAATAACGACGTGCTACGGTAAAGTGACCCTGCATCCAGCGCAGACGCTGACGGGAAGAAGCTTTGAATGTTAGTGGCTTCTCGTCGAATACTTTGGCATCGTAGCTGAATTTTGGATAGATGCCTTTTTCGGCACAACGCATAGTGAACTCCAGATCTTCTACCAGACTGGTTGCGCCCCAGCCGATTTCCTTGAGCAGTTCATTTTCAAAACACATACCTGTACCACCAAGGAAGTTCGCCATATTCAGATTATGACGGGACAGCTGCCACAGACGGTTGATGTACCAGTACGATACACCGTAAGCTGCAGTGATCCAGGAATCTTCCGGGTTTTTGGTATCGATGTAACCCTGGATAACACGTGCACCTTCACACATGTCGTTGTTCATTTCTTTCAGGAAGTTCGAAGCAGCCAGGTTATCCGCGTCGAACATCACGATACCGTCGTACTGGCGAGGCATGCTCCACAATTCGTTCAGCATCCACTCGATCGCATACCCTTTACCACGCTGGTTAGGGTTCGTACGTACACAAGCATTCATACCATGACTTCTTACGATATCTGCTGTACCGTCTGTACAGTTATCACAGATAACGAATACATCGTACAGTTCTTCCGGATAATCCATTTCTTTCAGATTCTCCATCAGTGCGCCAATAACTTTCTCCTCGTTATGTGCAGCTACCAGAATCGCAAATGACTTTTTCGGAGCATGCTCCGGTCTTTTTTTGCGTTTGATAATCCCGAATAAAGAAAAACCAAACTGGTAGACAGCGATCAGTGCCAGCAAAATCTGCAGCACTATAAATGTTGTATCCAAGATATTACCCATGAGAATATGTGACCCCCTTCATATGAAACCCCTTCAAACCGTGACGACTGTGTTCTCTTTGTGTCTAACATTTCATTTTTTGAATATCTGTTTTGTAAATGACTCAAATTTCATAATTCCAGGTAATTGATGTAAGCCTCATGAAACTTTTGCATGCAGACATAAAGATTTTGCACACTTTTTGTCCATTTGTCAAAGGTACCAAATGCAGTATGCTGTGAAAAACTCTATAATTATGACGACAAACACGACGAAAAGGTTCCAAGGCGAGGTCTATCAGCGTTTTATGGTATAATATCTTGGTTTTGCTCGCTTTTCATGTCTTTAGCCTTAATTTTATAGTGGAATTTGGGAAATGGAACCAGGCAACATGTTGCCTGACATTCTATAAACCGATTAATTTCGGTTGAATCATGGGCAACAGATCACTCCATAATACGCCTCAAGCCAAAATGAATGAGCCAGCCAATTAGAGGGTAAGAATAATAATGACAGATTATGTGTGATTTAACGCTGGGTTAACGTTATAATGCTTGAAATGGTTAAAGAATAAAAATATGATTAATCTAAGCCGACAACGGCAATATATACGGGGGTCTCTCATGCGTCAGTTCCTTATTCGTTTACAAACCATGGAGCAGTATATTTTCAGATGGTTTAACACCAGGCTTCATAATCGGTTTCTCAACATTTTCTTTTATTATCTGACGAATCTGGGCGGAGCCACTTTTACGATTATCGCTACACTGGCCATATGGCTGCTGGCACCTTCCCCATGGGATCAGGCCGGCTTGCATGCTGCTGTTGCACTAGCTATCAGTCATATTCCGGTAGCTATCGTCAAAAAACTATATCCACGTATCCGTCCGTATCTCGCCATACCGGAGACCATTACCTTCCGTAACCCATTGACGGATCACTCTTTTCCGTCAGGGCATACGACAGCGGTCTTCTCGGTAACCGTTCCATTCATGCTGGCAGATGTGCACACCATCCCGTTTCTGCTGCCACTGGCACTAATTGTAGCGGTGTCCCGTATGTATCTGGGACTTCATTATCCGTCGGATGTACTCGTTGGGGCATTGATCGGATCGGCGGTTGCTTTTGGTACAGTTGCATTATGGCCTTAAAGCAGTTATTGTAACAGTATGGTAACATTGTTACAGTTATATTACAGACATGCTGAATTGCTGCCTGTACGACCTTACTTAATTAATTGAGAATACCTTGCAGAAAAGGTGAAATGAACGTGTCAAAATACAGAGTGCTGCTCTTGTCGGAAGGTTTTGGTTCAGGACATACACAAGCTGCTTACGCGCTGTCCAGCAGCCTGCGTAAAATCTCACCGAATATACAAACCAGAGTGCTGGAGCTCGGCAGTTTCCTCAATCCCAAAGTAGCGCCGCTCATTATCACCGCCTATAAAAAAACGGTTGTCTCGCAGCCGAAGCTTGTACGCATGATGTATCGCAGCCAATATAAAAAATCGATTAATCGTCTGGCTACACTGGCGCTGCATCGGATTTTTTATACTCATACCCAGAATGTCATTCGGCAGCTGCGGCCAGATATTATCGTATGTACACATCCGATTCCGGGTGCGGTTATTTCCCGGCTGAAACGCCTGGGTATGCCGATTCCGCTATGCATGGTTATTACAGACTATGATGCACATGGAACATGGATTATTCCCGAAGTAGATCGCTATCTGGTCTCTACAGATGGAGTACGTTCCAAACTCATGATGCGCGGAATCCCTTTCTCCAAGATCAAGGTTACCGGCATCCCTGTCCATCCGAACTTCTGGGAACATCCCAGCAAGGCAGAGATCCGGATGCGATTCGGCCTCAAAGATATGCCTACCGTCATGATTATGAGCGGCGGCTGGGGAATGATGAGCGACGATGCCGTCAATGCCTATCTGACCAGCTTCGCAGACAAAGTACAATTTATTTTCTGCTTCGGCAGCAACGATAAAGCTTACCAGCGAGCACAGCAGGATCTGAACTTCAGCCATGAGAATATTCATCTCGTCCGTTATACCAAAGAGATTGATAAGTTGATGGAAGTCTCTGATCTGCTCGTAACCAAACCAGGCGGAATGACATGTACGGAAGGATTAGCCAAGGCAATCCCTATGCTCTTTTACAATCCGCTACCTGGTCAGGAAGAACAGAATTCGCGCTACTTTACAGAACAAGGCTGGGGTGAACCGATTACTTCGATTCATGTCGTTACCCAGTGGATGGAACTGCTGATCAATGATTATGATGCTGTCGTCATGCAGCGCCAGCTCAAGCTGGAGCAAATCGACCGCTATAATCCTACTGAATGTGCACGCAGTATTATGGATATGGTGGAACACAATAAGGTCTTAACCTGACGTCAGGTTAAGACCTTATTGTGTTTTTTCCTATTTAAATAGAACAATAAATCAATATTTATCGAGGCGCATCTGCTGGTATTCGTTCAATGCATCCTGTCCTACAATCACTTCGCAGCGGTGGATGCGCATCCCTTTACCCATAAACTTGGCTTCGTATTCTGTCATGACATGCTCTTCATTAATGCCGTCACGGTGCAGATTCAGGCTGATATTGGTCATCTGCAGACCATAGTCGGCAAATGAATTAATCGAGAACTCAAACAATGTCTCCGAATCCGTCTTGAAATGAATCTGTCCACGGGAATTCAGCAGACGACAGTATTTCTCCAAAAAGCGCGGGTGCGTCAAACGACGGCGTCCATGCTTTTTTTTCGGCCAAGGATCACTGAAATTCAGATAGACCCGTTCAATCTCGCCTGGTGTAAAAATATCTTCGATATTCTCGATATTCGCTAGTGCCAGCTGAATACTGGTTGGATCGCCCAGTTCTGCTTCATTCCAGGCAATACGAGTCTTCTCTGCAGCGCGGCGCACCAATTCATCATACATATCAAAGCCGATATAGTTAACCTGTTGATTCTTCACGCTCATCTGGCTGACGAAGCGTCCTTTACCCATTCCGAATTCCACATGGATCGGATAATCATTGTTAAAACGCTCACGCCATTTTCCTTTATAAGCTTCAGGGTTCAATACGACCAGATCCTGCTGCTGCTCCAGATCCTCGCGAATCCCTTTTCTACCTCTTAAACGCATCTTCGTCCTCCGATTTGAATAATTCTCATCTTTATTTCGTACGGAATTATTTTGACGAAGAAAACGGGAAATGTAAAGAGTTATCTGCCAAAAAGTGCACAAAGGAAAGAAGGATTTCCCTATCCTGCGAACAGCATAAGGAAATCCTTCTCTCTATATTTGGAATTGGGGTCCAACAAATTTAAGCATTCATAGTCTACCCATTTTCTGCCGGAAAATCAAATCCATTTTCCCCGGTAGCCACGATGCAGTTAAGAAATTAAGCTAGGTGCACCTATTATTAACCATTTTGCAGCAATATGACACGCAGGTCATTTATTTTTTCATTTTGGGATCTGTATAAGCAGTTGTCCCGTCTGATCAGGGAATATCCGTCACACAGCTATGGGCAGAATCACTGCATTCCACGTCTATTTTTACTATAGTAAAAGGACTGTTTTTCTACCCGGCGGTGATTTATTTTTGTTACAATAGAAACTGTTGATTGGCGGAATAATCAGAATATGGATATACCATGAAGGAGCTTGCAGTATGGTTACTATAGAACAGACAGAGTCCCCGGTTCTGTGGGGGGATAAACGATTCCATACGTGGAACACCGAGATGCGGGAGCAGTTTGGAACCAAGGTATTCAAAGTGATGCTGGATGCCGGTTTCACCTGTCCCAACCGTGATGGTACCATTGCCAAAGGCGGTTGTACCTTTTGCAGTGCACGGGGTTCCGGCGACTTTGCCGGCAGACGCCGTGATGATCTGGTCACCCAGTTCAATACGATCCGTGATCGGCAGCACCAGAAGTGGCCAAATGCCCAGTATATTGGCTATTTCCAGGCTTATACCAATACCTATGCACCTGTAGAAGAATTGCGTGAATATTATGAAGTCATTCTGGAGCAGCCGGGCGTTGTCGGTCTTGCAATCGCTACACGTCCTGACTGTCTGCCGGATGATGTGGTTGATTATCTCGCAGAGTTGAATGAACGAACCTATCTATGGGTGGAAATGGGCCTACAGACGATTCATGAATCCACCTCTATTCTTATCAATCGCGCTCATGACACCCACTCTTACGAAGAAGCCGTAGCCAAACTACGGGCGCGCGGTATTCGGGTATGTGCCCATATTATCTATGGACTGCCGCAGGAATCCCACGAGATGATGCTGGATACCGGACGGGCTGTAGCTAATATGGATGTGCAGGGCATCAAGATTCATCTGCTGCACCTGATGCGCAAGACACCGATGGTCAAGCAATACGAAGCAGGCTTGCTGCGATTCCTGGATCAGGATGAATATATTAAACTGATCGTTGATACATTGGAATTCCTGCCGCCGGATATGATCGTTCACCGGCTGACTGGCGATGCACCGCGCGATCTACTGATCGGCCCAATGTGGAGTCTGAATAAATGGGAAGTTCTGAATTCGATCGATCGGGAGCTCAGACAGCGTGATACCTGGCAGGGCAAGTACTGGAGGGGACGTTAAATGGGATTTCTGTCTGTACTCAGCTTTGCCCACAAACTAGTTGCCGAGCGTCTGGGCAGTACGGCAGGCAGCCAGGCGATAGCTGTTGATGCTACAGCCGGCACCGGTGCCGATACACTGATGCTGGCTCAGGCGGCTGGTGCGAGTGGCCTTGTATACAGCTTTGATATTCAGCAGCAGGCGCTGGATCGTACCCAGGAACGACTCGGCAGGTATGAGCATCCTGGCAGGCTCGCCCGGACCGAACTGATCCTAGGCAGTCACGACCGGATGGCGAATCATATCCCAGCAGAGCTTCACGGACGGCTGCAGGCTGTCATGTTCAATCTTGGTTATCTTCCGGCAGGAGATATTTCAGTTATTACCCGTCCGGAATCGACACTGCCTGCGCTCACCACATCTCTGGAGCTACTAGCTGTAAAGGGCATCCTGACAATTGTACTGTATCCGGGGCATCCCGGCGGATCTGAAGAAGCCGAAGCTGTACAGGAATGGGCCTCTTCCCTTCCTACTGCTACGGCGCAGTGCATTATATATCGCCAGCTGCAGCGCAGTGATGCGCCATATTTGATTGCTATTGAAAAGAAACAGGCTTGATCGCATAATCGATCCGAACCGGATGCAGATGCAGCACTGCCTGGAGCAGGCTAGACTTCTGATCCAAATAAGGGATGATCCTGTCATTATTTTAAATGAAATTGAGGAGATGAAAATATTATGGCAGTACGCAAATTGGAACATGTAGGCATTATGGTGACTTCTATCGAAAAATCTATCGCTTTTTACGAACAGGTTATCGGGCTTCAGCATCTGGAGACAAACGGTCATGTAGATGATGCGATTCGACTGGCATTTCTCGCTTTTCGGGGTCATACCGATACCGAAGTGGAATTGGTACAGGGGTATACCGGTGCATTGACCGAAGAAGGCCGTGTGCATCATATTGCTTTTACCGTAGACGATATTGAAGAAGAATATGCACGGATTCAGAGACTTCAATTGTCCAATCTGGATCAGACAATTACGACACTTCCGAATGGCAGTCGCTACTTCTTTTTCAGCGGTCCCGATGGAGAGCGTCTGGAATTTTTCCAGTCTGCACGTTAAGATGGATACAGCCCCGGCCTTACATCTGATGTTGTCTGTGGATAGGACAACGATACATACGGGGTGGATGTTAACTATATAACCATGTGGAGGAGAGAGATTAATGACGAAGCCATACCCACTGCAATTTCAACCGGAATTCAAAGAACGTGTATGGGGCGGTAGAGCACTGGAACAGTTCGGATGGGATATTCCGGAGGGAGCGATTGGCGAAGGCTGGATGATCGCGGATCATCCGAATGGGACAACATCGGTTATCGGTGGCGAGCTGGACGGTAAAAGTCTGGATCAGCTGCGTGAGACATTGGGGCGCGACTGGTTCGGTACACGGGGTGTATCCGAGACCAACGGCCGTTTCCCTCTGCTGATCAAACTGCTGGATTGCAATGACGATCTATCTGTGCAGGTGCATCCGACCGATGATTATGAAGGTCTGCCGCAAGGTGAACTGGGCAAAACGGAAATGTGGTATGTACTGGATGCCAAACCGGGTGCCAAAATCATTTATGGTCTCAAAGATGGCGTCACCCGCGAATCCCTGGCTGAAGCGATTCGTAATAATCAGATTATGGACGAGCTGCAGGAGGTTCCGGTCGAAGCTGGTGATACTTTTTACATTCCGGCAGGTACGGTACATGCACTGTGCGCCGGTGTACTGGTAGCCGAGATTCAGCAGAACTCCGATACCACCTATCGTCTATACGATTATGATCGCCCCGGACTGGATGGCAAGCCGCGTGAACTGCACATCGAAGATTCTCTTAACGTGATCGCTTACGAAGGCGCAGGCGCTACGACTATGAAAACAGACGGTCTGTCTGAAGGGCAGTGGCTGACACTGGCTGCCTCTCCTTACTTTATTGTAGAAAAAGGCATCGTCGACGGTTCATGGAGCCTGTCCACTCTGCCGGAGAGCTTCACCATCCTCGTCGTTGCCAATGGCGAAGGTTCCATTACGTGGAAAGATGGCAGCGCACCACTCAAAGGCGGACAATGCTTCCTGCTGCCTGCCAATCTGGGTGAATACACGCTGGATGGCAGCTGCACAGTGATCCGTTCCTATCTGCCTTAATACCAAGAGGAACAAACTTATAATGGATTGAATAGATTAACCTGTACCGGTGTGATAATTCCTCCGGTACAGGTTATATTTATGATTGGAAAGGAGATGACACTCATGAAGGAACGTACATTTCGCATGACGGATGAAGAAGGCATTCAGGTGCATATCTATGAATGGCTGCCGGATCAGGAGAATATACATGGAGTTGTACAAATATCACATGGTATGGCCGAGACTGCCCGCCGATATCATCGTCTGGCTCAATCTCTCACTGCACAGGGATATGCCGTCTATGCCAATGATCACCGTGGGCATGGGCTGACTGCCGCTACACCGGATGACCTTGGTGATCCCGGGGAGAATGGGTTTTACTGGATGGAAGAAGACCTGGTGCTGTTATCCCGCTGGATTCATGAGCACTATGCTGCCCTACCGCTCTATATTCTCGGGCACAGTATGGGTTCCTTTATTGTGCAAAAGTTGATGTATGATCATCCGGATCTATACGATGGATTTATCCTCTCCGGCACCAACGGTCCGCGTGGACTGCTCCAGGCTGGTGAACGTCTGGCACAGCTGCAGCGGCGTCTGCGTGGACCGATGCATCGCAGTCTGCTGCTCAATGCACTTGTATTCGGCCCGTTCAACCGCGGGCTGCCCAGACCGCGCGCGACCCGGTTTGATTGGCTCTCCCGCGATCCTGAGGAAGTGGCACTGTTCGTCAATGATCCTTATTGTGCGCGGCTTGCCAGTGTGAGGTTTTATGTACACTTTTTCCAGCTGCTGATCGAGATTCATCGACCGGATTGTATGCGGCGAATTCCAAAAGACAAGCCTGTCTATCTATTCAGCGGAGATCGTGATCCGGTAGGTGCCTATGGCAAAGGAGTACGCAAGTTGTATGAACAGTATCAGAGATTGCAGCTGCAGGATATCGAGATCAAGTTGTATCCCGATGCACGGCACGAGACACTTAATGATACGAACCGTGAAGAAGTTACTGCAGATATTCTGGACTGGCTTCAGCGTCATTGTCCTGTACCCAAATAGCCATCAGACCGTTATCGTCCCGGTCTGATGGCTATTTGATAGGATCGATTGATTTCTCAGGAGGATACATGCCGCGAAGTACGCAGCAAATTCAATCCCAGCAGAACAAAAATCCCTCCGGTTACCCGGTTCAGATAACGTGATGCGCGGCTGGATTGCAGCCGGCCGGACATTTTGCTGGAAAACAGCACCAGCAGTATGCACCATATCAAGCCTGTTGTACTGAATGTTAATCCCAGCAGCAGGAATGGAATCGGACCCATATGCTGCGCAGGACTGACAAACTGCGGGATAAAAGCCAGATAGAACAGCGCTACCTTGGGGTTCAGCACATTGGTCAGCATGCCTTGCAGATAGATTTTACGCAGAGGTCGCTGCTCTACATGCTTAAGTGCTTCTCCTTCTTCCTGACGTGCCATCAGAGCCCGAATCCCCATCCAGATCAGATATCCGGCGCCAATCCATTTGACCAGATTAAAAGCAAGTGCCGACTGCATCAGGATCAGTGATAATCCCAGTCCAGCCAGCAGTGTATGTACCAGTGAGCCGCTGATAATGCCATAGACAGACATAAGTCCTGCCTGCTTGCCCTGGAACATACTGCGGCTCAAAATGTAAATCGTATCACTGCCGGGTGTGATATTCAGCAGAATACTAGATAATATAAACAACCAGTAGTGTTCAATCCCCCACATCTCTATCTCCCCCTTTCAACCAGTATCTATGCCTGTTCGTCCGGTTCCTCTGGAGACGGTGCATTCAGATAAGGTAGCAACTCGCCATGCTTGCCATAATTATGTGGTGCCAGATCCTCAAAAAAGATAAAGATCTTCTCTTTCTCTACTTCAAATACATCCGAAACCAGCTCCGACATCTTCTGTACCAGTTCACGCTTTTGTTCGACAGTTTTGCCTTCAAGCACTTTGACAGTAATAAACGGCATCGCTTTTCACCCTTTCCAGAATAGTTGTCTGATTAATGAATTAGAATACCATGTATATATCCCGGAAAACAACCTTTTCCCGGCAGACTCCGGAATATATACTGATCATCCAGTGTGCGCTAGCATCGCATTACATTTGCAGCTTTTTCTCATAACAAAGACTGCTCTCATCCTCTACATAAATGCCAAACCGCTCGATCTGTTCATAGCCGTGACGCTGGTAAAAAGCAATAGCTTCGGGCTGGGCAGCCCCCGTCTCCAAGCGGATAATCCGATAATTCTCCTGCCATGCCTGTTCTTCCAGTGCCTGCAGCAGCCTGCTGGCTATTCCCTGACGGCGATGTGAAGTACGGACGTAAAATCGCTTCAGCTCGGTACTCTGTTCATCCAGTGCACGAATGGCTCCGCAGCCTACAGGCTTGCCCTCCGCATCATAGGCGATCATAAAGGTAGCCGGGTCAGCCGGACTTAATCCATAGATCGACTCCGCCGGATAGCATTCCATCAGATAAGTATCAAGTTCCTTGATCAATAGATGCAGATCGGTGTGATCAGCTTGTACCGGCAAGATGGTAATCATACAGGCTCCTCCTTAATTATAGTACGTAAATGATGATGCTTATCCTTATCAAGCCAGTTCGTAATGATGAACGACCGGAAATGGATCATAGTAGTGATGCAGCAGCTTTTTCCATTCCTGATAAGGCTCCGAGCCGCGGAATCCCTCAGTGTGGTCTTCCAGCGTCTCCCAGCGGACAAGCAGTATGTATTGATTGTCGATCTCCAGACAGCGCTGCAGTTCATGGGACAGATACCCTTTCATCCCGGCAATAATACGGCTGGCTTGGCGAAAACTGTCTTCAAATGCATCGGTATGCCCTGCCTTGACGTTCAGTATGGCAACTTCCAGAATCATGATGTATCCTCCTCCATAATAAAATAATGAATCCTCACTTGATCAATGCTGTTACCAAATAGCAGCAAACCCAAGATGCTTGTACCATATATTGACGAATAAAAAGAGCAGCGTCAATCTCCGATTCTTGTCCATATCATTATTCGAATATATCCGATGTAGATAATGACATGCCAAAAAGCCTGCATTCCCGCTGGCTAGACCCTTGTTACACAAGAGCAGATCAGCAGAAATGCAGGCTTTGATCACGTTACATTTTACTTATTATAGATGGCTGAATAAGGGATCAATCCCGACTTGCCAGCTTGCTGAGCAGTCTCAGAATCTCCACGTACATCCAGATTACCGTTACCATCAGTCCGAATGCTCCATACCACTCCATGTATTTCGGCAGTCCTGCCTGAGCCGATTCTTCGATCGTCCGGAAATCGAGCAGCAGATTGGCAGCTGCCACGATAACTACAAATACACTGATTCCGATGCCAAGCCAGCCGGTATCATGAATATAAGGCACACTCATTCCAAAAAAGCTCAGCACAAAATTAATCAGATACACAAAAGCAATAGCCAGCGTACAGAGCATAATACCCATAGCCAGTCCGGGAGTCACACGTACGATGCGTGTTGCATACAGCAGCAGCATAAAGAACAGGATACCGACTGTAATCAGAACGGCATTGAGCGCAATACCGGGATAGACCATCTCGACCATCGCTGACAGACCACCCAGCGCCAGTCCGTTGACAATCACATACAGTGGCGCTGTGACCGGAGCAATTTTCGGGAAAAATGTAGTAGGCAGTGCAATCACCAGACTGCCGATCATGCCGACGATCATGTAAGTACGGATGTCTTCACCCTTGTTAAATAAGTACCATGTGTACGCAGCGGATAGTATGAGCAGTATAGTCAGTACGAGTGCTTTACCTGCCGCGCCGGCAATGGTCATAGACTCTCTCTGATCATAGTCTCTTTCTTCCGAGAATGCCCTGCTGTTAAATACAGGATTTTTCAAAGCCATGAAATCATCTCTTTTCCTCAATTAAGAATAAAATGCATACTTTATTATTAACGGTATTTCTTCCTGAAAATTGAATAATGCTCCACCAACGAAGACAAATCTACTATGTCAGATTAGCCTGAATGATGAACTGCTGCAGCTGTTCATCGCTCCATTCGTACAGGAGGAGCAGCTCTTTATACGGGTCTCCGGCAATAGACAGATAGTCGGCAAATGCTGGCTCGGTCTTCATGCCCTGCTGTTTGCGCAGACGAATCTGCTGACGTCCCTGATCGCCGAGATGTTCCAGCAAGCGCTGTTCCACCACCATATGACGGAATCCATTTTGCTGCTCGACTGCACGAGGCTGGGCAAATACTTCGATCTCCCATTCTTCATACATCCAGCGTACAACAGTACACATCAACCCGTCTACTTCACAGCGATTCAGCATCCAATCGGTCATATGACTATAATGCTCGATCAGTATGGCTTCAAACGTATCGGGATCATGTACTTCGCACAGGATATCCAGATCGCTGCTGCCAATATCAATATCAAGTGGAATCGTTCCGGCCAGTACCGGATCATAGGCAGACAGGACAGAGAACAGATCCAGATGCTGCAGCACCTGATAGGCAGAGCGTTGCCTTGCATTGCCGCTTGCCAGATAAGCGGTCTGTCTGAATATACGCTCTATACGAAGAATCGCTTCCGATGTATTCATCATATTGCCTCCAGTATGACACACAAATAACGGTACAAAGTATCTGCTCGCGTTCCTGACGGAATGTGAAGAAAGATTCTTGTACCGTTATATGCTGTAAATTTATGGATTAACCCTGATTCTCCCAGTGCTCGTTGATGAATTCATCACGGCCGGACTTTTCACGGTCTTCCTTGTAATGCTTAGTGTTCTTTTTGTGGTAATCCTGATGGTATTCTTCAGCCGGATAAAACACGTCGGCAGGCAGAATCTCGGTTACAACCGGCTTGTCGCCAAACCGTCCGCTTGCTCCAACTTCCGCTTTGGTCTTTTGGGCCAGTTCCTGCTGCTCATCATTATGATAAAAAATAGCAGTACGATACTGCGAACCACGGTCATGAAATTGTCCGCCATCATCGGTCGGATCAATCTGCGGCCAGTACAGTTCCAGCAGACGCTCATAAGGGAACAACTCCGGATCAAACGTAATTTCCACTACTTCATAATGACCGGTATTGCCGGTCTTGACCTGCTCATAAGTCGGGTTCTTCACATGTCCGCCAGTATAACCGGATATGATACCATGAATGCCGGGCAATTCCTCAAATGGAGTAACCATGCACCAGAAGCATCCGCCAGCGAATGTTGCTTTTTGCAATTCTGCCATATCGATTTATCCTTTCAGCTGTAAATTGGGTGTCTCTATATCATACCATTTTCAAAACGGAACGTCTGCTTGAACAGCCTGGAGCAGACGAAGATACAGAGATAGCGCCTCTCTATTGCTTCCCTGTCATCTTCCCCATTATAACGTATCATGGAGAAATTACCTGTCTTCATTGAAAGTCGTCCGGGAACGCTCTATGCGACGCAGCTCGGCATTGTGATAGCGGCTGAACAGCAGCAGGGCAGCGACAGCACCCAGCAGGGCAAATGTCATATCCCACTGCGTATCCCACACGTCGCCCTGTGTACCGAGAAAAGCTTCGGCTGCTGTGCCGGTGATTCCTGCTACTGCAAATTCAATCAATTCATAAGCAGCACTAATCGCCATACAAATCGAGATTACAATTGTCACCAGCCATTTCCCCGGACGAAGCGGCGATGTACGAAGCAGCATTTCTCTTACAATCATCGCTGGAAAAAATCCCTGTATAAAATGACCCAGTCGATCATAGTAATTGCGCTCCAGATGCAGACTATCCCGCAGCCAGTTGAACAGCGGCATCTCGGCATAGGTATAGTGTCCGCCAATCATCAGAATAATCATATGCAGCGCAATAAGACTGTAGACGAGACCCGTCAACTGAAACCGCCGATAAGTCAGCAGCAGAATCGCACCGCCAATAAGCGCCGGGAATACTTCCAATATCCATGTGAACCAGTCATGCGGATGAATAGCCGACCAGACCAGCACCGCTACTGTCACAGCCAGTAGTACAATATGCAGCTTTTGTTCCCGCCTTTGCTTCTTCCCTGTACGTAATCTGTTCATTTCCGGAACTTCTCCTTTGGCAGAATAGGATGAAAAGGATCTGTTATGTAGGTAGGATCTTCAGTGGTGCCATTGTAACATACAACAGAACAAACAAAAGCCACAAATCCAGGCTTGGCCCTCGGATCTGCAGCTGATTTGGCATTCATTATATGTCTGTAGCTATTATTCTTCTTCTCTTGGGATGTAGACGACAAAACCGCTGTCTTCACAATACACGTCACCAAATTGATAGATCCCGCTTCGGCTGACGAACAGCCATTCCAGTACTTTTTGAATGGTTTGCAGCATGAGAGTCCCTCCCGTAAATGAAATAAAACCTTAATGGTTTAAGCACATTCTACGGGGGGAGCCGGCATTGTGTCAATCACTATTTTTGTAAAAATATGTTAAGACAATTATCGTTATATTAACTGTGTGTAAACATATTAATTAAAACGGCTTAATCGCATATGCAGCAAGGGATTATAGACATTAATAAATGTTGTATTTGTCTATAAAAAGCACAATATTGCGTTATCAATTAAGCTCTTTTTCATAGATAATAACTTCCATATTATCCCGTGTAATTGAATGTTTTACATACTGAAAGTTCTGTCGTTTCCAGAATATATGTGCAGGTTCATTTTCAATATTTACAGCCAGACGAAAAGCCTGAACCCCCTGGTGAATCAGCCGCTGTTCAAATGCCTGAAAAGCCTGGTTACCCTGTCCTTTGCCCTGACAGGATTTATCGATCATAAACAGTCCCAGCCATGGATAACCATCATTCGGATTTAATGAAAGGTACTCCACGATGCCGATCGGCTGATCATCGCTGCAGATCACATAGCGTTCTGCTCCAAGCTGTATCGTCTCCTCCACTTCCTGCTGTATTTCCTCGGCGGTCAGCTGTTCCCTGCCTTTGATAATACGATTGTAAAATGGATTGGAATTAATGATCGACAGTTCTACTTCCAGCAGATCAGGTGATGTGCTTACAAATGTAATCATATTCTCCTCCTCGGAATCGGTAATGTCTATGAGATACATGGAATGATTACTGCCAGCAAGCGCTCGTACTGAATTTTACCATATTAATGTTAGATGCCAGTGGATCAGAGGTAATACATGGATGACAGCATCACGGATTGCGCAAAACGGTCATTACACTGGTTATATACCTCTTTTTATTTGGCGTGACTTTGCACTCATATCTAAAATATCGAATTTCTACACAAAGGAGACAGCCTATTATGACGAATGACAACTCTATTCCTCGTGATCATACACTGGAGGGCGGAATTGGACTGCTTTCGGAAGGTTATGAATTTGCCATGAAACGTCGTCAGGAATTCCAGTCCGATATTTTCCAGACCCGTATGCTGGGACAAAAGGCAATCTGTATCGGTGGCAAGGAAGGTGCCGAATTATTTTATAATGAAGAGCTGTTCCAGCGCGGCGGTGCCATTCCCAAGCGTATCCAGAAATCACTATTCGGTGAAAAAGGAGTACAGACACTTGATGGACAGGCTCATGCTCACCGCAAAAAGTTGTTCATGTCCCTCATGTCGCCTGAGCGTCTGAATGAAATTGCCGAACTCGTCGAGCAGCAATGGGAAGCGGCTGCGCTGAAGTGGCAAAGTACAGAGCAGCTGGTACTATTTGACGAAGCCCAGCAGGTGATGTGCCGTGCGGCTTGTCAGTGGGCAGGTGTTCCTTTGCAGGAAAGCGATGTGAAGCAGGTCGCTGATGATCTGGGTGATATGGTTGAGTCATTCGGAGCGGTAGGTATGCGCCATCGCCGCGGCAGGCAGGCTCGCCGCCGTACAGAGAAGTGGGTATCACATCTGATTGAGCAGATTCGTGAAGGTGAGCTGGAGGCTCCGGAACAGACAGCAGCCCACGCCATGTCCTGGCACCGTGATACCGAAGCGAATCTTCTGGATACCCAGACGGCAGCTGTAGAGTTAATCAATATTATTCGTCCGATTGTAGCGATTGGTCGTTATGTAGTATTCAGCGCGGTCGCTCTGCATGACTATCCGGAAGCCCGGCACAAACTGGTACAGTCATTGCAGACGGGTGACCCTACCTACAGTCAATGGTTTGTACAGGAAGTGCGCCGATTTTATCCCTTCACTCCGATTCTCGGTGCACAGGTACGCAAAGACTTTACGTGGAAAGATTATTCTTTTGAAGAAGGAACGATGGTACTGCTGGATGTATACGGCACCACTCATGATGAGAAGCTGTGGCAGCAGGCAGATACGTTTGAGCCGGAACGGTTCGAACACTGGAGCGGCAGTCCGTTCGATCTGATTCCCCAGGGAGGCGGCGATCACTACCGTAATCATCGCTGCGCCGGCGAATGGCTGACGATTGATGTGATGCGTGTCAGTCTGGAGTTCCTGACCACCCGTATCACTTATGAAGTTCCTCCGCAGGATCTGACCATCGATCTGTCCCGGATGCCTGCCATTCCGGAGAGCCGGTTTGTGATGAGCGATGTGCAGGTACAGCCGAAGAATGCCGGGTCCTGAGTAGTACGTCTATACTGTGCCATCATAATTGCCATATCCTACAGCATTTACAAAAGCTGCTTGCTGCATATAGTGCAGGGGCAGCTTTTTGCTCAATAGATTCGGCGCATACGATTTTGTAGAAATAGGGTAATATTATTCATAACCTATAGTTCAGGAGGAAACTGTTATGCCGCATAATACACAGCATGTCCCCTATGGATACGAGCCGCCTGTCGAGAAGTTCAGGGGTACACTGATCTACTACGATTCATTCCAGAACACAACAGACGAAGAATTGGAACAGGCGGCAGCTATCGCCGATCAGATGCGTTTCGATCGGCTGGTTCTCTATCCGCTGCATGAACAGACCGTCAAACGAATGTCCAAAACGCCAGTCTCTCCTTTTTACAAACGTGAAGATCGGCTGCATGAATGGCGGCAGGATACCGGACGCAAGGATATTATGATCGAGAGCTGGGAAGGCAAACGCAAAAAATATACTCCCATCGAAGCGGCTCTGCGCACACTGACCGATCATTATACTTCCCCCTACTTTCTCCTGATGACGCCGGATATGGCCAATCAGTTCGCTTCCTTTTCCACTTTTGAAGAATGGATTGTCAAAGTCAGTCTCGTACTGACCGAGCGGCCAAAGCAGCTTCATCCCCGATTGGAAAAATATGCTTCACGCTGGCGGGTAGCGGGAGAAACGCGCAGCAAAGATGCTGCCTCTGATTCCTAATGTCAGCGACCGCGACCCATCGGGTTCCCAGGCTATACCGGATATAAATTCATAATCACAGTCATCCTGCCTGTTACCGGGCCGAATGGCTGTTTTTAGTCCGGTAAAATCTCCTGTAGATGTTCACTCCCGAGCATTTGGCGGAAATGATGGATCATATGGGCGATATAATCCATTGCCAGCCATTTTAGAGTTAGTTCCTGTCCGCTGCGGGTCAGGCATGTCTTCTCGTAATCTTCCTTTGGAATCTGATTCAGTAGCGTAGCAATCTGCAGATTACGCGTCATCCAGAGCAGAATGAGATCCTGCTGATCATAACTGTTCTGATAATCATTCAGCTCCACCCAGCGATCCTGATCATAATCGGTCAGCCGCACAGGTTCTTCCGACAGCGCAATACTGACAAACCGGATATAATTATGCGAAGCCGAATCGCAAAGATGCCCAAGAGTTTCCTTTTGCGACCACTGCCCGGCATGGGGTTTGGCGCTAAATAGATCCGGCGGAATATCATTTAATTTCCCCTGAAAATAGATGACCAGTTCCTGCAATCTGTGACTGAGCGTATTCATATACAGCACTCCTCGCTTGGAATTTGTGAAGACGGAGAATGTTCTGAATCCAACTTTATCAAAATTATAGCACATAATAAAAAGCTGTCCGCTACATGAGCAGACAGCTTCTTTGTTCAGGCATGGATAACGTATGATCGGAAATCATGAGGTTTCTCCATAAGCCAGAATTATCTATTGGATTACTGCGATTACTCGCTAAAATGAATATTTTCGCCAATCGGTACACGGGAACTTACCGGTCTGTTGTACGGATGTTCCTGGTCTTCATAACCAAGCATCACACCAACCATAATCCGCTGATGATCGGGGATACCCAGAATCTCGCGCAAAATATGCGGATAAGATACCGAACTGGCTGCCGGTGTGGAACCCAGTCCATGCTGCGCGGCTGCCAGCATCAGATTACCGGCATAAATGCCTGCATCCAGTGTAGACCATTCCGTCAAATTGCGATCCTGACAGATAAACGCAGCTACCGGTGCATTGAAAAAGTAAAAGTTATTGCGCCAGTTCTCTTCACGTGCCTGCTGATCGTCGCGTGCGATGCCGCTCTGCTCGAATACTTTGGCATAGGCTGCATTCATCCGCTCCTGAATATATTCCGGCCATACTGCAGGCCAGGGCATATTTGCATCATCAGCCGGAATTTTCTCATCATAGGCCTGCAGATTGGCAGTACGCAATCTTTCCAGCGTCTCTCCTGTTGCAACGTATACTTCCCATGGCTGTGAATTCGCCCAGGAAGGAGATTTTTGAGCATCTTCCAGTACACGGATCAACACTTCGTGAGGTACCGGTTTGGATGTATATTTACGAACTGTTTTGCGCTGATCGAAGATATTGCTCATGATAATGATTCCTCCTCTGAATGTATGGAGACGATTGGTTAAGTAGCTATACTGAATAAGAAGACACTTTATTGCTGACAACTATAATAGTTACAATTAAATAGCAGCTTATCCTATTATACCTGATTATGTTGTGATAACAAATATATAGTCTCCATATCATGAGCTATTCGCATCTCCAGACGTGTCCGAAGATTATAAAAATCCTGTAGTCCGCAATAATCCATGCCAAGCCGCTTGATGATCAGCCCAATAATCGAATCATCATAGTCAGGGGTACTCCAGTGATAGAGAGCATGATAAATCTCTTCTGCCGTCTCCTGATTAGGATGAAGAACAGACAGGGATAACCTCCGATATTGCAGCTTCTCGCATAACATCTGGTATAGTACATCCAGCTGATATTCCATCCGCTGCCGATCTTCCGTATCCGTCAGTGTATGCCGTACATCATCAATCAGATCTGTAAACGTCAATCCTACATGACTCATCGCTCTATACATCCATACACAGGTTCCGGTACCTGTATCATGAGCCTCCCAGTAAGGACTCCATAATATCTGTCGTATCCATTCGCGATACTCTGGTCCATATAAGGCAATACCCAGTACCAATCCTGCATTGCAGTCAATAGAAGCCTGCTGTTCTCCCCAGTGATATAACTTCGGAATCAGCGAAGCATCTGCCACCTGGCTGGATAGAGCAGGCAAAAACTCATTAAACAGAGACTGTCCCATTGTCTCTTCGATTGTTCTTCGCAGTATAGCTGCTTCTTTATCATCAAGCTGCAGTTGCAGCAGTCCAAGACAGGCTCTAGTCTGCCACTCCCAGCTCTTACTGTCGTCGAGCGCATAATGAAGCAGGCTGCCCACTGCCTCCTGCACGCCGAGGTAACTACAGGCAGTCAGTATATCTCCCGGTAGTCCAACACGCAGCCGGCCTTCTGTAAAAGCCCATCGATACAATTCCAGTCCCAGCTCCCGATCACCCAGCTTACATAAACCTTCCAGTAGATTAATATAGTCCCAGTCTTCGGGATGAGTAATAAAGCAGTGATACAGCGCATGGGCATCCTCGATATTGCCGTACTTGATAATCATATGCAGCATGGTCTCATACCAGACGGATTCTCTGCTCGTATTCTGTTCCAGCTCCATGATCAATTGCCGGGTAATCGTTAGCATCGGGGAAACTTCCTTTCTAATATAAGGGATTAGTTACATTTCTGAAGAACATGCCTGTCGATCATAACAGTCTTATCATATAAAAAGGCGCTCATCTGAGCGCCCTTTCCCATACCATCATACGGCTACGCCAATCAAAATCTTTTCATCGATCATTTCCATTTATCTTGGCAGCGTCTGAAGATACGTCACATAATATTGGTTGTGATTACGCTGATCCAGTTTGCGGGCAGTTTCCAGTGCCATTTCACTATACTGGGCAGCCAATTTGTTCACATCTGTCGCATGCTCCGGGTACGGGTAAAAAGAAGGAATCTTCACATTGAAGTTGACCTGCTCCTCGGCCAGACGCCGGAATAATGCTGCTGCATAACCATGGAACAGCATATTATCGAGCGGATCTTCATGTTCTGCGGTCCAGGAGATATGTTTCTCAAACAATTCCAGTGCCTTGAACGGATCGGTTACGGTCAGGTATCCGATCTGTTCTCCTATACAGCGCAAAAAGTCATGATTATCCTTGGTCAGCCGATATCCTTTTTTCTGATATTTCTCTGCTTCCTGGTGACGCCCCAGACGGTGCAGGGGCAGCAGTACCTTGGACAAGGTCAGATGCGGAATCTCTGCACAGGTCATTTTCCCGGTCAGAATAGGCTGCGCTGCCTGAAGCAGCTGCTCATCATCACCAAGACGCATATAATATTCGACAAATTCATTCTGCTCACAGGCTTCGCAGTCACTCATTCCGTCCCGTTCCATCGGTCGGAGCTGCTGCAGGAACTGTCCCGCTTCCTCCAACTGACCGGATTGCAGAGCCAGTGTAAAGCGGTAGTACCAGTAGGTCCGGTCATTATAGCCGTGTTCCTGATACCGGCGCCGCATATCTTCCAACAGATTATCGATCTGTGCCCGCTCAATCTCCGGGAAACAGAGCAGATTATCTACGATCCATTTATACGACCAGAGCAGCGGATAATCATAATATTCCTCCGGATTCTTGTCATACTGACCAAGCTGCCAGGAGAAAGCGACCAGCGCTTTGCGCGGATATCCGCTAAATGTAGCCGTCTCGACAATCTCCCCACGAATTTCGTATCCGGCATCGACTTCGCCCAGACTGTCAGCGATCCGCGCCGCTTCATCCAGCAGTTCCAATTTGGCATGTCCATTGGGTAATTGATATGCCTCATCCAGCAATTCTTCGTAACTTCGTTCTGTATTCATAGTTAATTAATAGCCTCCGTTCCCCTGATATATTGATGAATCCTGTCGGTATAATACGAATTGCCATTTCGCTTATCAAATCGGGCTGCGGTATCCAGTGCCTGTTGCAGTACATAATCCGCTAGTGCACCGACATCTGCTTTATCACCCGTATAACCATATTCCATAGGCAGACGGATTTGATAGTGCACATCCGTCTCCTTGCTAAGACGCCGCAGCAGACCAGCTACATGCATACTGAACATCATGGCTTCCAGTGCACTCTCATGATCAATCAGCCAATCTGCATGACGTTCGAACAGATCCAAGCCGAGAAATGGATCGGTATGGGTAAGATAGCCAATATGTTCACCTATCGACTGCAAATAATCACGATTGCTTGCGATATTCGCATAATTACGACTGCGATAATTTTCCGCTTCGGCTGTACGTCCCAAATGGTAAAAAGGCAGCAGCAGTGAAGCAATGGTCTGATGAGGAACCGTAGTACAGCTCATTGTCCCCTGCAAAATAGGTTCGGCTGCCTGCAAAGCTTCTTCATGTCTGCCCAGTATGATATAGTGATCCACCAGTTCATCCTGCTCGCAGGCAGAGCAGTCACTCATCTGATCACGCGGCAGCTGCAGAACAAGCTTCATATAGTCATCCGCCTGCTCCAGCTCTCCGACGTACAGATGCAGGGTATACAGATTGGAGTAATACGTGCGGTCACTATAACCAGCCGCCTGGTAACGTACACGCATATCGTCTATCAGTTCCTGCAGCTGCTCCCGGCTGATCTCCGGAAAATCGATAGCATTGACAAAGATCCATTTGTACGACCAGAGCAGATTATGCTGATTGTATGCCTGCGGATTCTGATCATACTGACCAAGCATCCACGAATAATGAATCATTGCTTTACGGGGATAGCCGCTGAATATCGCTGCTTCCACCAGCTCGCTGCGCACCATGTATCCCGCTTCGATATGTCCCTGATGATCCGCAATCCGTACTGCCTGCTCCAGAAGTTCAACCTTGGTCCGACTGTCTGGCAGTTCAAGCGCCTCTCTGTACAGCGCCAGAATTTCCGGATCAATCGGTGTACTCATAGCGAGTCTCCTTTGCCACCTGCAGACAATCCCCATTCGATAAATCGCAGAATGCCCTGATTCAGGACAGCCATCTCCTGCTTGTTCATTGGATAGTGGCCCATCATGAGTGAATTAACATATAACATCTCGATCGCTACCTGCATCATCTCCTCGCTACCCGGCTGGAAAATGCGTCCAACTACCGGATTGTCCAGATTCAGATACAGCGTCGAATACGCCGACTGCTGCATCGTGGATCCCAGTGAACCGAGAATTGAAGAAAGCGTATCTGTACTTACTTCCTTGGCAGCTTCAAGAGAACGCAGATCCGAAGATTCTTTGGATAGGGTAAACAGTGCCGGCAACTCGGATGGTTTGAACCGCTTCAACTGGATCTGACAACGGAAACGCTGCAGAGCCATATCGGCAAGCCGTGTTTTCTCATAGTATTCCTTGCGTTCCTGCGGTGTCAGATCGGTAAAGGACATGGATACATCTTCCGGCAGCAGACGCTCGGTGACTACCTGTGCATTGACTTCGGGCAGCAGCGCCATTAGCTCGGCATCATAGATGTACCCACCATTAACTACCAGCAAGGATTGTGCCGAAGCCACATGAGTGATCTGACGATATTCGTCCAGTGTCAGCGTATAGTGAATATGATCATGCTCCTTGAGCATTTCGCCCAGAGTACGCCGTCCATAGGTCGTCTCGAACGGCAGCCAGCGGTGAACGATCCGGTAGAACTCGGCATCTTCGGTTGCCAGTGCTTTCATCGACAGGGCATGCAGCTGGATAATATGCTGCAGCCGGTCAGGATCATAGTCCGCCATGCGCATCAGCTCGCTGCGGATGGCTTCGCCCAGCTCATCACGTACTTCTTCCAATCTTTCATTTTCATAAAAATGTTCACGTGATGCTGTCGGCTGCAGTTCATCGGTCCAGATCAGACACTTCACAAAAAAGGCCCAATCCGGCAAAATATTCTCTGCTTTGTCGGAGACAAGCATGTATTTGAGATAAACCTGATGGGAACGCTTGGCATTCAGATTGACTGCATGTGGCAGCACATAGGCAATCCCTCCTGTCCGACCGGAAGCCGTACGCAGTGGAATAAAGTCTCTGAACTGCTCTCCCATTAATCGTTCGCCATACTGTAATACTTCTTCCCGATTACTGCGGGCCAGATCCGGTTCCTGAATCCAGACCGGACGGTAATCATTGATCACTTTGCTGGATGTGCCATCATTGAATGTAATCGGATAAGGCAGCAACGCTCCATAGTAGTACAGGCCACGCTCGAGCTCCTGTGGTTCATAATACATTTCACTGCCTGTCTTGCAGCGCAGGTATACCTTGGTTCCTGCCGATAAATCCGTTTCCAGGGTACGGATACTGTATGTACCATCCGGCTGTCCACGCCATTCCAGCGTAGGTCCACCCTTGGCGGAGCGAGTCACCATGACAATCTCGTCACTCACCATAAAGCAGGAGAGCAGACCAATACCGAATCGCCCGATAAACGTCGTCTCTCCAGTAAAAGCAGCCTCGCCACGCTTGGAAGACTGACCGATTTGTGCCAAAAACTCATGAATATCTTTCTCGGTCAGACCGACACCATTATCTTCGATAATCAGTGTTGAATTTGCACCGCTTCCGGCGAGCTCGATATGCACCTTGCCTTGATAATCCGTCTCCAGCTGGTTACGTGCCGTAATGGCATCCACTGCATTTTGCATCACTTCACGCAGGAATACCCGTGGATTACTGTATAAATGATTGGATAAAATATTGATCATGCCGCTCAGGTTCACCTGAAAACGATAATTATTCTGATTGCTCATAAGTACTCTCCATTCTCACCTGAAATGTGAATATCTATTTTTCTTTCGGATGCAGAGCCTGTGATTATATGTCTTTGGACTGCTTGTGTTCAGCGACCTGATGAAGCACATCTATAGCTTGGATCCGGCTTGTCACTTGATCGTAATCCAGAAAAGCATCGTATTCGTAATAATAATTTAATGCCATCACAATCATCGTGAGCGATATCGGCTGTTTCGCCTGCTTGAGTACATCGATCACATCTTCAAATGTAGCAAGTTCCAACCATGTCTGGACACCTTGCTCCGCAAACCTGGCAGGCAGTATGTCCTCACGATCATTTTGTACCGTCAGCCCTTGTTCTTCCTGCTCCCCGAGCCATTCTTCACTAAAATAATAGATGGGTGTGTGGAGCGGATCTTCATTCCAGTGCTCCACATCGGTATAGAGCCATTCATTATGCAGCTGCCCATGCATAGCGACCAATTCCTGCAGATTCCCGAATGTCATGCTATCCGGACGGGTTCTGCGGTTATAATCCGCCATCCGATCTTCGTATCGACTCAACTTATCCCTCTTTTCTGCCGGAAGACGGACTGTGTTTCATCTGCATTTTGCGCAGCAGCCTGACGATTCCATCGCGGTTTTTGGCTTCTTTCATGTATTTGGGTATAGGATGGGAAGCTGTGCGGATAACCTGAAAATACATGGAATTCTCGCGCAGATCTGCAGAGATATAGTCCAGCAGATAGCTCAGATGCTCCCGATTCAGTGCCCACACCTGTTGTCCACGATAATCATCCATGAAATACAGTTCCAAATTAAAATAAGGCTCTCTACCCTGATAAATCTCCGGCATCTGCCAGTAGCCGGTATCCTGCTTGCGAACAGCAACGCGGTTAACCCTATTACAATGGGGACATGGAAAATGAACCTGCTTTTGACCGAATTGTCGCCGGTTATGCAGCGGCTGGTTGAACCACCTCTCGCAATGTGTACATATTGCAGCTACCGAGTAAGCATATCGCGGCTGTTGTCTTGATTGATACAGGCATGATGAACAGCGCACGATAACTTCTTGTTCATCTGATAGATAGCGAATACTGGCTGGTCCTTCGCACTGAGAACATTTGACGATAATTTCACCGCCGCTGTTCAGGATCGCATAGATGGAATAAGGCATTCCGACAGGATCTTTGAAACGTTTCACCTTTGCACCTCCCTTGACAGGTTATGTCTCCATAACCGGTTAGCTGAATAGGCGTATTATCCATAGCCGTTGCTATATCCAGAATTACATTCCAGTTCTCTCCTTATTCCTGCTATTTAACAGGATATATTACTTATAAGTATACCGATGTATTCGGTCAGTAACAACCTGATTACCGACTGCACCTAACTGGTGAAATAGAATAGAAGCTGCTATTTTATGAATCAACATGTATTAGAATTCTCTAACGTCATTTTGCTTATTCACTCATTTTCCGCCAAAAATACGCATTTTCATGACTGTATGTAAACGTTTGTGAATGAACGATAATGGCTATTTACCGAATTAGCTTGTAATCAATATAAATTGAACAAATTATTTAGCAAGCTACTACTTTTGACCTAATCATTCTCGCAACTGCATACGATAATAAGTAGTATCCAGGTAATTTAATCACTTATTAAATCGACAAAACTACGATAAAAAAATTACCGAAAACGAATTTGGACGTGGAGGCATTCTGTATTATGACAACCAACAATCAGGATCAAACTGTAACCGATGAACTTGTAGTAAAATCTCTTGAGAAAAATCTGGCGATTATCCGGTTTGATACGAATCGTCAGGTCGCTTATGTGAACAATATCTTTGCAAGTACTATGGGTTATACACCAGCCGCCATGCTTGGCATGAGTCACAAACAGTTTTGTTTTCCCGAATTTGTGAATAGTCCCGAATATGAATTAATGTGGAAAAATCTCTTTTCCGGCAAAAGCTTTCAGGATAAGATCAAACGTATGGATGCGCACGGTGACGCGATCTGGCTTGAAGCCACCTACATGCCTGTTTTTAACGAAGCAGGAAACAGAGTCATCGGAGTTACCAAAATTGCAGCGAATATTACTACACGTCAAATGAATATTACAAACGTTGTACAGGATATGCAAAATATGGCCGATGAACTAAGTCAACGCGCAGATACCGGTATCCAGCGCAATCAGGATCTGCTGACCAGCATTAACAAAATTGCTAATGCTTCACTGGAGAATACGTCTACTCTTCAAAATCTGCAACAGCAGGCACACTCTATTCAGGGAGTGGTGCAAACGATTCGTGATATCTCTTCGCAGACACATCTGCTCGCACTTAATGCCGCTATCGAAGCTGCCCATGCCGGCGAATTCGGCCGCGGATTCGATGTAGTAGCCAAGGAAGTACGCAAGTTATCCGGTATGGTCGAGAAATCCATTATTGAAGTCAAAAACAGTGTAGATTCGATCACCCAGGAGATCAATAAAATCTCGGACGGAACTACGGGTGTACAAAGCGATGTGGAAGATAGCCAGCAGCAGATTCAGGTAGCCATAGAGGAATTCTCTACGATTGCCTCATCAGCCCAGCAGTTGGATAACCAGGCACGTAAAGTATCCGATATTATCTAATCTATACTAATTCATCATTATATGATGTTGACCCAATCAGCAGACTGTTATCGCAAGATATTGTGATGACAGTCTTTTTTGATGAAATTAATCTTCTATTTCAGCTATGAAAAGATAGAACATCTCGCTTGAATTGTATAAAATAGGAGATAGAAGCAGTCGTTCGATCTGCTACTGTTCTTTATTGAAAACGTTATCATAAAATAAGTATCAGGCACTGCCAAATTCCTGCAAAGGTGGTCATTCGATGGAATCCTCTTTTCTCAAAAGCTATAGACCGCATCTGCACTTCGCACCGCAGCAAAACTGGATTAATGATCCGAATGGACTCGTTTATTTTGAAGGTGAATATCATCTGTTCTATCAACATCATCCGCATTCTACAGTATGGGGACCGATGCACTGGGGTCATGCTGTCAGTACCGATCTGATTCACTGGGAAGAGCTGGATATTGCTCTCTATCCGGATGAACAGGGTACGATCTTCTCGGGCAGTGCCGTGATTGATTGGAATAATACGTCCGGTCTATTCCCGGATGAGCCAGGTATGGTCGCTATCTATACAACTCATCTGGATACAGCAGATTCGCCGGATATCGATGCACCCTATGTACAGTCACAGTGCATTGCCTACAGCCATGATCGGGGCAGAACATGGACCAAGTATGAGCATAACCCGGTATTATCCAGCACCGACAAGCCTGATTTTCGTGATCCCAAGGTATTCTGGTATCGTCCCAAAGGTTACTGGGTCATGGCGCTGGCGACCGGACAGAGTATTTCGTTCTATACCTCCTCCAATCTGCTGGACTGGAAGCTGGTCAGTGAATTCGGAGCGGGCATCGGCTGTCATGAAGGCGTATGGGAATGTCCGGACCTGTTCCGACTCCCGGTAGAAGGAACCGAAGCGAGTAAATGGGTGCTGCTGGTCAGTATCGGCGATAGTCCGGAGCTGTATCACGGTTCGCGTACGCAGTATTTTACCGGATCCTTTGACGGACGACAGTTTATGCCGGATCACTCCAAAATCCAGTGGCTCGATTACGGACGGGATAATTATGCGGGGGTTAGCTTCTCGGACATTCCCCAGTCGGATGGCCGCCGGATCTATATGGCCTGGATGAATAACTGGCGGTATGCCCATCAGCTACCAACCGGCAATTGGCGCGGTTCGATGACACTGCCACGCGTTCTCTCCCTTCGATCGATCAAGGACAAAATGGTACTCTGCCAGCGTCCGGTCGCAGAGCTGGATCGCAGTTTCACTTCTAAGACCAAACTAAGAAGTCTCTCCATAACCGATGGTCAGACCTATGAAGTCGATCTACCGGCGAGTATTGCTGATATTAATCTGCATCTGCAGCATGACGGCATTGAAGAATTCGGCGTTGTTATCCATCACACAGCCGACCAGCAGACCAGCGTATCCTACAACTCAAGCAGTGAATTGCTGAGTGTGAAGCGGGAATCCAGCGAAGATAGCGAATATGCGCCAATGTTCAATCGTCCGCAGCAGATTCATATTCCATCCAGCAGTCACTTTGGTCTGCGGATTGTACTGGATGCTTCATCAGTGGAAGTATTCGTCAATGACGGGCTGTATTCGATCACCAGCCTTATTTTCCCGGATAAGACATGCGAGCGAATCTCCATCTATACGCGTGGTGGGGATATAAGGTTGTATGACAGCTATATTGCTGCTGCTCCATAACCAACAGTTGAAGATCGATGATTATTCTAACCATTTATGCCCATTTTATTCTAATATCAAAAAGGCAGCAGGATCATTTGATCTCTGCTGCCTTGCTTATTTTACATGCCATTCCATTCCCGGTAAAACCGGTCTACATAGTCCTGCATATACTGATGGCGTTCCTCGGCAATCTCACGAGCGGCTGGAGTGTTGATCCGGTCTTTGAGCTTCAGGAGTTTCTCATGGAAATGATTAATTGCAGTGCTCTGTCCATTGCGGTATTCTTCGGCTGTCATCTGTTCTCTCACCGGTACTTTAGGATCATACATCAGATCACCCACATGGCCGGCATACACAAAGCAGCGCGCAATTGCAATTGCTCCGATGGCATCCAGCCGATCGGCATCTTGTACGACTTTTCCTTCGATCGTACGCATCGGTGGATTATTCCCGCCATTGTAAGACATATTGGCGATAATCTCCAGAATATGCTCTCGCTCCTGCGGGTCCAGCGGCTGCTGATCCAACCAGCCATTTAGACGCTGCATTCCTGCTTCCTTGGATGGATTCAGCTTCTCGTCTGCGATATCGTGCAGCAGTGCAGCCATCGTGCAGATAAACAAGTCAGCCTGTTCGGCAGCAGCCAGGCGCCGGGTCATCTGCACTACACGATGAATATGCCACCAGTCATGTCCGCTTGTCTCACCACTTAGCTCGGTTCGGACAAATGCTTCGGTCTCCTCCAGCATCTGCTGTCTGCTGGAAGACCTTTGCGGAAGATCGCCTGGTTGGGATTCGGAATGGTTTGTTGATAACGGATTTGCTTTTGAATATTGCAGCTGAACTAATTGCTGATTATTGGATGTTGTCATGGGAATATTCCTTTCCTTTTACCAGAATAGCCTGATAATCTGGGGATTACTTTCTTTATGGAGAATACCTCTATTCATTAGTCACATATCGTTACTTACATAGAGATAAGCCATTCTTGATTTGAAAAGTACAGCCTGTTCGAACACCATACCATAATAGCCGCGCCTATGTATCTGCCTGTATATAATACGGCACCAATTCCTAATAATCCGATTCCTGCTCCGCGTCGATTCATTGTCACCCTCCATCTCATTCATTGGACAAATTTATAATATAGGATAATCTCGTACATGAACTGTTCTCTATTTATAACAAAACGACTGTCCTCCTTAGTATAGCAGAGGCAGTCGTTTTAGTTGTTTCCCTGTTATAAAGCTCCATCACACGAAATGAGCATGATCATGCCACATTGTCTATAGAACCTCGTAAATATCCAGCAATACCGCATCCGGCAGACGGGTAGCCGCTCCGATGAATATCCGGTCCTGCAGCCAGCTATACCGTAGACTACTCGTCTCAAATACCGGTACTGTGCGGAAATAGACATGCTCCGGCGCAACAATCTCTCCGGCTGCTGCCTGCTCGCGGTAAGGCTCACTGACCTGACGAATCCCGTTATTTTCGATATAAATTAATTCATTGTCCTGCGTGCGAATAACGTATCTCGCCGATAAATCCGTTTTGCCGTCCGGACGAATAATCTGCGAATCAACGCCGCCCGGCAGCAGATCACCTTCAATCTTGCCGGTTACCCGACCGGATAGAATCGGAATCAGGCGACGGCGTCCCAGAGGAGTAACCCCTACATCAATCGGTGTATCTACCTGAATCGTCAAGGAAGCCATTAAATGAAGTGTTGGTTGCTGCATAGTATCTCTCCTCATAATGTAAATAAATACATGTTATTATTTACATATTATTATAAAGAAAAAAGAAACATATTGTCAAAATAGCTGGCTGGCGGGATAAATGCTTCCTTATTTCATATCCGAAGGTATCGCTGCTTCGCAGGTATTATTCACTTCCCAGCAGATCAGTGTCGCACTATCATACGCCTGATGGGTATGCAGCTGGTTCAGAATATGATGCAGATTATGGCTCATGCTGTTATTGTTATACAGCGCTTGATACAGATTAGATGGCGTATTATAAAAGGCCTCCGCTCCATCCAGCACGCCATCTGTCAGCATCACAATCACATTACGCCCACTGCGCAGCTCCCGGCGCCCAGAGCTATAACAAGGCACTGGCAGATCAAATGTATTCACCCTACCGATCCATTCATAAAATTGCCTCTGATTCAGTAGATACTGATCCCATTTGGCCAGTTCGGGATGTAGCAGATAGGCCGCACAATCTCCAACCGAGAACCACCACAGATACTGCTCACGCTGATACAGAATTAGACAGGCTGTCTCTCCCTGCACGGTCTGACAAGCTTCGCGGAATTCTCTGCTGCTGAATAGTGCACTGAAATAATAATCCAGACGCTCAAACGTATCGCTGCTGTTCAGTACCCGGTTCAGTTCTTCCTGCTGACTCAGCAAGTAATCAATCACCAGTGTCGCACTTTCTGCTGTCTGATGAGCATCCATCAGTACCGCCAGCTTCCACTGTCCTGTCTCACTCTGAAGCACCATCAATCCATCTTCGTTCTTGTTCGCTCCACTAAGTGTATGTCCGCCATATCGTCCGATATGTATACCTTTTTGCTCGGAGACTGAGATCTCATCCAAAAACATATATCTGCTGCCTACCCAACTGTAGCTCATGCCTGCAGCCTCCTTTTATAGTGTATATTTTTAACGTCTTGATTCGGCTTGATTCATCTTCATACGTATGAAAGATTCTTTTACAATTAACCATATTCGATACACATCCCCCATCTGAACATGCCTCATCGCTGCACATTGGTATAAAAGAAAACAGACCGCGCTATGTACGGCGGCCTGTTCAGACAGCTGTTGGTCGGCATGATGGGAGACGGAACTTCTTGCTCCTATGACAAAAGCGGCTGCTCCTGAGAGGTGAATGCTTCGACCTGATACGGTATCTGTTATCTGGATAAATTACATCACTGCACTCTCGGACGTCAGTGCCGCTACAAAAAACAACGGCTTCTGCTGCTCATTCTGCTGATAAGCTACCATCAATAGGCTTCTTCCCTGGGCACCACTAATCGGCACACCAGCCAACAGCTGATCGAGGCGGAAAGGCAGTTCTTCCATTACCATGTGCTTATGCATATCTTTGTCATCCAGTCCCAGCTCTGCAAATTCTGCCGAAATAGCCTCCGGCTTCCGGACAGCCCGCTGGATATGCTGGTTCAGACGGGACTTATCTACCGTCGGCTCCCACCAGATTTTACGAGGCTTGTATTTGTGATTGAGGAAATAATCCAGCTTCATCAATCCCAGAATAATATCCATTCGTCCGGTGTCCCGATCTTCCAGGAAAGATTGCAGCCGGACAAACAAATCTTCCAGCTGGTGGCCGATCTTTTGCCAGCCCTGGGCTTCCCAGTAGTTACCGAACTCCTGGAAGAAGTCGAACGGCGAGCTGAACTCGTCTTTCATCAGATAATGCAGGGTATAATCCATCCGATGGGCGTTCCAGTACTTTTCCAGTACATCTTCCAGCCGCTTGAGACGTACAATATCGTCAAACGACAGCATATGACTGCTCAGAATCTCATAGGGTGCCTGATCCATATACGTATACTCGTATTTGTCCGCATCGATCCGCAGCCCTGTGCCGCGCAGCATTTTGAGGAAACCCAGCTGCAGCTCTTCCGGTCCAAGCGCGAATACATCGTTGAATGTTTTGCGGAACGTATTATAGTCCTCCATCGGCAGACCGGCGATTAGATCGAGATGCTGATCGATTTTGCCGGATTCCCTGATCTTGGTTACAGTACGGCTCAATTTCGTGAAATTCTGCCGGCGCTTGACCAGTTCATTGGTCGGATCGTTGGTCGATTGTACACCGATCTCAAAACGGAATACTCCCGGTGGAGCATGCTCAGCCAGATAATCCAGCACTTCCGGCCGCATAATATCCGCTGTAATCTCAAACTGGAATGTACATCCATTATGATTCTCGATTAGAAACCGGAACATCTCCAGTGCATAATCCCGCTTGATATTAAACGTACGATCCACAAATTTGATCAGCTTGGCTCCGTTCTCGATCAGATACAAAATATCGCTTTTGGTTCGTTCAATATCGAAATACCGCACGCCTACTTCTATACTCGACAAGCAGAACTGGCAGCTGAACGGACAGCCGCGGCTGGTCTCAAAATAAACGACCCGCTTGCCCAGACTCGGAATATCCTCGACAAAACGATGTGGACTTGGCAGCTCATTCAGATCCTGTTTGGGACGACCGGGCATCACGATTACTTCTTCTCCTTTGCGATAGGCAACTCCGTAGATGAAATGATACTTGCCAGCCCCTTCAATCTCCTGCAGTAGGTGATGGAACGTCTCTTCCCCTTCGCCAATCACAATAAAATCCACATTGGACAGCCGGTTCATCCAGTGCTCGGTATCATAGGATACTTCCGGTCCGCCAAGAATGATTTTTACTTGCGGCAGCACTTTCCGCAGTACATCGATCACTTTGATCGTCTCTTCAATATTCCAGATATAACAGGAGAATCCGATCACATCCGGGCGACGCTGATACAGATCGGAGACGATATTCATCACGGGATCTTTGATCGTATACTCGGCAAGCTCGATATCAAATTCCTTTTCGCTATAGGCTTTGAGACAGCGGATCGCCAGAGAGGTATGAATGTACTTGGCATTCAGGGTGGACAGTACGACTTTCATAAAATCGCTCCCTTCGGGATGTTCATACTGAAGTGGCTCGAGGCTCGGGTGTTCAAGCATTGGTCGGTTGGTTGGTCAGACACCAGTGCTTCATGTATTCAAGTGCTGCTGGGTGTGTTGAATGGGCTACCGCTGCGAAAAGAGATTCTACCACTTCCTTCGGTTAAGAATGGAAATCCTGAATGACTGCCTGCAGCAGTTGATTTCCATTCTTAAATGTCGGGCGTTGGCAGAATTCTCTTTTCTCCGCTCCATGGATATGCATGGTGCTGGAGCAACTCACGAAGTCAATACAGGGTAGGTATATTGAGATAGCTGCGTGTTAGATACGTTGTGCTCGCGGTCTTGGTAAACATTTATAAGTACAACCTGTAAATAGCAAACCCTATATATTCAAAGAAATGTCTATCGCAAAAAGATGTCATGCTGACAGTCGTTAAAGCTGGGTGCTAAAAACGATGCAATAATTGCAATACAGTAACAGTGGCTGTACAACAATACGGCAGTATTCGCTTTGAGATCTGCACATCTTTCTGTCTGTAACGGCTTATGATCGGTGTAGAGTACTCCGGTTGTTGATCATTTCAGCAAAGGTATTGTTGACGTCCCGGATAACCTGATCCACACAGGTATTGATGAAGAAGTGTCCATCGGGATAAGTAAAATAGCGGCAGGAGACGGCAGAATAGCTGCTCCATCCCTGGATATCCTCGTTCGTCCTATTGTCCTGCTCTCCGGTCATGACGAAGATCGGCAGCGGTAGCGACGGATATTGACCGTCATATCGATAATCTTCGACCAATCGGAAATCGGCGCGCAGGATTGGGAGGAACAGCTGCAGCAATTCTTCATGCTCCAGCACGGCATCCGGCAGACCGCCGAGTGTACGGACCTTTTCCATGAACTGGTCGTCTGGCAGGGCGCCCCACTGATGATCGCGGCTGATATGCGGCGGTACCCGGCCGGCAAAGAAGCTGCAGATCGGATAGCGTCCCGTCTCACGATGCACTTTATGTATCATTTCAAAAGCCAGCATACTGCCCATACTATGACCGATAAAAGCAAATTCACGGTCATCCTGGAGATGAGCCTGCATATCCTGCCATGCGTTCTCAATCACCTGCTCCATCCGTTCTAGCAGAGGCTCGCTCATTCGGCTTCCATGTCCGGGAAGTTCAACGGGTATCAGCTCGATATCGGGATGCAGCTGTTTTTTCCAGCTGTTAAATATATTGCTGCTGCCACCTGCATAAGCAAAAGCAAACAAACGGATTTTGCGAGAATTCAGACTATTGTGTAGCATAGAATATCCTTCCTCTCTCCAGTGAAATGGTATGCCGGCATCAATGCCGGAGATTGATGGTGCATAGATCGTATCTATATGGAATAGGGTTACTGATTAAGTGTATATCTGACAGAAGCAGCTATAGACAGCCCAGTACCCAGCCTTCACGACGGATCATTCGGTGTTCATCGGCGCTCAGTGTAGGTAGAGCCAGGTAGGCAAGCAGTGTATCGGCCTGATCGCGTTCCTGCATCCAGCGAGCAATATAACTGGCATCCCGCTCATGCTCACTCATCGTAGCGCTCCAATCCTCCTGCTGCATTCGTCTTCGGTATAATGACGGATAACCTTCAACAATCACATGATGATCATCAGGAATATTCACCCCATCGTACGGCCAGAAATGTACCTTCATTCCATAGTGCTGCTGGTATCTGCGCAGCCTGCCAATCCAGGGGAGTCCGGTATGGGTAGAGTAAGAGACAGCACCCTGCATGCCGGAGACCCGGTCCAGATCCATCACACTTTTGGTACTGGGAACGAATTCCCGTTCAACCAGTCTTTTTTCTGTCGAGTTAAGGTAATCGACCTGCTGCTTGCTGTCCTTCATCGTGAGCCGGGTTGTTTTCCAGGTGCGACGGCTCCAACTCAGAAAAGAATCCCAATCGGTCAATTGCAGCCGATCCAGTGCAGTGAGTGGATAAGATAGTCCGTAATCCAGTCCGACAATCATCCGTTCACTGCTGGTCAGCAGCTGATCACGCAGCCATAGATAGATATTCCGCCTGGACCACAGATGGGATTTGCTATCAGGAATAGACAGATTCCGGTCAGACTTATACTGTGGACAAATCAGCAAATGACAACTTCCGTCTCCACTCGCTCCTGCTACCGCCAGTCCACGAATACGCGAATCAGGACGCTCTGCTCCTGAATAATCAATACCGATATATTTCTGAAATAAAGGCATATCTACCTTCCTTCACTTCTTTTATTATTTTGTATCCTACCACATAATTGGTAAATTGCATCTTGGTATGGGCTAAACTTCCAGCTCTGTCCAGTATACACTGCGTTCGTTATCGTGGCGACGTTCTCTCCGATATTCTTCAAGATCCTTTCTAATCCCTAAATATTTTTGTTGACCTGCTGATAAAAATATTATAAATTACTTTTAGTTAGTTATTTATCATTAATTCAAAAGGGAGTTTTTGTTATGAAGATTTCAGTTGTTATAACTATTATGAGAGTAGTACTGGGTATTCTATTTTTGGCCCATGGTATTAGTAAATTTCAAATGGGACTGGACGGTGTAGCTGGATATTTCCAGAGTATCGGCATTCCCGGATTTATGGCTTATCTTGTTGCACCGATCGAATTGGTAGGCGGGATTCTGTTAATCGTAGGCTTGTTGACCCGTTATGTATCTATTGTACTGATCGTGATTTTACTTGGTGCGATTTTTACAGCCAAGCTGTCTCTCGGACTGCTCGGTAATGGTCAGATGGCCGGATATGAGCTGGATCTGGCTTATATTGTCATTGCTCTTTATCTGGCCGTAGCCGATCGGACCCGTTGGTCACTGGATCATCTGCTATTTGGTCGCAGATCGAGCCGCCGCTAATACTAGAATATATAGAGCATGTCATGTATCTCATACACCGTCATTCATTATAAAATTAAAAAGCGCGATACCTGTCAGGGTACCGCGCTTTTTGATGCTTATTCGATGATATCCGATAGACCAATGGCAGCATGCTGCATATATCCTTTACAGTTCATCTCCATATATACTGTCTTCTTCCATCGTTTTTTTCTGGAAAAATGCCAGGAAAGGCTCGCCGTATTTCCGGTATTTCACTTCGCCGACCCCTTTGATCGTCAACATCTCACCTTCACTTTGCGGCTCTACTACACTCATCTCACGCAGTGTCGCATCATTGAAAATAATGTATGAAGGTACACCTTCGCGTGAAGCCAGTTCACGACGTATCAGACGCAGCTGTTCGAAAATCGTCTCATTCACCGCAGACAGTTCTTCGCCGCGGCTGCCGGAACGACTGCGCGAAGAGGATACGCGTCCTGCTGCCGCAGCAGCTGGCAGTGGTGCTCTCTGCATGACTTTATGCTGGCCTTTTAATACTTCGCCTGCCAGTGGCTGCAGCTTCACGACCGGATACTGTCCCTCGGTGAGCAGCAGATAGCCTTCCGCAGCCAGCACGTTGATCCGCTCGGAGATTTCCTTTTCCGTCAGATGCGACAGCAGACCGTGGGTAGGCAGTTCATCGAATTTGTATTGTACGATCTTTTTGTTGCGTGAGCCTTTGAGAACCTGGGCAACGACCGATACGCCAAACCGTTCACGCAGGCGGTAGATACAGGAAAAGATTTTTTGCGCTTCAATGGTTGTATCCACCAGCTCCCGATTATCCCGGCAGGAACTGCATTGTCCGCAGGGTTCTCCGGAATGCTCTTCGCCAAAGTAATCCAGCATCGCATTGCGCAGACATTTGGTTGTATAGCAGTAGTCAATCATCTGCTGCATTTTGCGGTAATCGTTATGCTTGCGGTCGCCTTCATTCATATTCTGTTCCAGCAGGAACTTCTGGGTCATGATATCCTGCGGACTGAACAGCAGAATACATTCACTCGGATCACCGTCACGACCGGCACGACCAGCCTCCTGAATGTAGGCTTCCATATTTTTGGGCATATTATAATGAATAACATAGCGTACGTTGGATTTATCGATCCCCATACCGAATGCATTGGTCGCTACAATAACACGTACATCGTCATACAGGAAAGCTTCCTGGCTCTGATCGCGCTCATCATCACTCATCCCTGCATGATAACGACCAGCACTCACGCCGCTGCTGAGCAGACGGCTATATAGATCATCCACATCCTTGCGTGTAGCGGCATATACAATACCCGATTCATTCTCGTGGGAACGGGCATAATCGATCACAAACTCCTTGCGCTGGGTACCACGCAGTACCGACATCGACAGATTGTCACGACCCAGTCCGGTAATAAATACTTCCGGTTGATCCAGGCGTAGCAACCGCAAAATATCGCTGCGTACTTCCGGTGTCGCCGTAGCCGTAAAAGCTGCAACCATCGGACGTTCCGGCATCTGCTCTACAAATGGTGCAATCTCCAGATAGCTTGTCCGGAAATCGTGTCCCCACTGGGAGACACAGTGTGCTTCATCGACCGCAATACAGGTAATCTGCATTCCATTCATCTCGTCGCGGAACCAGTCCAGCTCCAGACGCTCGGGGGCTACATACAGCAGCTTCAGATCACCGCGTCGGGCGGCACGAATGCGATCATTCACTTCTTTGCCGGACAGGGTACTGTTGATATATGCAGCAGGTACTCCCGCTGCCGTCAATGCATCTACCTGATCCTTCATCAGGGAAATCAGTGGTGAAATGACCAGAGTCACACCTTCATGAACAAGTGCTGGAATCTGATAACAGATCGACTTACCGCCACCAGTCGGCATAATGCCCAGTGTATCGTGCCTCTCTAACAGACTCGATACAATCTTGCGCTGCCCTTCCCGAAAATCCTCATATCCAAAATACTTCTGCAACAGCTCCTGTGCCTGCTGCATGGCAGGCGCCTGCACGCTCATGTACAAAACTCCTATCTAAATAAAATGTAACTTTATATCATATAGTATTGGCTTATCGTATGGTTTGCCCATTAACAATTGACAGCAGACAGAATTTCTCAAGATTATACTCTATCTTTATTTTATCAGAGTACGTCTGTGAATGTATGCTGTATGTGGCAGACGGCAAAAAGCAGACCCGTAAGGATACGTAGCCTGCCTGGTCTGCTTCCTGTATTTCATTATAGCTTATTTAGGATTCTTTTCCCATGATATACACGATTTTTTCAACAACTCATGACAGCAGAAAGTTGACTAATGCGACGATCTGCCGATTTTACTCTGAATATAATACACTACATAACACAGCACCATAAAGGCAATGCCGCAGTAAAAGGCCAGACTTTGATTCGGATCAAAAGCAATACCGATACAAGAAGCCAGACAAAGTACAAAAGCGGCAATTGGCACTAACGGATACAGCGGTGTCCGGTATTTGAGATCACGGATATCATTGCCTTCGCGAATATACTGCCTGCGGAACATAAACTGTGATGCCGTGATTCCCATCCAGACTACGACAACGGCAAACCCCGATACCGAGACGAGGAAAATATATACGGTATCCGGCGCCAGCACACTCGACAGAAGCGCCAATCCGCCGCCAAGCATACTGACGATCATTGCATTCAGCGGAATACCAGCACGGGTCAATCTGGCAAACAGCGGCGGCAGCAGACGCTCGGAAGAGAGCGACCAGAGCATCCGCGAACAGGCATATAGCCCCGAATTGGCAGCAGACAATAGCGCCGTAATAATCACAAAGTTCATCAAATCTGCTGCATAAGGGATCCCGATCCGGTCAAATACAACGACAAACGGGCTCTCGATCACACCTGCCTGCCGCCATGGAATTAGCGCCGACAGCACAAAAATCGTTCCGACAAAAAAGATAATCAGACGACCGACGGTTGCCTTGATTGCACGCGGGATCGTCTTCTCCGGCTCGACACTCTCTCCGGCGGCAATACCGATCAGTTCTGTACCGGAAAAAGCAAAGTTCACAGAAAGCATTGCCATAAAGATCGGGAAAACACCATTTGGAAACCATCCACCATCACTCGTAAAATTACTGAGCAGTGGTGCGGATGCTGTATCATTCATTGGCAGTAGTCCAAAGACAGCTGCTCCTCCAAGAATGATAAACAGCAAAATAACCGCAACCTTGATACCGGAAAACCAGAATTCCGCTTCGGCAAACGAACGTACCGAGAAGGCATTTAACAAAAAGACCAGTATGGCAAAAATCGCGCTCCACATCCAGACCGATGTATCGGGGAACCAGCGCTGCATCAGCAGTCCGGCTGCCGTAAATTCCGATCCCAGGGCAACTGCCCAGGTCAGCCAGTACATCCAGGCGATCATATAGCCGGTTCCCGGTCCGATAAACTTGGCTGCATAAGCGTGAAAAGCTCCCGTTACCGGCATATGTACAGACAGCTCACCCAGACAGAGCATGACGAGGTAGACAATTACCGCTCCTACCAGATAAGCCAGGATCGTACCCAGCGGTCCTGCCTGATTAATGGTATAGCCTGAGCTGAGAAAAAGACCAGTGCCGATCACCCCTCCAAGAGAAAGCATAACCAGATGACGGCTCTTCATTTTACGTTGAAATTGCCCGGATTCGGCTTCCGGGTGGAGCGGTTCCTGTTGTGCTGACATGATATTCCTACCTTTCACTCATCCATCTTTTCCATTTATTGCATCACTTTGTCCGGAGTACTTGGCGAACACTGGCAATATCTGCAGGTGTCGTACGACAGCATCCGCCGATCAATCGTGCTCCGCGCGCATACCAATCCTGTGCCTGCTGTCCGTAATCCTGTGTACATGAAGATCCATGCCAGGTTTTCGTTGCCGGATCGTATTGTTCGCCGGAGTTTGGATAGACCAGAATCGGCTTGGTCGTCTGCGCATGCATTGTGCTGATCAGGGCAGGAATATACTCCAGAGCCGTACAGTTGATACCTATCGCAGCCACCTGCTCATATGAATCCAGCCATGCTGCACAGTCGGCTGCACGCTCTCCACTGCTGATATGCTCATTGTCTTTGCCACTGAAACTGAACCAGGCCTGAACACCCGGGAACTGCTGCAGCACAGTCACGATAGCTTTTGCCTCTATCAGACAGGGGATCGTCTCGCAGGCCAGTATATCTGCTCCTGCTTCAATCAGCTCACGAATACGCGGTGCATGGAACTCCACCAGCTGTTGTTCATTCAGCTTGTAATCACCGCGATATTCCGAACCATCCGCCAGGTAAGCCCCATAGGGACCGACAGATGCTGCTACAAGCGGACGTGGACGTGACGTAGCCCGAACAGATTCGTTATCCAATTGATTCGGGAATTTCTGCGCGGCAAAGTTATTATTTTCGGAGTTTGTATAATCCGTCCAGAAAGTATCCCTTGCTTCAATCGCTATCTGTACAGATCGGCGAATCAGTTCCTTGGCCTCCTGCTCACTCCAGCCACGCTGCACAAAGCCTGGTATGGTCGCTTGGTAACTTGCTGTTATCGCACAGTCGGCTCCTGCTTCAAAATACCGATAATGTACCTGCTGGATCGCTTCCGGATCCTCCTTCAGCAGTCGTGCTGACCACAAACTGTCATTAAGGTCTGCTCCGCTGCGTTCCAGTTCGGTAGCCATGGCTCCGTCCAGGATCATAACTCCGTATTGTTCCAATATGGATTGAATTGAATTCATGCTTTACCCCTTTCATGCAATAAAGTTATTACTGTCAAAAAGTCCTTCTGCACAGAACGATCCGATCTCTGTTCTGTAATCAGCAGAAAATGCTGTCAGCTATCTGCTTATTGTGAACGTATTTTAGATGATTCCAGCTGATTTGTAAACCATAATATACAAAAGGCAGCCCACATCATCGCTGGCTGCCTTTTGTATATTTTATAAGAATATGCGTAATAATTGTCTTGCTTATAGCAATCAGAGCAAAGCATCCAGGGAATAGTTGCCTGCACCAGTCAGAGCGATGCCGATCAATACTACGATCAGAATCAGGTTAAATTCATATCCGCCTGCCGTGTTCCAGAAGCCATTTGGTGCGTGTACTTTGACGATCGCCATTATCATAGTCAGTGAAAGCAGTACGGCAGCGATTGGAGTAAATAATCCTGCGGCAAAAGCCAGCCCACCTAGCAGTTCGACCAATCCGGCTGCTACAGCTGCTGCAACACCAGGCTTGATTCCGAGCGATTCCATCCAACCACCGGTTCCTTTTGGACCGAATCCGCCAAACCAGCCAAACAATTTCTGTGCACCATGTGCTGCAAAGATAACCCCGATCACTACACGTATTAACAATAATCCCATACTCAACATTTTCTTTTCCTCCATTTGTTTAAATTGTTTTTTAATTGTCTTTAAATTAAGATATTTATTCAAAAAAATTTATTCTTCTGTTGTACTTCCAGTGCTGCTGATGTACTTACGATATACCTGGCTCATTTATCAAAGAAATCAATCTACAGGAAATGGTGAACCGTCATTATTACTGACTCCTTCATAATCTTTATTTAATAAATCTTAACTTCGAGATATTTATAATATAACTCCTCTTCTACTGAATGGCAAGCTTTTTTCAAAATTAATTTTTACAATCGTTCTATTAGCTGTTCTTCTATAACGGTTAACACGAAAAACAACCAGAGAAATCACACCAGCATACCTTTCGTATGCTGGTGTGATTCTACTGGCTGTTTTGGATGTTTATAATTTTCTGTACTTGTAAGATAGGAAATGGGTCAATCATTTTGCTAATCGAGTTTTGATTAAAATCTTCTACTGTATATGTCTGTATGTTGTATCCGTTTGCAGCTGCTCTTAATCGATTCTTTATTAAACCGTGCTACTTTGCGCATGGATTACGTGTTAATTTCCCATCAACCTCACTTCATGCAGGGTTGGTGTATACCAGTTGTTCGGATTATTATGCAGTACGGCATTCACCATATTGATGCGTACATAACGGGCTGTGAACGATACTGCATCCGATGTAAAGCCATAAGTCGTATTGCTGGTACGATCAATAGTCGTATAATTAACACCATCATTGCTGTATTCGATTTTGTATTTGTAGTAAGCTTCCGACCCTTTATACATAAACCAGGAGATATTGACCTCGCTGATTTTTTTGGATGCGCCCAGATCTGCCTGCCACCAGGCAGGCCATGATGCTGAACTGGCTGCCCAGGAAGATTGGGCATTCCCATCATTGGCATTGGAGGCAGGAGACGATCCTGTTGCCGAGACAGCGGTTGCCGGTTTGCCCAGCGCATGATTGGTCAATGCCGGTAGCGTCACCTGACCCGTTGCTGCATCTATATTCCAGCTGCTGTACCAATTCAGTGAAGCGGTTCGGGCACTGTCATTGAGCGTCAGGGGCAGCCAAATAAACTTGTGATCACTCAGATTCAGCGGATTCCACCGGTCTCCCATATAGATATAGCTGGTGCCTGTGCTGCCGGAGATCGTCGCGATAGAGTGAATCTGTGTCGCATAGGCAGACGGATCACCGAATGGCGACAGTGCTGACCAGCTGCCTGTCATTGACGAAGCGGTCGCATAACTGCCCTGATTCGGATACCAGCCGGATGCCTGGGAAGTGAACAGATAGTAGGTGTTACCTTTTTTTACTACAGCAGGAGCTTCCCGGTATGCTCCTTCAAATACCCAGCCTACAAAGGAACTTACCGCGGTGTACTCACTATTCAGCTTGAAGATCGCCATCGAGTTGTTGGCACCCCCATTGTTCTGACGGGAAGCCGTAATCAGATACGCCTGATTGTCCGTGTCGACGAATACCGTCATATCCCGGGATTCATAATCCAGCGGACGAAAACTGCCCATATAAGTAAAGTCTCCATCCGGTGTATCGCTGGTCGCTACGGCAACACGCGCAAGCGAATAATCGCTTCCATTCTCATAATGCGCCCACATTACGTATTTGCCGGTGGCTTTGTTGTAAATAACCTTGGGACGCTCGATTTTGCTGGAAGCCAGCTCGGCAGCAGAGCTTTTCGTCAGAATACTATGACCGAATGTCCAGTTTTTGAGATCAGTCGACGTATATACATTTACTTTGTCGAACTTGCCGCTGACTGCATGCTCTCCGTACCAGTAATATGTAGAACCGACTTTGAGAATATTGCCGCTGTTGGCCTGGATGGGGTTGCCCGAGGTATCTTTCCAATCGGTTCCATTGGTAATGGTAGAACTGGCCGCCTCGGCATGTGAACTTCCAGTTCCCCAGCCGGTCAATACCAGTAGCAGACCCAGACCCGTCAACAGCAGCTTATACGAGAATCGGGTGATCTTCTCCATACATTCATCCTCCTAAGTGTATCGAATAGATAGCATGTAGCAGATTACATGCTTATTCTAAGAATATTTGTAAACGCTTACAATAATAAAATAAGGAAATGCTGACTAATATAATGGAAGATGAGCGATTATATATGGTCAAATCATGGATATACAACCCAGAATTCTCTGGAGTCACAGCAAATTTGGTTATAGATTAAGGGATGAAACACATGATTTGTTTTCTACCTCATTAGGATTTAATATGAATTTTAGGATACATATGGAAATGATGTTTATCCATCATGGCTTTGGATCGTGCTTTTAAATAAAGGAGGACTATATAATGCATGAAACCAATAGACCGATCGCCCTCGTGACAGGAGCAAGCAGCCCGAGAGATATGGGCACAGCGATCTGCCGTAAACTGGCTGCGCAAGGAATGGATATCTTTTTTACCTACTGGCAGGCAGACGAAGGCTGGCCGCCTACATTGGAACAGGAGATCACCGAAATAGGCGTACGCTGCAGCCCCTACTGCATCGATCTATCCGCTACTGATGCAGCAGGCCAAGTCTATGAGGAGATACGGCGCACACTGGGAACTCCTACCGTTCTAATCAATAATGCAGCGTATTCAACCAATGATAATTACATGACCCTGAACGCGCAGACACTGGATAATCATTATGCCGTGAATATGCGCTCCACATTCCTGCTCTGTACAGAGTTTGCCCGCGGTCTGGAGCAGTCCGATCTAACATGGGGCAGAATTATCAATATGACGTCCGGTCAGGATTTGGCTGCGATGCCTGGAGAGTTGGCCTATGCAGCAACCAAAGGCGCTATTTCGGCTTTTACCCGATCTTTGTCACGTGAGCTTGCGCCACTGCATATTACCGTCAATGCTGTGAACCCGGGTCCCACTGACTCGACATGGATGACAGACGATATCCGAAGCTTTCTGTTGCCGCAATTTCCGATGGGGCGTATCGGCACACCGGACGATGCAGCACGGATTATTGCTTTTCTGGCCAGTGAGGAAGCGCAGTGGATTACCGGACAGATTATACATTCGGAAGGCGGATTTGCCCGTTAATCCACTAACCTGTATCGACTACAAGCTGCTATCTACGAGATAGCAGCTTTTTTTAATGTATTTTCTTTTCAGTGTATATGCTTTTTTCCGTTGTTCCTGCTTCTTGTCTGTCTATTTTTGCAGTTATCTTGGCATATCATTTGTTGCTGTTTTTCATCCGCCTATGCTTCTTATCTGATAGCAGTAAGTTCTTCACGCCACCCGATAGCATGGGCACGTGCCAATTCCACAAAAGCTGTAAAGGATGGCGACTGCCACTTTTTGAGATGATAGACCATTTGTGTACAGACACGCTGATTCTCGTCATTCCAGGCGAGTGCAGCCAGCTTGCCCTCCTCGAGTTCACTGCGGACAGTCATCAGCGGCAAAAAGCTCAATCCCAGACCTGCCATTACACACTGCTTGATCGCTTCAATACTCCAGAATTCCAGACTCGGATCTGTAAATATGCCATGTCGATTCAGATGCTGCTCGAACAGCGCACGATACAGACAGCCTGTCTCCGTATGCAGAATCGTCTCCTGCCGCAGATCTTCCGGCTGCACGGTCTGCTTCTGAACAAGCGGATGCTCCACAGGCGCGATCAGGGTCATTCGCTCTTCTACCAGCATCTCCATATGCAGATCCTGTTGTTGTTCTTCGGGCAGCAGGGTAAATACAATATCCAATTCCCCCCGGCGTACCATCTCCTTGAGCTCCAGACAATTACCCGGTCTGAGAATTATGCGTACATTCGGATAACGATTACGAAATTCGCGAATAATGCCTGGTAGTCGTGAAGCAGCCAGCGACTCCGGTGCACCAATATTCAGTGTTCCGCCTGGTTCATCCGAAGAACGGACAATCTCCTTTGCCATATCATGCATCCGGGCAATGTCCTGGGCATAGGGCAGCAGTCTTCGTCCTGCATCGGTCAGCAGGATCTTTTTGTTGATCCGGTCAAATAAGGGCGTATTTAATTCCTGCTCCAAGGTCTGAATCTGTGCAGTAATGCTGGATTGAGCATAATCAAGCTTCTGTGCTGCACGTGTAAAGCTCCCGGTCTCTACCACCGTCAGAAAAGTAAATAAGTGCCTGGACTCCATATTTCCGCTCCTTTTTTATCATCTATCGATTATACCGATGGATGTTATTTGAATATTCTATTTTTCCGATGGAACTATTATCTGCTACTCTGTAGAAAATAACAAGGAAAGCAGGAACTTATATGTCATCTCTACCTGATCATACATCGCCTCATTCATCTTCTGCCCAACATACCGTAGAACCCAAGCATCAGCTTCGTCCTACTATTGGTCTGTCTCAGGCAGTGGCACTTTATATTGGTGCAGTAATTGGTTCCGGTATACTGATTGCTCCGGGGCTGGCTGCCGAGATAGCTGGTCCTGCTTCACTGCTCGCTTGGGGATTTATGACACTGCTGATTTTACCTATGGCTTTGTCAATGGGACTTCTATCTGCTCGTTTCCCTAACGCAGGAGGAGTCTCGCATTTTGTCACGCTGGCTTTTGGCCCACGGGCCGGGGCACTGGCAGGGTGGTTTTTCCTGATGTCGGTGCCGATTGGTGCGCCAGTTGCTGCACTGACAGGAGCTGGCTATATGACAGCCGCGATGGGCTGGAGCGATACGGTGCGGATTGGACTGGCTGCACTGATCCTTGCTGTCGGACTAGTAACCAACTGGATCGGTATGCAGCTAGCAGGACGTCTTCAGATTGCGGTTGTCCTTTCTATTATAGCTGTACTTGTTTTTGCTATTGCTGCGGCGATGCCGCATATGCAGCAGGTACATTTCACCCCGTTCCTGCCGCATGGCTGGCTGCCTGTCGGTCAAGCGGCAGCGATGCTGTTCTGGTGCTTTATCGGCTGGGAAGCTGTGTCCCATATGTCGGAAGAATTCCGTGATCCCCGGCAGGCGGCAGTCCGGGGGATTACAATTGCAGCTATCGTGGTAGGCATTCTGTACTTTCTGACGGCTCTGGCAGCTGTCGGTACACAGAGCTATCTGCATGGAGGATCGGACACATCCCTGGTATGGATGATCAGCCAGACACTCGGTTCATGGGGCGCCGTACTGGCAGGTGTAACCGGATTATTTATCTGTACAGCTACTATTATCGCGTATGTAGGAGCTGCTTCCCGGGTAGCATATGCCATGTCACGGCAAGGTTATGCTCCGCGGTGGATGAGCAGATTGTCCAGTCGGTATCAGACACCTTCAGGCGGGCTACTTTTCCTGGCTGTATGCTTTGTTATCATACTGCTGCTGTACAGTACTCATATTCTGTCGTTATCCGTGCTGATCCAGCTGCCCAATGCTGCATTCATTCTCACTTATCTGGCAGGCTGTGCAGCAGGTATACGGCTACTACGTGGATATCGCTTGGGCGTAATTATCAGTTGGATATCGTTTATCTCAACAGCTGTGATTTTTCCTTTTTCCGGCTGGGCGATTCTGTATCCTTGCATGATCGCTGCAGCTTTTCTGCTCATTATGCGCAGGCACTCAATAGCTGTTCCGCCATGCGATTGATTTTCATATACTTTTCACACATCTTTCCCACGGTTCTCACATAATCCACTGGTAAGATGAACTTAAATCAGCAGCCAGCCATTTGAAGTGAGGCAGACGGGCACGGATACAGTATCGTATCTTCATCCAAGCGCCTGCTCCTTCGCTTCACACGACCGATTGCTTATATCTTACTAATGAGGTGACTGTAATGAAAAAATGGTCCAAAAACGCAGCAGCATTGTTAACAGCCGTAACTGTCCTGGGAGGAGCAAGCAGCGTATTCGCCGCTACCCCTGTCGCTACTCCAGCAACACCTGCCAAAAAAGTAGAATCCGCAAAACCAGCAGCAGCTGTAAAAGCGCCGGTAACTTCCAAAACTTCCAGTCACAAAGCACCAGTAACCAAGAAAGCACCATCTTCCAAAAAAGCTGCTCATTCCACAGCGAAAAAAGCAACTCATGCTACTAAAACACACAAAACGAAAGCTGGTAAATCGGCAGCTCACAAAGTAAGAGTACACAAAAAAGCAGCCCACAAAGCCAAACATGTTGCCCATAAAGCAAGAACAACTCACAAAATGGCTGCTCATCACGCTAAACAAGCGGCTCACAAAGCACGCACTACTCACAAAACAGCAGCCCATAAAGCTAAACAAGCTACACATCTGACTCACAAAACACAAAAAGCAGCACCAGTAACCCACAAAGCACCTGTTTCCAAAACAACCGGTTCTGCAGCTGCACACAAAACAACTACTCAACCAGCAGCACATAAATAAAAACAATCGCAATCCAATTGCGTCACGCTCACACACTTACTCTCCATGGTTCATGATTGATTCTCAATGTTCATAATCGGTTCTCAATGGATGTCTGTATGTTAACTAATAACCCGCTGCAAAAAGACGGAATGCTCTCTTGAAGAGTTTCCGTCTTTTTGGCATCAAATACGGTCTATAATCAGGGAAAATCTGCTAACTTTGAAATGTATTCTGTTCATCTGTTACATTAACATTTACATAGTAGTGGCTCTGCATCATTGGTTTATTTATTTGTAAAGGTGGGCTTGGTATGACCCGTATATTTGTTGTGGATGATGATCCTTACATCCTCCAGCTAATTAGCAGTTATTTAATAAAAGAACAATATGAAGTATCTTCGTTCGCACACGGCCGGGAACTGCTCGAGCATGTACGTGCCCTTCAGCCGGATTGTCTGATTCTGGACATTATGATGCCTGGCATCGATGGACTTACCCTGTTGACCGAACTGCGTACGTTTAGCGAGATTCCTATTATTATGATCTCGGCACGGGGAGAAGAAGTCGATCGGCTGAATGGACTTGAACTGGGCTGTAATGACTTTCTAAGCAAGCCATTCAACCCCCGGGAGCTGGTTGCACGGGTCAAAAGTATGCTACGGCTCATTCAGAGCAGCAAACTGGCTGCTGAAGCAGCCGTTCTCTCTTCTTCGGAACATGTGGACGCTGGCAGTCGTTCAGATCAATTTGCGCCTCAGCAGGCTTCTACTTCTATTCATGCCGGCAATTTGCAGATTTTCGAAGAATTCCGGCAGGTCACGGTACAGGGACATGAATTATCCCTGACAGCACGAGAATTTGAACTGCTGCTGTTTCTTGCCAATCATCTGCAGCGTCCGTTTAGCCGAGAACAGTTAATCCAGCAAGTATGGAACTATGACTTTTTCGGTGAAGTGCGTGTTGTTGATGATCTGGTCAAACGAATCCGCAAAAAGCTGGTACAGCATCATTCCACGCTCACAATCGATACAGTATGGGGATTCGGCTACAAAGCAGCTGTACATGAATCATGAAAACGATCCGCAGCAAAATGCTGCTGGCATTGTGCGCAGGCATGCTGGTGACTGTCGCGATTACCGTGCTGTTATTTATCCGGTTGATTGATGATTTGCTGCTGAATCAGGTCAAGCATCAGCTTAATGAACAGACGATCAAAGCCGTTCATATTCTCAATACCAATGACATCGATAGTCTGGATAGCGACAGCTTCCGCTTTTTTATCAAAGATACACTCTTTTATGCCGATTATTTTGTGCTGGATACGCAGAATAAAGTGGTAGCTTCCAGTAATGCCGATGAAGTAGGTACTCAAATGAATGGTTTTTCGGCTAATCGGGAAGGCATTATGCAGCTGCATAACACCAAGGTACTGTACAGTGAAGCCCGGCTGATGCATCAGCCTTTTCGAGTGATTCTGTATTCACCTCTTTCTTCCCTGCGGGCACTGTATATTCCACTCCTGCGCACCACACTGCTGTCGATAGCCGCCAGTTTTATTGTTATTTTGCTGATCGGTTTGTTTGCAGTGTGGCGTATGGTACAACCGCTGAACCGGTTAAAAGAAGCGGTAAGCACCTATGAGCCCCATCGCATGACCAAAGAGCCCTTTTTGCAGGCAGATCATACCGAGATCGGTGAACTAATCAGCACTTTTCAACTGATGGCTGATCGGCTGCAGCTTCATCATCGGCACCAACTGGAATTTCTGCAGAATATATCCCATGAATTGAAGACTCCGCTGATGTCTATCCAGGGATATGTGTATGCTATACAGGATCAGGTACTTCCGACAGAGCAAGGACTTCATATTATCTCTACCCAGTCCCAGCGCCTGATCGATATGGTGAGTAAATTGCTGCAGCTGTCCCGACTGGAGAGCGTTAATGAAGAATGGCCGGTTACCCAGGTTGATCTGCGCAGCATGCTTGAAGAAGCCGCATATCTGCTGCAGCCAGGCGCCCAGCAGCAGCAGATCGAGCTGCAGGTACAAGGAGAATCGTTAACTGTCGATATCGCGGCAGAGCAGCTATTTCAGGTGCTGTTGAATCTGCTGCAAAATGCGGTCCGTCATACCGCCGGGCATGTCATGCTTGCTCTGGAACAACCGGAGCAGCAGCAGATAGACTGGATGATTCATGTAGATGATGACGGTCCAGGGATTGCAGCCGAAGAACAGGAGCATATTTTCCAGCGGTATTATGCCGGAACCAACGGAGTGACCGGTCTGGGGCTGGCGATCAGCAGTCAGATTGCTTCCCGGCTGAATGCCGAATTGGGATACGCTACTTCGCCAATGGGAGGGGCTCGCTTCACGCTGATCCATTATCGAACAGACCACGCTTCTACGGTATAAAGTTGCTTGACACCACGGTAGGATTGGGTAATCTAATGGTATAGAGGCTGTATGATCATTGCTTGGACATTTGGTGTCATTCATTGATTAGATAGCCTCTATATGTTTATACAGTGTCTCTATTACATGGAAAAGGAGGAATTACGATGTCTGGTATCCGAGTTGCCCGTGATGAAGAACAGTTGGTCATTGGTTGGCAGCAGTCCAAGATTGAGATCCCTCTCGGTGAGGCCGTCCATGTCGCTATTGATCCTGATGTTTTTATTCCCGATGACCATCCAGCATTGATCAAATGCCCCTACGGTACCCGGGAACGAGTTATTGTTAAGACGTCGCCGGATACGCTTCTTATCGTAAATGACAAGTCGATTTCAGCCATGAACAAGTCTCAATCCGGTATCGGCAGTTGGAGAACACCGATTTGAATAGTAGATGCAGTCTGATCGTTCTATTTCATTATTATTCCCGATCTGTTTTATAATCCGTTTTATGATTTCTTTTCAGTCCGGCAGACAGACGGTTATGATCAGTTTGAAACTGACGCAGCCGCCTGTCTGCTTACGGGCTGAATCGCCATTTCATCAGATTCTTCTGCCGCTAGGGGCAAGTGATGCTGAATAAAAGCGTATGGATATGCCCTGTTGTTTCGCTGCCGCAGCATAAGCCAAGTACATAGAAGATCACTGACCTGCTATGGATATCCTGTACGTCATCTGTTATTATGGTTGCGTATGCGATCAACAGACTCCCTCGAAGCTTCAGAATCTTCCCGGGAAGATGCGGCAGAACCAACTTCTGTTTTTGAATGAGTAGATTGGGTAAATTAACAGTGTTTCAACCGGGGCACATATTCAGTTATGCTGACTGGCTAAGTTGATGGCTGTACATCCAATCCATACCTCTCATCTACGACATCAACGATATCCATACACCCACACTCATTGACAACAGGGGGTAACCAAATATGGGGTTAACCAAGCAAGAACGTATCCAACTTCACAACTTTAATAACCTGACCAAATCACTCAGCTTCAATATGTACGATATCTGCTATACCCGTACCAAAGAGGAGCGGGAAGCTTATCTGGAATATATTGACGAGCAGTACAATGCCGATCGTCTGAGCAAAATTCTGACCAACGTATCGGATATTATCGGAGCTCACGTACTGAATGTAGCCAAGCAGGATTATGTACCTCAGGGTGCCAGCGTAACAATGCTGATCTCCGAAGGACCGGTCGAGACAGCTCCGAATGCTTCATTTGAAGAATCTCCCGGTCCACTGCCGGAACATGTGCTGATGCATCTGGACAAGAGTCATATCACCGTTCATACGTATCCTGAGTATCACCCTGATGAAGGTATCAGTACTTTCCGTGCGGATATTGATGTATCGACGTGTGGTGAGATTTCCCCGCTCAAAGCATTGAACTTTATGATCCATTCCTTTGACACCGATATTATGACGATGGATTACCGGGTACGCGGCTTTACGCGTGATATAGAAGGTCACAAGCTGTTTATCGATCATGATATCAGCTCCATTCAGAACTTCATTCCGGATGAAGTACAGGATATGTATCACATGATTGATGTGAACGTATACCAGGAAAATATTTTCCATACCAAATGTAAACTCAAAAAATTCGATCTGGATAACTATCTGTTTGGCTATACCAAAGAATCCTTGTCCCAAGAAGAACAGGAACAAATCACCAAGCGATTAACCCGCGAAATGGATGAGATCTATTACGCCAAAAATATGGATGATAAGGACGAGTAAGAAGGCATCAGCCTATATTGACTGATGTGCAAAATCACGAAGATTATCGTGAAGCACAATTCTTCTCTACCTTGTTCCAGTGCAAAGTCTCTGTGCTCCTGATGGACACAGAGACTTCATTACTTTCCCCTCATGGACACCAACTTCAAGCGGTGTCCATTTTGACGTGTTCCTAATAGGATAACCACTTTATAAAGAAGCTTTGGTTACTATCCTGTTATTCGCTGATCCAACAGCTTTATAGAATTTTATACATCAGGCTTGTCGGGTCCAATCACATACACCTTGATACCTGATTTTCGTCCAAATGAACGCGCTGCATCCAGCTTGTCCATATAAATGTCTATTTTGCTTCCTTTGATAGCACTGCCCGTATCTTCTGCCTTACGGTAGCCTACGCCCTCGATATACATCCACCAACCCATAGGGATCACTGTTGGATCGACCGATACAGTCTGTCCTTCCTTCACCATGGCTCCGGAAGCTGTTACACCATATCCGCTATCTCCCGGCTGCTTGCCTGTACTTTCTACACCGGCTGTATATGCTGTCAGTTCAGCTGCCAGCTCGTATCGATACGATTTTACCGGGTTGACTGGATAATTCCCTTCACCTGACAAAGCCTGCAGATGGACTGTCGATACGGAAGATTCCGATCGATCCGAACGGCTGCGCTCTTGTTCCACTGGATTCGCTTGATCTACTTGATCCACTTGATCCGCTGGATTCGCTGGAGTATCTGTCTGCATCGGTATAATTGGTTTGTTCTTCGCAGGTAATCTGGTTCCTATAGCAATAACCTGCGCAGTGTATGGTTGTATCATCTGCTGGTCAATTATCCGCTCGGATACGGTCATTCCATCATTCCTACCTGCCAACCCGATGATTCGGATTGTACCATTTTGGCCTGTCTGGATTATCTGCTGCTGTCCTTGATCCAAACTGGCATCCTGATAATATACCGTTTCATAAGGAACAGATTGCAGTGCAGCAGTCTTCTGATGTGCGACCCTCGTAATACGGATCGTCATCCGGTTATGCAGCGGTGTATCTGCCTGCGGCTGCAGCAAATCATCCGCTGCCAGCTCGATATGCTGCTGACGAAGGACATCACCGACTGTATCTCCATGGGTACGAATACTGTAAGTATTCCCATCCGCAAGCACCGAGACTACAGACATTTCCAGAGACTTCTCCTGCTGTCCCGTACCGAAATAAATATATAGCCCCATCACCGCTATCAGAAATAGAGCACCGGTACACAGCAATATTGGCTTTAGCAGAGGGTAACGATAATGCATGATACTAACTCCTTCCACAACAAAAAAGCACCAGAATCCCCATAGTGAGGAGTCTGGTGCTTCCAGTTCCGAATCATTTATTTTCTATAGTATAGCTGCAAAAAGAACATTTGCCAACCGATTAGATAACACGTGCCAGAATCCGGGATTGCACTTGTTCCAACAACACCATCCGTCGTTCATTGACCTTGTCCATCAGTTCCGTACATTGCTGTTCATAAATTGCTCGTTGCTCTGCATTTTGCAGGGTAACCAGATTAATCTGCACCGTCAGCATCGAGGCCCGTGCAGCCGCTTCAAACAAGATAATGCCAATTCCGATATCGGATAACACAGTATGATTGCATACTTCAATCAACGGAGCTGCACTATACAGCCCGTATAGACAACACTCCATCAACTGCAAAGGAGTATCGATCGCCTGAATTTTCGTATCATATACAGTCTCCTGGCGCTGCTCCTGCTGTTCAGGCGTACGATGCGGCATCCGCAGGGCTTCGATATACTGGCCAAACGCTTCGATATCCTTGGCCATCAACCATTCGCAAGCAGAAGATATGTACTCCATATCCTGCAGTGCCTGAGCGACATGCTGTTCAATCTGTTCATATCCTTCTCCCTGTGAAAAGTTGGCTGTCATCGAAGTCATCGCTGCACCAAGTGCTGCGACAATCGAGGATACACTGCCGCCTCCCGGGGTAGGCTCCGATCTGGCAAGCTGTTCCATAATTCTGCGTAGAGGCTCATCCCATGATACTGTATTCATCCCGATCCCTCCCATAATCACTGCCTGGTCTTTCTGTATGTTACTTACCCGTTTTCCCCGAATAGAACATCTTTCCTCTCAAAAACCAGCGACAGGCGCATTAGGTGGTATACCTGCTTTATTAGTGCATATGATCATTTTGTGCAGTTGGAGCTTGCTGTCTATTCTGCTGCTCTACCAGTACTCTGTGAATCTCGGATGGATGAATCGGCTTGATAATAAAATCAATCATACCGCTGCGCAGACATGCTGCCTGAATATCACTGCCTACATTGGCCGTCACAGCTACAATCGATGGTCTGGCTTCCAGTGGCAGCAGCTGCTGAATCAGATTGGAGACCGCGATACCATCCATCATGGGCATCTGTATATCCATGAACACCAGATCGTAATGATGTCGTACAATAGCGGCATAAGCTTCTACCCCATTACTGACAGTATCTACCCGGCAGCCAAATTTGCGAATAATATCTTCCATCAATTGCTGATTCACCGGATGATCTTCAGCGATCAGGATAGACAGATCGGATACATCTACCTGATCATGACTGATCCATTCCAGATCTAGATCCGACGTCTGTTCTGCTTCCACTTCGTTGGAATGTTCTGCACCCAGCCAGCTGCAGGGCAGGATAAAGCGGAAAATGGAACCTACATTTTCGCGGCTCTCGACCTGAATCGTGCCACCCATTAGCTCAATCAGCTTTTTGCATATGGACAGACCCAGCCCGGTTCCTCCGTATTTACGGTTTAATGCCGGATGCAGCTGGGAAAAGGATTGGAACAACAGATTTTTCTTGTCTTCTGCTACTCCTACACCTGTATCTTCTACGATGAATTCCAGCATCAACTGCTTTTTGTCGCTGTCTTCATAGAGTTTATCCACAATAATACCAATCGTTCCTTTATCCGTAAACTTGATGGCATTGCCGACCAGATTACTCAGAATCTGGCGGAGCCGATCGGGATCAGCCACCACTCTGCGCGGCAGTCCAGGTGCTACGTACCACGACAGATCAAGCTTTTTCTCCATGGCGCTAGGGGTGAAGAGTTCGGCAACATGTTCAACCAGCGCCTCCAGTTCAAACTCTTCGGGTTCGAGTGAGAATTTTCCTGCTTCAATTTTGCTGAAATCCAGAACATCATTCAGAATCCGCATCAGCGACGTCCCGCTACTGCGTATAATCTCGGCATAATCCTGCTGGGTCTCTGTCAGCTCGGTATCCAGCAGCAGATTGGTCATTCCAAGTACACCATTCATGGGTGTACGAATCTCATGGCTCATCATGGCCAAAAAGTCGGATTTGGCCGAAGCTGCCTGTTCAGCCAGTTCTTTTTGACGGAGTACTTCGCGCTCATTGGTAATATCGCGGAATACAATGACGGCGCCCTGAATCTGATCTTTATCAATAATCGGATTCACGTTATATTCCACGAGACAGCTGGAACCATTCTTTTTCCAGAAGATCCCTTCTTTGATGGAACGAGGAATACCATCCCGAATCGTTGCACAAATCGGGCACTCTTCCGGGGAGTACGGTACTCCACCTGGTGCAGACGGGTTGATAATATGGTGACTGTAATGTCCATTGAATTCGTTCTGGGAGAATCCCAGCATGGACAGGGTCGCCGGGTTAGTGAACATGACTTTGCCTTCTTTGTTGAGTCCAAATATGCCTTCCGAGACAGAGCTGAGGATCAGCTCATGTTCATAATCCAGCTTTTCCAGTTTACGAATATATTCTTTGCGTTCGGTTACATCATTGGCTATTCCGTAGACACCCACAATCTCGGAATCGACGATAATCGGTACGTTAATCACACTGATATCGATAACTTTGCCGCTGCTGTGTACTACGGTTGTCTCGTAATTCTGCGGAATACCACTACGCGCAGCTTCAAAATGCCGATTCGTATCTTCCACTTTTTCCGGTACGATAATGTTATGAAAGGACATCTCCATGATCTGCTCGAGTGGATAATCCAGCAGAAGCGCCAGATTTTCATTACTCGATGTATAATTCCCTTCCAGATCAAACGAATATACACTCGCCGGATTGTACTCGAACAGCGATTTGTAACGCTGTTCGCTTTCCTTGAGCCGACGCTCGGATTTTTTGCGATCGGTGATATCACGAGATACCGCTATAATTTCTTCAATTTCACCTGTTTGCTCATTGTAGCTATAGCGGCCTGTACTCTCGATCCACACGTAATGACCTTCTTTGGCACGGATGCGGTAAGAGACGGTATACGATCTTTCTGTATGCAGAATCTGCTCCAGATAACGGATCACGACATGGATATCATCGGGATGGAAAAAGTCATATGCACTGTTGCCAATCATGTCTTCCGGTTCATAACCGAGTATCGTCTTGCAGGCAGGTGAAGCATACAGATAGGTTGCGCTGCTATCGGCCATATGTCTGGAAATAAAATCAAGGGAATGCTCGGAAATCAGCCGGAAATCTTTTTCACTCTGCCGGATCTGCTGTTCCATCTTTTTTTGCGCAGTAATATCCCGGCAAATCACATAGATGCCTATCATCTCTCCCGTATGCTGAATCGGAGTAAATGTCATTTGCATCCAGATTTTGGAGCGATCTTTGTGAAGTGCTTCCAGTTCTATCGTTGAAGCTGTGCCTGACAAGGCCTGAGTGATTGAAGTCTGCAGCGGCTGAATGGTGCGACAGGACTGCAGATGACTCTCTGTAAAAAGATACAGCTCTTCAAAGTGATAACCGGTCATATGCCGAATAGCAGGATTCGCACGAACCAGCATACCGACATGATCCAGAATCAGCATACCATCCGGTGAATTGGTAAATAATGAATCCTGCAAAACACTTTCTGAAATCAGCTGCAGCAATAATTCTGTATGATTCTGTTTCAAAAATGCCTCTCTCCCTGTAGTGTGACTCCATCTATTGGTCTCAAAACGAAATGAAATAGTTAACGTGCAGATTACATCCAATAATAATTGGAATAAGGGCAAAAAACCAGCTTTTATTCCTTATTTACACCACATTTGTCAACAGGACGCATTGCTTTTACAGATGTTCTGAATCGCCGTATCTATAAAACCCACGCAATTACGAAGAACACTTTGTCAGGTTCCCTTCAAGTCGGGTATAATTAGACGGTACGCCATGATGAATGGAACAGATTGGACAAGATTATATATTGATTACATTTATAGAAAGGACGATGGTATGGTCCGCTTTGGTATTATTGGTACTAACTTTATTACAGAACGATTTATTGAAGCCGCTAAACGCAATGACGATTTTGAACTGACTGCACTGTATTCGCGCACACCGGAACGCGCTCAGCAGTTCGGTCGCAAACATGCAATCCATCATCTGTTCACGGATCTGGAGGAGATGCTTGGCAGTGGGCAGGTCGATGCCGTCTATATCGCCAGTCCCAACTCTTTGCACGCAGAGCAGGCTGTACTCTGTATGGATCATGGCAAGCATGTGCTCTGCGAGAAACCGCTGGCTTCCAATGTTGCAGAGACACAGGCGATTATTGATGCAGCACGACGGAACAAGGTAGTCCTGATGGAAGCGATGAAGTCGACGATGATGCCGAACTTTACCGCACTGCGTAACAGTCTGCCCAAACTGGGACAGGTTCGTCGCTATTTCTCCAACTATTGTCAGTATTCTTCCCGTTATGATGCCTATAAGGAAGGCAATATCCAGAATGCCTTCAAACCTGAATTCTCCAACGGTGCATTGATGGATCTTGGCGTCTATTGTATCTATCCACTGGTCGCCTTATTCGGCCGTCCCAACACGGTCAAAGCAACCGGCGTTATGCTGGAATCAGGCGTCGATGGTGAAGGCAGTATTGTCGTCTCTTATGATGATATGGACGCAGTAGTGATGTATTCCAAAATCACCGATTCTTCCCTTCCATCCGAGATTCAGGGCGAGTTGGGCAGTATCCGGATCGACAAGATCAGCGAACCCAACCAGATCGTAATGACATATCGCGGCGGTTATACAGAAGAGCTGCATGTGACCCAGTACGAACCACCAATGTATTACGAGATTCGTGAATTCCTTGATCTTATCGCTGAAGGTCGGCAGGAATCCAGTATCAATTCATGGGAACATTCCCTGATTACAGCCGAGATTATGGAAGAAGCCCGTAAGCAGTTGGGACTTGTCTATCCGGCTGACCGCAAATGAATAACCAATCAGCGTCCATTATTCTTTTTACAGAATGCAAAAGGAAGACTACACCTCAGCGGGTAGCCTTCCTTTTTTAATTGCATTTATGATTTATGAATAGTAATTACTTTTCTTTTTGCACAGTGGACAGCGCCAGCATAACTGCATTCGTTGTTCCTCCGCCCACATTTTCAAATGAATAGGTAGTAACCGGTACGCCTCTGACCGTAACATCGTCACCATCCAGCAAATCTCCTGTAGAGCCCAGGTATACTCCAGTTACAGAGTTATCGTATTCATCCGTAAGATGAACAAACGCGACTGTTCCCATTTCTGTTTCTTCTTCGGATACTTCCACTACATTACCGCTGACGGTAACCATCTTATCCAGATAAGGAGCTACATTTTTGAACATATGACGCGAAGTGACCGAGGAGTCTACGGCATTTTTGACTTCCTGTTTATCTGCAGTTGTTGTAGCAGGGAACTGATTAGGATGTGCAGTAATATAATCGTACGTCTGCTGAGACATCTCTCCCTGATTCTCTGTCATATAAGGAACGAGATTTACCATCGCATCAGCAAACGTATTTTGCTCAGGTGCTGTTACTGGTGCTGTTTCTGCAGCTTGCTCTACTGCTGGCTGTTCTTCTGCTTCCGTAGTTGTCGTTGTACTTTCTGTTGTCGTTGCTGCTGTCTCCGTACTGGCTGCAGGCTGCGTTGTTGCTGCTTGCTTTTCTTGTCCACAAGCAGTTAACATCACTACTGTAAATAATGCAATCATACTAATCTTCAATTTCATTTCTCATATCCCCTTTTGATATGTAGTTAATAAGCCACCTTATTAATATCGGATATAAAGTATATTAATGAATAGTATTCCAATACATATTGGGATTTTTTTGAAAATAAAAAAGAGAATTGCTTTTATTCAAGCAATTCTCTTTCCTTTAACGTGCGCTTTCTGTCTCGGTCATCAGCTCATCTAGTGCTTTACCGTATTTACTAAGGCGTTCCATATCCTTTTCGGAAGGCTCTACATTGCGTGAAGGATCCATATTGTCTTCGATATCCGCCATTTTCACGGTACGGGCCAAGGAATTCTGCTTGGCACGGAGAACAAAGTCTTCATAGGATTCATCTTCATGACGGCTCATCGCCTGAACAGCTTCTACGATTTCTTCGGAGAATCCTTCGGCCGCCAGATCATGAGCAGTAACATCTGTGTCCTCCAGTACATCATGCAGTACAGCAACGATACGTGCTTCTTCGGAACTCACTTTGAGCATCACACGCAGCGGATGCAGAATATACGGTTGACCCGAACGGTCGACCTGTCCGGAATGCGCACGGGTGGCCAGAATAATAGCTCTTTCCAGATTACTCATCAGTACTCACATCCTTTACATTTAAATAGTCGAAAAACTCTGCCTGTTTAGTTATTACACAGCTTTAGCCGGATGAATCAGCTCATCCGGCTAAAAACAGTCTATATGATTGGTCTCTTCTTAGTAAACAGCGCTCGGACAGACCGGCAACCAGTACCGATCCTCATAAACGATCAATCCGGATATACGTTAAAGTCGGTGACCAGCTGTACCGGACTTCCATCCTCAGCGTATCCGATATAACTGTGGTATACGCCATTGCCAAATCCGCTGGAGAACAAAGCAATGTTATCTCCAGTCTCAAGCTCCGTGACCAGCCAGCTGCGTGAAGGACGGAATGATTCGATCGCTGCCGATTCCCACGCATCCATCAGCTCCTGAGCGACTTCGGGGTTGTCCATTTCCTGTTGTTCGGATAGCCATTGATAAGCTTGTGCATCCAGCAGACTGCCGGTTCCGGAATCAACGGCATAGCCCCAGCGTGCTTGTTCATACAGATTATTCGGATCTGCTTCCGGGCTGAATTCGCGCTCTGCTCCTGCCCAGCGAGCTACGGGAGCATCGCTGAACCTTACACGTACGAAGGCAATACGCTCATCCACCATATCTTCCCGGCCTTCCTTGTATACAGCCGGATCGGTAATGCGGGCAATTGACAACTCGACAGGGAAAGATCCTTTGGGGAACACTTGCACAAATGGGGTAGATTCAATCAGGCTGTATGGATCATCGGCCACAATTTTGCCTGTGGTCACGCGCAGCTCCCCGATAGACTTGGTATAAAAAGCAAGATTACGTCTCTGGCCTCTCCAGAATTTGACCTGTTCCAGGTGAACACCTTCCCCGAACACTTCCTCCAGTACCTTACTCTCATGCATAACCTTGTCCATCTTTCTTTCCTCCCTCAGCAGTATGATAGTATGCCACGCCAACATGTCATGTAACCAAGGCAGATAACAGCAATTCATCGACTGTAAATCATTGTTCACAGTCTCCGTGCTACCACATTAGGCAGTATGCCGCTCCAACTATCGCGTATAATAACGTCGGATATTTACGTATGATTTGAGATGACGCCACTCGCTTTATAGTAGATTAAGTATCATTATACCCTTCTACAACGCAGAAGGAACATTTTTTTATGACATATTCGTAAAAATATATTGTTCATTTTTGGAAATCGACAACAGGCTATCTATTATGTTTATTTCGTGCGCTAAATCTCCTTTTTCCGACAAAAGAAGAAAGAAAGAATATTTTGCATGATGTGGGTATAACAGTTATTGAATGATTTTCCGGTATCGCGCATAATGTGATAGATGAGTCATCAAGAGAGAGGATGGAGAACGAGTTTGGAAGAACCGACAACCCTCAGCAGGGCGATCAATGAAATTATGGATACCTGTATGCTGGCCGGTCAGATTATGCTGCAAAGCGGCGCGGAAACCTACCGCGTGGAAGATACAATGACCCGTATAGCCACTTCCTACGGGCTGCCGGGTGCGCACAGCTATGTGACGCCTACTGCTATTATGTTCTCGATCACCGGCGCCGAGAGCGCGCGGCTCGCACGGATCGCCGAACGCACAACCGATCTGCACAAGATCGCCCAGGTAAACGCTATTTCACGGCAAATCAGCAGCGGACAGCTGACACCTGCAGAAGCCTATCCACTGCTCAAGGTGATTGAAGCCGGTCCTGCAGAATATTCATCCTGGATGAAAATGATGGCTGCAGCGATTTCCAGTGGTTGTTTTACTATTATGTTTCAGGGCAGCTGGGGAGATTTTATCCCTTCTCTCGTTGCAGGCCTGGCAGGATATACCACCATGCTTTATTTGCACAAATGGGTGCAGGTGAAGTTTTTTGCGGAGCTGTGTGCCGCCTTTATTATCGGGCTGCTGGCTTCCCTGTTTATTGGCTATGGCTGGGGAAATGAACTGGATAAAATTATTATCGGATCTGTTATGCCGCTCGTTCCAGGGCTGCTGATTACCAATGCGATACGTGATCTGATGGCAGGCCATCTCGTTTCGGGCATCTCCAAAGGTGCCGATGCACTGCTTACGGCTTTTGCGATCGGAGCAGGAGTCGCCATTATTTTGACATTCGTCTGATCGGGATAAATCGATAGATTCAGGAAAGGAAGTTATGCCTACTATGCTGGCTCAGTTAATTACCAGCTTTATCGCCACCGCCGGTTTTGGCATTATATTCAATGCGCCAAGGCGTTCGCTGCTACAGTGCGGTGTAGCCGGCATGCTTGGCTGGATCGTCTATGTCATGCTGCACAAGCATATTGATCCGGTAGGAGCTACCCTCATGGCTACTTTTATTGTAGGCGGAATCAGCCAGGTATTTGCGCGTATTTACAAGACACCGGTCATTATTTTTAGTGTAGCAGGAGTCATTCCGCTGGTTCCCGGTGGACTGGCTTATAATGCAATGCGATCCTTTGTGGAAAATCATTACACGGCTGCAACCGAGCTCGCTGCCCAGGCATCGATGATCTCCGGTTCGATCGCGTTGGGACTTGTACTATCCGAAGTGTTCAATCAAATGATACGCCGTGCCGCCCGTTAAGGGGCTGCACGGCGTATTTGGTCTGAGACGTAATATATCATTGGATATGGCCCCATATACAAGTACTTGCATCCTGATAATTAGACCGGAAGTTCACCCTGTTCATAGTGGCCTGCCAGCTCCCGGATAAATTCGTGATCCAGTCCAAGCAGATAAGCGCAGAAGACCATATCCATATCATCACTGACATAAGTAGCCAGCTCACTACTGCCGGATGCCCGAATAACCTGATCAAAAGCCTGACGGCTCCACTCCCGTACCCGCTCTTCTTCTGCTGGCTTCAGCCCTTCACGACGCAGCTGCTGATAAGCCTGAATCCATGCGGTATCAAAATCTGCACTGTCCCGATATTCCAGATACCGCTCAATATCAAGCTGCTCCCACATATCCGGAGACAGCAGCGAACCGTTTTGCAGTACGGTCTGCAAATGATGAATCGTTGTTTCTTGCATATACATCCCCCTTTTGAACTCAGTCTGGACGACAGGACAGCTCCACCCAACCGTTAACTTCATCAAAGCCGATCACCACAGTCTTGAGCATATGTCCGGGATAGCGATGCTCTACCGGAACAAACTGGGCACATTCATCATCGGCTACAATGCCAAAAGCATCATTGGGTAGACTCAGAATAATTCCCTGTGGATAGCTTACCTCTACCACTCCGGTTACTTTGTCACCCGGCTTATAATGGGCTTTGATGCTGTTCCAGTCTTTGCGATAAGGCTTCATAGCCTGCGTCCATACCTGTTCAAATTCTTCCTGTGAAATATCTTCACCATCCGCCCCGTCCATGCTCTGGTCAAAGTCCTGATCATACAGGCAAAAATGAAGTTCCTCATCCGGACGGCTGGAAACGACCCAGCGCTCCTCATCCTCGATTACCTGACGCAATACGGTACGGTCGTCGTCAATTTCAAAGTAATAATTCTCATCACTTTCCTCAAAACGCAATCTATAGTATTCCATGATACTGCCTATCCCTGACTGCGGGACGATCGATTGGATTCGTGCATTCCTGCATAATAGGCTTCGCCTGGATCAACGTCCAGTACTACCCGGCGCGGTCCGACCAGGGAATACTGATGTTCTACTTTCCAGCGCTGATTCTCATGCATACCGATCGTCTCGCCGTCTGCAATAATGTCGCCCTGATGATAGAGATACTCGGCTGTATTCATCAGGAACTGCGCCACTTCTGCAGGCTCGATATCATAGAAATGACACTGCACATCCGGTACGCCCAATGCAGCCAGTCCGCGGCTGTCCATGACCATTTCCCGGCGTCCATTATCCGATTGGATATTGTACAGACGAATATTCAGCGCACCATACAATTCATGCCCCTGGCTGAATGCCTGAAGCAGTGCCTGCGGATCCACCAGCTTGTCACTTTCGTTGTAATACACCGCGTCACAAGGAACCACTTCCAGAATCGCGCGCAGCACATGATTGAATAGCGGAAGTCTGCGCTGATGCGGCATCCCCCGAGCCATCATATCAGTAAGAATCATCTCGTAAGAACAGCCAGCCAGTGTCTCGGCAACTTCCGGCCAATGCCAGGATTGCTGAAGCGCTGTCTCATATTCTTCGGGATGTACACCATTTACTGAAGGCATCAATACCGTCTGGACAGGCATCGGTCCTTCTTGATATTCAAGCGTATGATTTAGATGAAAGAAGTGATAATGATCTTCCAGCTGCTCCTGTGATTCCCCATTATCATTGACGGATTCTCTGGCTTCCCAGACAGCCAGTGTCTCTTCCTGACCCTCCAGATCTTCGGCTGTATTGAGTGGTCCAGCATATTCCTGTATTTTGGCATAAAGAGCTTCACGGTCAATCACCGGTTTTTGCTTGTATAACAGCTTGGCCGTATAAATGGCTGCATATCCATAATCCTGTTCAAGACGCTGCTGTTCCTCCGGGTCTGGTTGGTTCGAATTAGTTGGTCTCATCCTTTTACCCCTTTCAATCGGTTAATCTGCTTCTCCATTATAGTAGCTAGCCTATTATTACCCGCTTGATAGCTATTCTGAATTATTGTAGCTGATAAATAATGACATGGCGATTTTTATCATTGTATAATGACCATGTTTCAGGCAAAATCAGCTTGTACAAGTATGTAAGATCAGGGACGATTATTATTTGGGCTTCAGCTGCTCCATATCCTGTATACAATACAGGATTTCTCCCTGACGCTGTACCATTTTGAACGATAGGATATATGTACCGCCATCCATACTAACGCGTTTATTTATCAAAGGAGGCTACACTTATGCTGCATCCCAATACAATCAAAGTTCGCGAACAAATATGGAATTTTGCCGGTTCACTGGATGAGCCGATCCTGAATGAACATGCCCGTCCTGACCAATGGACTATCGCCCAGGTTATGGAGCATCTGTACCTAATGGAGACGGCCATTACCGATCGGCTGGCACATACTATTCAGCAAGATGAGCCAACACCGGCTCCGGTCTCCGGTGCGACAGCTACTCCGTCTTTCCATCTGACCCTAGATCGTTCACGTCATATCCCTGCACCACCTGCCATGGTACCGGCAGATAAGCATTTGACACTCACTGAACTTCGCGCCCGCCTGGATCGCTCACGTACTCGTCTGGAAGAGACTATCCAGACTGCGAGCAGTGAAGATCTCCATCATAAAACGATGAACCATCCGGTATTTGGTCCTTTGACTCTTGAAGAATGGAACGAATTTATCGGTCTTCACGAGCAGCGCCATCTGGAACAAATGAAAGAAATCCATGCAGCGCTGACTGCTGCCGATTGATCAACTGTCTTTATTTTCAAATCTGCAAACAGCCCACCTTATATCACAACAGGTAGGCTGTTTGTCGTATATGAACAATCTACTGCTTCGCGAATACATGATATCGGCATTCTGCAATTATCCCAATCGTCTGGCGATAGGGTGATCTTCGTTTAATTGCAGTAAATCCCATAGATTGCCGTAGAGGTCCTCGAAGACGGCAACCATTCCGTAATCTTGCTCTTTGGGTTCTCGCACAAAATGGATCCCTTGGGCTAGCATGGCATGATAATCTCTCCAGAAATCATCTGTATTCAAAAACAGAAACACCCGTCCGCCTGCCTGATTACCAATAAAAGGCTCTTGTTCAGGTTTGGACGCACGCGCCAGCAGGATCGTTGTGCCTGTAGAGCCGGGAGGAGCGACAACCACCCAGCGCTTGTCCTGCTCAGGCTGGTAAATATCTTCGATAAGCGTAAAATTTAATTTTTGTGTATAAAACTCGATAGCTTCATCATAATCGTGAACGACCAGAGCAATATGAACAATAGACTGATTCATGTGTGAAAACCTCCCTATGTTTGGGTATAGCCAGAAGCGATAATTTCTATGTAACTGTCGTAGCCTGCAATTAGATAATGGCGCAGATTCAGTCTGCTGTGAGGGTCGAAAAGCTTTTCCTTTTCCTCCAGAATCGTGGATGGAATGACTTGATACAAGCCTGAATCCAAAGGATAACCATATTGTTGCCAGTAAGTTACCCCTTCTCCCTTCGGCAGCGATATATCAATAGTGCCCGCATACTGTTCAAACAAGTTCAATGTAATACATCTCAGTTCAGCGACTGTGCTGAATTTCAATTGAATTTCGCGATAATGATTATGTATGGTATCATCCAGCGTCTGCACATCCAGACGAATGACCGCACCGCCTGATTCGGTATATATCACTTCAAGATCAGTAGTCGATATGCGGAAAGGGACCTTTTCGGGAATTAGCCGCATCTTTGCTCCTCCTCTTACCTGGCTGTATTGTCTACTTGCGCCGGCTCTATTTCATCCGGGGTTATTATAGCACAATCCTGATTCCATTCTCTGCTCACAGTCAAGCGAATCCGGTCACCTGCTTTTCCTGAGCCGGATTAACCGCTACAATAGAAAGAGTGATAGAACCCGCTGCGGGTAATGATATAACAGGATTCATACTACTTTTACACTATTTCATAATGACGAGGAGCTGCACCTATGGATGACAGAATCGCCACCCTGCGTGGATTAATGAGAGAAGCCGGCGTAGACAGCCTGCTAATTACCGATCCCAAACATGTATACTACCTGACCGGCTTTGCGAGCGATCCACATGAACGTTTTCTGGGATTATTTATTCCCGATGGAGAGGAAGCTTTTATGCTGCTGCCTGCGCTGGACGAAGACAAGGCGCGCAGCGTATCCAGTGTGGAACGCATTGAGACCCATACGGATACGGATAATCCCTATATTCGCCTTAAGCACTGCATCAATGGCAATGTAGGCAATCTTGGTCTGGAAAAGGAACATCTGTCGGTAGCACGGTTCGAACAGCTGTCTGCTGAACTCAATGCTACATCGTACATCGATGTAGGCAATATGCTGAACAGCATGCGTTCACGCAAGTCACCGGAAGAAGTACAGCGGATGAGAGAATCTATTCTGAAGATCGAAGAAGTACTGCGCCGCGGTCTTTCCAGCGTCAAAATCGGCATTACCGAGATTGAATTGGTTGCCGAGCTCGAATACCAGATGAAAAAGCTGGGCGCAGAAAAGCCTGCTTTTGACACGATGGTATTGTCCGGACCGAATACCGCTCTACCGCATGGTGTACCGGGGACACGCAAACTGGCAGCAGGCGAGCTGGTTATGTTTGACCTTGGACTTTTCTATAATGGTTATGCTTCCGATATCACACGTACTTTTGCTATTGGCGAAGTGGATGAGGAAGCCAGACGCATTTACAATACGGTACTGGCGGCGAATGAAGCAGCGATTCGTGCAACACGTCCGGGGGTTACTTTTGCCTCAATCGACAAGGCTGCACGTGATGTGATTACTGAAGCTGGCTACGGCCCACGCTTTATCCATCGTCTTGGACACGGACTTGGTATGGATACCCATGAATACCCTTCGGTTCATGGTGGCAATGAGAATGTGCTGGAAGAAGGCGTACTGTTCACGGTAGAACCGGGTATCTATGTACCGGGACACTGCGGCGTACGGATCGAGGATGATGTAATCGTGACCGCCGACGGTGTCGATGTACTGTCTTCTTTCCCCAAAGAATTAACCGTTATCGGCTAATTGGTGCAGAACGAATACTGGATCATACACTGAATAACCATAGCCAAAAAAGACACATGACTGCATGGATGATATGCAATCATGTGTCTTTTATTTTGAATCTATGGATCAGGAAGTCGATGAGGGTAATTCTTGCTCGGCAGCAGGATGTCCCGGCTGGATCAGCTGCGGAAGATCTTCTTCATGCACCTTGAAACTGCGCGCCAGATAAAGGAAAGGCGTTCCTGCAGCAGTAAGCAGGAATTTGAGTATATAAGTTGTCAGGAAAATCTCGATCCAGACCGACCATTCATACATCCCCAAAAAGGCAATACTGCAAAAGATCAGTGTATCAATAAACGAACTGATCATTGTACTGCCGTTATTGCGAATCCACAGCTGATGCGGAGCCGGGAAACGGCGGCGCAGCCATTTATACAATCGAACATCGAGGAACTGACTGACCAGATAAGCCGTCAGACTGGCAATCAACAGCGTTGACAGAGGACCAAAAATCAATTCCAGCGCTTCCTGGGAGACATCCACTCCCACTGCCGGATCAAAATGAATAGCCATCCGCATAACAATCGTCGTTACAATCAGAGTGAAAAATCCGAACCAGACTGCTTTGCGTGCTACACGTGGTCCAAATCGTTCATTCAGCAGATCGCTTGCCAGATACATACTGACATACATCGTGTTACCCAGTGTAGTAACAATTCCCAGCAGCTCGATCGTTTTGACGACCTGGATATTCGCCAGAATAGCAGCGATTGCTATCCATCCGTATAATCCCTTGATCCCAAACAATCGATAACAGATTGTAAATAACGCATAATTCACAATAACAAACAAAATACCCCACTCTATATTGTTGAGCACTACTCTTTCCCCCTAGTTTTGATAACGCGGGATGGTTACGAACCGCGGAATTTTGTGGAAAACCTGTTCTACTTTATCACAGGAATACGACATTGCCAACATATTATGGAAAACAGTTCCTTTGAACAACATTGTAGATAGCTCGGTTCTGCATTCATTTTCCATAATTCACAACCCTGTATCATGATAAAAAAACAGGCATGCCTGCTGCATCCTCGGATGCGTATGGCATGCCTGTTCGGTTTAGCATTTAGCGCGTACAATGCAGTATTCCACAAAGGAATAATTGACAGGCACATCAGCCTGCCGCTTTGCCTTGTATTCTACCGGATGTTACGCAAGATCAATTCTGCAATCAGGAAGCTTCAGCTGTATCCAGATCGCGATCTTCATGATTGTAGACGTCTTTGTCATGTTCCTTGAGTACCCGGCTGCTCACCAGACCGGCTGTCATCGATCCGCTCACATTCAGAGCAGTACGTCCCATATCGATCAGCGGTTCTACGGAGATCAGCAGACCTGCCAGTGCTACCGGCATATTCATCGTGGACAGAACGATCAGTGCAGCAAACGTAGCTCCACCGCCGACACCTGCAACACCAAGCGAACTGATTGTGACTACTGCGATCAGCGTCAGGATAAACTGCCAATCCAGCGGATTAATGCCCACTGTTGGTGCAATCATAATCGCCAGCATGGATGGATAGATCCCGGCGCAGCCATTTTGTCCAATCGTCGCACCAAAGCTTGCAGATAGATTGGCAATCCCTTCGGACACGCCCAGTTTGCGGGTCTGTGTCTCTACGTTTAATGGAATCGTCGCTGCACTGGAGCGAGAAGTGAATGCAAAAGTCAGCGTAGGAATAATCTTCTTCACATACTGGACCGGATTGAGTCCATTAATAGCCAGAATAATCATATGAATCACGAACATCGCAATCAGCGCTACATAAGAAGCGACTACGAATTTGAACAGATTCAGAATATCATGACCACTTGTCGTTGCAACCATTTTGGTAATAAGTGCCAGGATTCCATAAGGAGTCAGACGCAGAATCAGCGTTACCATGCGCATAACTACACCATAGATGGATTCCATCAAATTACGGAATATTTCACCCTGAGCAGGGTTTTTACGCATAAAGCCAAGAGCCGCTACACCAACAAAAGCCGAGAAAATAACAACAGCCAGTGTGGAGGATTGACGTGCTCCAGTCATATCTTCAAATGGATTCGTCGGGATAAATTCCAGCAGCTGTGCCGGCAATGATTTATCCTGCACTTCACCGAGACGCTCCTGAAGAGCTGCTCCGCGTTCTTGTTCTACCTGACCAATCGGCATACCTTCTGCTGTCAGATGAAAACTGAGTGCAGATGCGATGCCTACTGCGGAAGCAATCGCTGTCGTCAGCAGCAGTACAGCCAGGATAGAGCCGCTGATTTTACCCAGATTCTGACGGCCGCTCAACTTGAGAATAGCCATGATGATCGAGACCATAATCAGTGGAATAACGACCATTTGCAGCAGACCTACATAGCCGTTACCGACCAGGCTAAACCATTCCATCGAATCCGACACCACTTCGGAATCCGGTGTATAGATCAATTGAAGAAAGGCACCGAATACGATACCCAGCAGCAGACCGGTAAATACCCGTTTCGTAAAAGAAATATGTTTCTTCTGCATCCAGATCAGCACGCCGATCAGTACTGCCAGAATGAGTACGTTAAGTATAACTAGAAATACATGCATTATATTCTCCCCTTTATCTGTCTATTTTCGTTTTTATTCTAACATAATCCCGAGTAAACAAGTAGTGTTAATTCTGTGATACCTAATCTTTATTTTTCGCCTTATTTTTGCTTATTTTGATATTTATTTTAGATTTTTGACTATTTATACGCAAAAATACCTATTCAAACAATGGTCAATTGATATAGAATAAGAAATTATTTATGTCTTTTATCATAGTTCAATCTGCTTATAATGTTCATTTTTCATAGTTTTATAGAATATCTTATCGTTATAAGCTCAATATATTGTCGAAAGGAGTCAAATAAAACCAGGACTAGATACTCACACAGCATACATATGAATGGCAGCCTGTCTTTATACTTCTTGGGAGTATGTATCGTAAAAAGTCGCGTTAGTTATTATCACGTCGGGGGATCAATTCAGGGATATTAATTATCCAAAATGAATTTCAGTATCGAATTGCAGACTTGTTAAGTATGGAGAGGGGATTCAGCATGTTTCGAATTAATCAATCGATCAGCCGTAAAATTATGGTGACCTTTGCCCTGCTGATTATTGCAGTGTGTCTGGTTATGAGTATTTTCTTTTATGTTATGACCCGGGGAGTGGTCAATAACAATGTCGTTCCACAATTCCGTCAGGTGCTTAATATTGCGATGGACGGGATTCTAAAGGGACTCGATAATACACAGGTCATGCAGTCTGCCCAGGGCAACAGCGGCGAGACAATGAAGCTGGAGACGTATCTGGATTCCCAGCTCAAAGCTTATGAGCTGGATAATCTGTACGTACTCCGGGTCGACAAAGACAAAGCCGTTGTTACCGCACTGTCCAATGCCTCCAAAAATTTCAAAAAAGAACAGAGCGTAGAATTAAGCGATAATATTCAGCAAGCAATGAAAGACGGCAAACTGTTAACAGATCTGTATACAACCGATGCCGGTTCTCATGTGACTTATTACTATCATATACCGGGCAGTTCGATTCTTGTGGCTGCCAGTATGGATGCAAGCTTCGTTGATAGTATTACCCGTAATCTGGTACTGATGACACTGCTTATGGCAATTGTATCGGTCGCTGTATGTCTATGGATTGCTTATCGCTTCAGCCGTAAAATCACCCTGCCGCTCGCCAGACTCGTTCGTCATACACGGCTCGTAGCCGAAGGTAATCTGCAGCAGGATATCAAAATGACCGGAAGCGACGAGATCGCCCAACTGGCACGCGGCTTCCGACTGATGACCGAGAATCTGCGCGCTATGGTGAATCATGTGCTCGACAGCTCGGAGAAAGTATCCATGGGGACAGAAGCTCTCACATCCCGTATTAACAAAATGCACCGAATGGTCGATAGTTCGGTGGAGTCCATCAGTACTATAGAAGGCGGCAGTACGATGATCGCGACTTCTTCTACCGAAAATGCCCGTGCTATGGAAGAGATAACCAATGGCATCCAGCATATCGCTTCGTCCACTGCTGATATTTCCGACCAGATTGGACAGGCCTCGGACAGTGCAGTTACCGGGAATAATATGGCCCAGAATGCTATCCAGCAGATGAGCTCGGTCGAGCAGGTTGTTACCGATACACGCCAGTCCGTACAGACCCTGATCGACAGCTCCGAAGCGATTAGCCAGATCCTGCTCTCGATCGGCGAGATCACCAAACAGATTCAAATGCTGTCGCTGAACGCTTCGATTGAAGCAGCCCGTGCGGGTGAGCATGGACGCGGATTCGCTGTCGTTGCTGCTGAAGTACGCAATCTGGCGGACCAATCCCGCGGCGCAGCGCAGCAGATCGAATCCGCTCTGCAATCAATTCGTGAAGAATCCCTGAAATCTACCGAATCCATGAACCGGGTCAGCCAGGAAGTACAATCCGGTACACAGCTGGTGCATCAGGCAGGTGAAGCATTCAATCAGCTCGTTGAGCTGATGCAGCAGGTCAACATGACGGTTCAATCGACTTCTGCGGCTACCCAGGAGATGTCTGCAAGTTCTGAACAGGTGAGTGCTTCGGTTGATGAGACTGCCGAGATTACCCAGAAAGCACTCGGTAATATTAAAGGCATTGCCAAAAATACGGAACGCCAGTCTTCGGAGATGTTCGCTTATGCAGCAGTTATGCAGGAGCTAAACGAACAGGCAGTTTCTCTGCAGGAAGCAGTCAGCAAGTTCAAAGTAAGCTAAGGTACCTTTACAGAAATAAATAAGATCGATCATAACGTTATGGATAACTACAATATAAAAAGCAGCCCTTCTCCCAAGGAAGTGGCTGCTTTTTGTATCTATTCTGTGTAATCGTTCATTGCTCTTATTTTGTGGCGTTCTATGTTTTGGCATTCTTTTCACCTAGATGTATAGGCAATTGTTATTGTCCGGATGCAATTTCATAAATGCGCTTCATATCCAGATGTTTGCGCACCGTATCAGCCAAGCGGTCAAAAGCTTCTTCGCGACGAGTCTGACCGTGTATGCTTTGGATCAGCGGCTCCAGTCCTTTACGCTGGCGGAGAAAATTCAGCCAGCTGCGGCGAAGCTGATTATTATCGAATACTCCATGCAGGTAGGTTCCCCAGGCAGAGCCATCGGACAAGATACATCCGTCTTCAATCGTGGCAGGGTTACCTTTTTTGCCGGATAACCGGTGTAGATGGAACAAGGGCTGCACATCGGCTCTGCTCTCTACCGTTGTGGTACCCATGTGAATCTCGTATCCTTTGACAGAAAGGGGTGGTTCCAGCGTCTTCATCTGCTGGAACCATGGAGATTCCGTATTCAGGTGACCTTCTGCCTGTACCGTCGTCTTGGCCGAGGCAAAGACGGTCGAGACCGGAAGCAGACCCAGTCCCTTGGCCATTCGAGGAGATGGTGAATCATGGCCAGCCGGATCATGCAGATGCCTACCGAGCATTTGATAGCCACCACATATGCCGACCAACTGCACGGAGTGCCGGGTATGCTGCTTTTTGATACAACTAGCCAGACCGCGGTTCTGCAGAAATTCCAGATCACCAAGGGTATCCTTGGTTCCAGGCAAAATAATAACATCAGGCGTTCCCAGCTGATCGGGATGATCAACGTAACGTACAGATACATCGGGTTCTGCTTCCAACAGATCAAAATCTGTAAAGTTGGATATTCGCGGGTAATGAATAATGACGATATCGAGTTCACGATCCGGCAGAGGAATACTGGATTTGCGCTGGAGAGCTACGGAATCTTCGGCTTCGAGATGAAGATTCTCTTCGTATGGCAGCACTCCAATCACCGGAATCCCGGTACGCTGCTGAAGCCAATCAAGTCCAGGCTGCAGCAACGCCAGATCACCCCGGAATTTATTGATAATGAATCCTTTGACCCGTTCACGTTCATGGGATTCCAACAGTTCGAGCGTACCGACGATTGCAGCGAATACACCGCCGCGGTCAATATCCGCTACGAGCAGCACCGGAGCATCTGCCCAGCCTGCCAGATTCATATTGACGATATCGCGATCTTTTAGATTAATCTCAGCGGGACTGCCTGCTCCCTCCATCACTACCATATCGTGCTGATCCCGCAGCCGGTTCAGTGCCTCCATTACCAGCGGACGAGCCTGTGGCAAAAAGTCCTGCCGGTAGTCCCACGCACTCATCTGGGCATAAGGCTGTCCATGCACCACAATCTGCGAATGCATATCCCGGACAGGCTTAATCAGAATTGGATTCATATCGGTCGTTGCGCATTTGCCGCAGGCTTCGGCCTGTACGCCCTGGGCGCGCCCAATTTCTCTCCCATCCGGGGTCACATAGGAATTGTTCGCCATGTTCTGCGATTTGAAAGGGGCCGTATTCCAGCCATCCTGTGTAAAGATACGGCAGAGTGCGGTAGTGATTACACTTTTCCCTACATCTGATGCTGTGCCCTGCAGCATAATAATTGACCTTCGCATCCTGCAGCCTCCTTTTGATTTGCCATTATCCCAGCAGTCCGAACTGATACCAGATCATAGTGATCATTAGCAGAACGATCAGTTCCACACCTTCATTCAATGCACCATAAATATCGCCGGTCAATCCACCGAGCCGTCTGGCTGCACGGCGAGCCATCCATTCGCCGGTGAGCCAGGCACAGATTGGACTGAGCAGACAGCTGAGCAGTGAAGCGGTCAAAACAAGGTGCATATGGGTATTGTATCCGGATAGATGATTATCGACTATCCATTCGCCTGACGGAGAAAGTATCATCCACAAAGTTACAGCTACGACAGCTGTACACCCAATCGCGATCCAGCTGGCATGATTGCGTTCCATGCGACCGGTACCCGAGAACAGAGCTGCCAATCCTTCCTGCTGCCTGGCTGAAGGCCAGCTGGCTATTGCTTTAACCATATACCAGCGGCTCCAGATCATCGGCAGAATCATAACGATATAAACGGTATATGTAGAATCCTTACTGCTGGTAGCCATCAGCGCATACAGTAGTGATCCTTTCAAGGCAAGCAGCAGGATACAGGCGATTACACCCATGGCTCCTACCCGGCTGTCTTTCATGATTTCCAGCATCCGTTCTCTCGATCGGTGACTAAGCAATCCATCCGCACTGTCCATCCAGCCATCCAGATGCAGTGCGCCTGTTAAGCCAATCCATAGACAAAGAGTTAGCACAGCAGCAGGTGCCGTCGGCAGAAGCCACTGAAACAGCAATGCTCCGGCAGCAGCACATATTCCAATCACCAAACCGACGAACGGATAGTATTTTACACTACGTCGTAGCAGCTCATTGCCAAAATCCAGCTCCAGCCGTACCGGAATACGCGATAGAAACTGAAAAGCAGCTGCAATAGCTTCCAATTCCCTGTTCATAATCGGTATTCCCTGCTTTTGAGTTCTATAGGGATACCTGCAGTCACCAGAAATACACGCGAGCAGACCTCAGCGATCCGGCGATTGGCTATACCTGCCAGATCCCGGTACAAGCGGCCTAGCGGATAGGCTGGCACAATTCCGTCGCCCACCTCATTGGTCACCAGAATGATGGCTCCCGGATACGCTTCGATCGCCGTAACCAGCTCATCGACCTGCCGCATCACCTGTTCCTGTACATTAGGATCATGCTCATAATGCAGCAGCACATTGGAGAGCCATAGAGTCAGGCAATCGATCAGCAGTGCAGGTGCATTATCTTCTTCGGTCCGGCGGCGCAGCAGACCAGCCAGATTCATCGGTTCCTCATCTATTTCCCAGACATATCCGCTCTCCTGCCGCTGCTGACGATGAAGACGCACACGCTCCCGCATTTCATCATCGGCAGCCTGTGCAGTCGCAATATACCATGCTTGTGAATGTTCGGCAGCGCATAGACGTTCTGCAAATGTACTTTTGCCGCTGCGGGCCCCACCGGTAACGAGCACTTTGTTATGGCGATATATGCTCATCAGGACATATTCCCGGAACCGCCGGACACCCTTGCACTGGTGAAAGTAGACATTTCGTTCATCAGATGACTGACTGCATCAATCATATGCAGCACGATCACACCCCCGGTTCCTTCTCCAAGCCGCATATCCAGCTGTAGCAGCGGACGTATTCCCAGCACTTTGAGAGCAAGACGATGACCTTTTTCCGCAGACATATGTGAGCCGATCAGATAGCCTTTGACCTGCGGAGCCATCGTATAGGCAGCTACAGCAGCTACTGTAGAGATGAATCCATCCAGTACTACCGGACAGCCCTGGGAAGCTGCTCCCAGAATGACACCCACCAGGCCGGCAATCTCCAGACCACCTACTTTGATCAATACGTCTATCGCATCCTTGCCATCCGGCTGGTGCAGAGCTAGCGCGTCTCTGATAATGCTGGCTTTGCGTTTAAGTCCGCTATCTGTCAGTCCGGTTCCACGGCCGGTTACTTCTTCCGGTGATAAGCCGGATAAGGCACACAACATCGCACTGCTGGCTGTTGTATTGCCGATTCCCATTTCACCAGTAACAAATAATTGGCTGCCACGATCTGCTGCTTCGATAGCGATATTCATTCCGGTTACGATCGCTTGTACCGCTTGTTCGCGTGTCATCGCCTGTTCCCGCGCCATATTGCCGGTGCCCTGGCGAATTTTGTGGTTAAGCAGTTCGGGATGCTCTACATTGCCTTTCACCCCGATATCTACGCACAGCACATCGGCTCCCGCCTGACGGGACAGTACATTAATCGCTGCTCCACCGGACAGCATATTGAGCAGCATCTGCTGGGTAACCTCCTGCGGAAAAGCACTGACTCCCTCTTCGCATACCCCATGATCCGCGGCCATCACAATTACGGTCTTGTGCTGTATGACCGATTTGACATCTCCCGTGATACATGCCAGCTGTACCGCCAGATTCTCCAGCATTCCGAGGCTTCCGGGCGGCTTGGTTAGTTGATCCAAATGCAGCTGTGCTGCCCGGCCCACCTCCAGACGGACAGGTTGGATACGTTCAGATACTTCTCGAATAAACTGCTCCATGATGCTCCTCCTCCTGCTTGTGTTTGCTCTCATTTCAATGATTCACTGGTATCCGAGTCCATAGAAATGCCGCAGACTTCCACATTTACATTGATATAATAAGATGACATTACTTATGAAAATAATGATCGGGCTGCCCTGCTATTGACGCTTCAGCAGCAGCTGCGGTACATGAATATCCGGGTGATGAACAATCGCCGGCTCTACCTGAAACAGACTACGAATTGTCTCTTCCTGCATTAGCTGCTGCGGAGTGCCTGTCTGGATCATTTGTCCTTCATTCAGCGCCAGCAGACGATCACAATAACGCGCAGCCAGATTCAGATCGTGCAGTACAGCAATAATAGTAATCCCCGATTCACGCCGCCATTCATCCAGCCATTCCATAAAATGAATCTGATAGGCGATATCCAGATACGTCGTTGGTTCATCCAGCAGCAGCAGTTTGGGCTGCTGTGCCATTACTTTACCAAAAGCAACTCGCTGACGCTGTCCACCACTCAGCTGATCCAGTGGACGGTCAGCCAGCGAGCGCAGATCCAGACGATCCATAATCTGATCAATCAGCTCATCGGCCGTATCCAGTTCATCCCGGCCCAGCCAGCTCTGATACGGATATCTGCCCATAGTTAATACTTCGCGTACCGGGTAATGCAGCGGAGCAAGTCCTTCCTGACCCAGTACAGCTGTGAACCGGGCAATACGCCGCCTGCTGTAGCTGCTAATATCCCTGCCTTCCAGTAGTACCGTACCCGTGTCCGTCCTCTCCATACCGGAGATTAACTGGAGCATCGTTGTTTTGCCGCTGCCATTGGGACCGATAATCCCCCAGTATTCCCCTGTCTGCACCTGCCAATTAATATCCTGGAGTACGGGCTTGCGCGAATAAGCTTTGCCAGCCTGACGAAGCTCTATAACAGGGGCTGCATTCTGGATATGTTGATCCTGCTGCGTTCTCATCGGTGTCATTGGAATCTTCCTTTCCGCTGTCTGCTAGTATGCTCTCTCTTATGGCTATGTGCTACTTTATGCCCCGGCATACAGATTGCTGTGTATCCATTAATCGGTCCGCTGCTTTTTGTAGCGATGCAGCAAATAGGCAAAAAATGGCGCCCCGACAAAAGCCGTTACGACACCCAGCGGAATCTCCGTCGGTGACAACACCGTACGTGCAACCGTATCGGCCCACATCAGGAAAATGCCTCCTCCCAGCGCTGACAGTGGAATCAGCAGACGATAATCAGAACCAGTCAGCAGACGAATCATATGCGGCACGACCAGTCCGACAAACGCAATCACACCGGATACCGAGACCGCTGCCGCCGTGATCAATGTAGCTACAATCAATACGAGCGTTTTGGTACGATCTACCGGGAGGCCCAGATGGGCCGCTTCCTTTTCCCCGAGAGCCAGCAGATTCATCGCCCGCGACTGTGTCCACAGAAATAGAATACCGATCAATACATACGGCAGCATAACGACAACATACGGCCATCCGCGCAGGCTCAGACTGCCCATCGTCCAGAATATAATCTCATTCACGCTTCCCTCGGACATGGATGCCAGAAAGGAAACAATCGCGCCGAGAAAAGACTGCATCACCACGCCTGACAAAATCAGGCTGTTCGTCGGAATCCTCCCCTGTTCACGTGCCAGCATCAATACCCCATACAGCGTGATCATCCCTGTAACAAAAGCAACCAACGGCAACGTCCAGCTACCAAACAGCGAGTATTCATATCCTGTAAAAATAAGTACTGCTGCTCCCACCGATGCCCCTGACGAGACCCCCAGTGTAAATGGATCGGCCAGCGGATTGCGCAGCACCCCCTGAAAAGCAGCGCCGGCAACACCCAGCGCTGCTCCCACCAGCATAGCCAGCACGACACGCGGCATACGAATTCGCAGCATAATTTGCTCGGAGGCTCCACTCCAATCCGGTACAATCCAGTGCTGCATAAAAGGTAGATGATACAGCAGAATACGTATAATCTGTCCTGCCGAAATATAGACTGAACCGATTCCGGTCGTCAGTACCAGACTAATTACCAGCAAAGCGACAAACAGCAGTACCGGCAGTGTCGCTTTGCGGCTCATTTCTTGACCAGATCCGGATAGATCGCATGAGCAATCTCGACTAATCCATCTGTCACACGAGGTCCTGGACGACTCACAAGATCATCGTTCAGACCAAATAGCTGATCGTTCTGAATAGCTTTGATTTTATTCCAGCCGCTGCGGGCACGAATAATCTGATCCAGCGTTTGCTTGGTTTTGTTGTCGACGCTTTCTTTGGAATAAAGAATTACATCCGGATCCGCTGCGACAATATTTTCTTCATTAATCTCATTCCAGCCTTCGGTATCTCCAGCGATATTGATACCGCCTGCGAGGGTGATCAGTTCATCCATGAATTCTCCTTTGCCGACGGTCCATCCCGGAGAGAACTCGATATATACTTTTTTCTTTTGCTCTGGTGTTACCGAAGCAACTGCATCCTTAACCATCTGTACTTGCTGCTTCATATGATCCGTTACTTTTTTGGCTTCAGCCTGACGATTGGTAATTTTGCCATACAGTTCAATATTGCTCATAACATCATTTACCGTTTTGGGAGTCGTTTTGAAAATATTAATACCTGCTGTACGCAGTTTCTGTACCAGCTCTTCACTGGAAGAGATGCCCGTGAACACAATATCCGGGTTCTGGGCGATAATTGTCTCTACATTCGGCTCGGTGATGCCGCCAATTTTGGCTTTGGTCTTAACCTGTTCGGGATAATCATCATATTCCGAGACCCCGACAATCTGCTGATCCAGCCCCAGAGCAAACAAAGCTTCTGTCTCTGCCGGAGAGATCGACACAATCCGCTGCGGCGCCTGCTCAAAGGTAAATGACTTGCCGGTGGCATCCTGGACAGTCAGTGGATAGACTGTCTGCCCGGTAGCCGTGCTGCTCTGTTCGTTAGTACCGGCCGGCTGCTGGACTGCAGTTGGAGCTTTTTCCTGAGCAGGTGCGCAGGAAGCGAGCAGTAGCGCAAGCGATAGGGTCATGATGAACATTGCCCATCTGGAAGTGTATCTGTTCGTATTCATTATTTGTTCTCCTTTGTTATAAGCATCTTTGACATTAACCTTCTGATTATAGGGGAAAAGACACTACCTCACAATCGGCCTCAGCCCATTTGAGCAAATAGCCTCCAGCAGGTGGAATCACCAAATCCCAGAATGGAATCTCCGGACACCATAGCGTAACCAATTGCCGGATCACTCCACCATGCGTCATGATCAGGATCTGTCGCGTTTTCTCAGCTTTCTTTTCCGATGATGGAACTGCATAAAGTCCGGCTATGACCGACGGGGAGGCATCCAGCGAAGATGCACATAATCCGGCAGGGTTAGGTTGTAATTCAGGTAATAATGTACACGCAAAATGGTTCAACCGACTGCTAAAATGCTGCCAGGGCTCTCCATGGGGTGGACAAATCGACGCAGGATCATCAATCCAGCGTCTGTACATCGCCTGGTCACACAAATCGCTGTAGATACAACCTTCCCACTCTCCAAAATCCAGCTCACGAAGCGCTGGATCATAGGTTATTTTCGCTCCCTTGCTCCTCTTTACAGGGAGTACATAATCAAGCGACTCTCGGCAGCGCAGAAGATCACTGCAATAGATCTCATCCCACTGCCAGGCAGACAGTGCCCGCCGGACAGGCTCCAATTCCTGATAAGATTCAGTAAGCAAAGGCACATCCGTATGTCCAAGATACCTCTTCTCCCTGTTCCACTGTGTAGTGCCATGGCGCAGCAGCAATATATGTACGCTCATCCTTATCCGCTGCCTCCTATCCTGATTCCTATCGCCAGCACTGTCGCACAGACTATAGTCACACTGCCTGTCCAGTACATTAGCCGGGCGGTCTGAACAATATCATCCGGCACCATATGGCGCCGGGCTGTACCCATATATGCTCGATGCGACAGTACTCCATGATAACGGTTCTGTCCCCCGAGACGGATACCCAGCGCGCCGGCGACAGCAGCTTCCGGGTAGCCGCTGTTGGGACTCGGATGACCGGAAGCATCACGTACTACCGTCTGCCATGCACCGACCGCATTTAATCGTAAGCATCCGCTTAGTACAATCAGTAGGATAGCGGTTAACCTTGCAGGAATATAGTTGGCGATATCATCCAGCCGGGCAGAAGCCCAGCCGAGATGCAGATACTTATCATTTTTGTAACCGACCATGGAATCCAGTGTATTCACGGCGCGATAAGCCATCGCCAGCGGTGCTCCGCCAAGCAGTGCATAGATCAGCGGCGAAATGACGGCATCCACTATATTTTCGGCAATCGTCTCTACCGTCCCGCGAATAATCTCCGGTTCGTCCAGCTGATCTGTATCCCGTCCCACGATCATGCCGAGTGAGCGCCGGGCAGCCTGCCAATCCTGCCGAATCAGTTCCCGATAGACCTCCATGCCTGCCTGCTTGAGCCCTTTGGAAGCTATGGTGGTAGCGATTAGCAGAATTTCCAGCCCTGCACCAAGGTAAGGATGAATCCAATTGGCCACCAGCAGAACTAACCACGTGATAAGCCACGCTCCGCCTACAATCAGCAGCGGCAGCAGAATTCCTGCTGCACGCAATCGATGCTCAGGCAGTGACCATCGCCGAATCATACGCTCTACCCTGTGAATGGCTTGTCCCATGCCGATCACCGGATGCGGCAGCCAGCGCGGATCGCCTATAATCCGGTCCAGTAAATAAGCAGCCATAGGTATCCATATTCCGCCTGCCCAGAGAGCATCATACTGCCAGTACAACAGACTCATTGCTGTTCACCCTTCTGCTGGCCGGTAATAATCTGCTTCCAACCTGCAAGCAGCTGTGCATTATGTTTCTCATCCTTGACCGCAACGCGAATATGCCGACTGCCAAGGCCCGGATACATGGAACAGCTGCGGATCAGGATTCCTTTGTGTCCCATGGCCATCTGGAACGTTTCTGCTTCCCATGGCTCAGGCAGCTCGACCAGCAAATAATTCGCCTCTCCCGCACAGACCTTGCATCCCATTTGTATAAGCTGCTCCCGTAGATGTTCCCGTCGCTCGATATTATGCAGGATCGTCTGCTGTTCATAATCTGTATCATCAGCGTGTTCCAGACACCATTCACCAGCAGCCTGTGCCAGTGTATTGACACTCCAGGTTACCTGCTGACTACGCAGACGGGCAGCCAGCTCCAGCGAGCTGATTGTATAACCAAGACGCAGACCGGGAATTGCATAGAACTTGGTCATCGAGCGCACAATAATCATATTCGGATACTGCTCCAACTCGTTCTGCAGCGATACGCGCTGCCCAGCCGGAATAAAATCTGTAAAAGCCTCGTCGATTACCAGTGTCACTCCATGAGTTCTCGCTGTATCAGCGATGCGCTTCAGATCTTCGCGTATGTACTGCACACCATTCGGATTATTCGGCTGTCCGAGAAAAAGTAGATCCACCTGTGTAATCAGCTGACAGATCTCTGCCACATCTGCCCGGTAATCCAATTCCTGTCGACCATAAATGCGTATAATCTTACTCCCATACTGGCTGGATAGCTGCGCGTATTCAGAGAAACACGGTTCCACCAGTCCGACAACAGCCGGACGCAGTGCCAGCAGCAGCAAAGCCATACATTCTGCTGCTCCATTACCAATAACCAGCTGCTCATTACTGCATCGATTCCGCTCGGCGATCAGTCCTCGCAGCCGACGATGTACCGGGTCCGGATAATGAATGATTTGCGGCAGACATTCTGCCAGATAATCGAGCAAACCCGGGGGTGGACCCGCTGCATTCATATTTGCACTGTAATCCATCATTTCCGCTATCGGCCTGCCAAACTGCTCTGCTGCTGTCGTACGGTCGCCTCCATGTCCATAAACTTCAATCATACTGCTGCTTTCCCTCCTGATCCTCGTCATATGCCTTCCCGCCCTGTCTAGAGCTGGCAGCAGGCATACTGCTGCAATTCTGCGCATATGTATTTACATTACTATAGCTGATATAGCAATCTCAATAAAATTAAGAGGTGGATTGCTGGTCCCTGATCGTTATGCGCTCAGCATTTATATACAGAAAAAACCGCCGAGCCGCTTATATAGTCAAGCAGCCCGGCGGCCATTCTTTGGTTATACGGTTATATTCTGCGATTCTCCTGATCTTTCATATGATGCTGCTCATCCGGTACACGACTTTGATCGGACACCCCTTGATCGATATCCGGTGATTTCTCTTTACCATCCACGAAATTTTTCATGTCTTGATTATGCTGGTCTTTTTCCTGTTTACTTTGCAGCAAATCTTTGGCTTGATCACTCATCGTTGTATGCCTCCTTGTAGCAAGCGTTACCAGCTATTACCCGTCTGTTTTTGCAGCTAAACGCATAATCGGGGATCGATCCAGTAATCTGTCACTACGATCAGATGGATGAACAATACTATCATTTTGCATAATTCAATTGGTTTTGGTATATCTTTGGTTTACAATAAGAAAGCAGGCAGATTTGCGGACATTTCAGTCCCGCGGACTGTCCGGTCAAGCAGATAAGGCTCTGTTTTGCCGGCCAGCAGTTGTACTCGCCTCCGCAGAGACCATGCCGGTAAGGTGAACATAAATGGAGGAAAGACCATGCTCTTTATCGATAACAAAGGCATTACCGATCCAACGATCAATCTGGCTATTGAAGAATTCGTGCTCAAGCATCTGCCGATGGATGACAGCTATCTGCTGTTCTATATCAACGAGCCATCCATCATTATCGGCAAGCATCAAAATACAATCGAAGAGATCAACGCCGAATATGTAAAAGCCAATAATATTCACGTCGTACGCCGTCTGTCTGGTGGCGGAGCTGTGTATCATGATCTCGGAAATCTCAGCTTCAGCTTCCTGACCAAAGATGACGGACAATCGTTCCATAATTTCCGCAAATTCACCCAGCCTGTAGTCGAAGCGCTGCAGCAGCTTGGTGTAAATGCCGAGCTGTCCGGTCGTAATGATCTGCAGGTAGGTGAGCAGAAAATCTCCGGCAATGCACAGTTCTCTACACGCGGCCGTATGTTCAGCCATGGTACGTTGATGTTCAACTCCGAACTGGACAATGTACAGTCCGCACTCAAAGTAAATCCGGAGAAATTCAAATCCAAGAGTACCAAGTCGGTACGCAGCCGGGTTGCCAATATCTCCGAATTCCTGAATGCGCCGATGACGATGGAGCAATTCCGTGATGATATTCTGCGTCATATTTTCGGCGTAGAACCTGCGGATGTTCCCCAATACGTACTGACCGAGGAAGACTGGGCCAAAATCCATGAAATCTCTGCAGAACGTTATCGTAACTGGGACTGGAACTATGGTCAGTCACCGGAATCCAATATCAAACACGCCAAAAAATTCCCGGCCGGCATTATTGATATTCGCATGAATATCAAAGAGGGTCATATCCATGAAATCAAAATTTATGGCGACTTCTTCGGTATAGGCGACGTTGCCGATATCGAGAACAAGCTGCGCGGTCAGCGGTACGAGGAAAATGCCGTGCGCGAAGCCCTGCAGGGGATCGACCTCAAGCATTACTTTGGTAATGTAGAATTGGAAGACTTTGTCGGACTGGCTCTGCTGGAAGACTAGGATTCATCACAGATATATAAATACAGATCTATTAATGGATAGAAGGAGCACATACCATGTACAAATTAATCGCTATTGATATCGACGATACACTGATCAACGATGACAAAGAAGTTACCCCTGCCACACAGCAAGCCCTGGAACAAGCAGTTGCCAAAGGCACTGTAGTAACGCTCGCTACCGGACGCGCCTATGCTTCTGCCCAGGCGATTGCTCGCCAGACCGGACTGAATGTACCGATCATTACGTATCAGGGTGCATTGATCAAAAACCTGATGGATGAAGAAGTTTTGTATGAGCGTTATGTTCCTGTAGAAGCTGCACGCAAACTGTTCGAATACTGCGTAGAGCACAATCTTCATCTGCAGACGTATATCGATGACAAACTGTATGCCCGTGAGCTGAACCAGCATCTGATTGATTATACGACGCTGAATCGTACACAATATTATGTAGAGCCGGACTTTGCCAAAATGATCGAACAGCCTACACCAAAAATGCTGATCATCGACGATCCAGCTTTCTTGGACGAGCTGCAGCCGATCCTGCGTGAACTGTTGGGTGATGGCGTGCATATTACCAAGTCCAAGCCGGAATTTCTGGAAATCATGCACAAAGAAGGTACCAAAGGCGCTGCACTGACTTTCCTTGCCAATCATTTTAACTGTGATCTGCAAGATACAATTGCTGTTGGTGATTCCTGGAATGACCATGAAATGCTGGAAGTGGCTGGTCTGGGTGTAGCTATGGGTAACGCGATTGCACCACTCAAAGAGATTGCGGATTATATTACAGCAAGCAATAACGAAGATGGTGTGAAGCAGGTTATCGAGGAGTTTATTCTTAAAGGCTGATAATTTGTAGATGGTACAGGCTGTTATGCATTTGTATTGGACAGCGATTTGTACTGCTGATAAATTCTGTACCAGATGTGCATGTCCGCTGCGGAAAGGGAATTCATTTTGGCATTGTTTTGTAGAAATTTAAAACATTAATTAATCTAAAACTTTGAGGATTTAAAGGCTTTGTAACCTATTGATTCTCACCGTCATTCCTTTGGATTTTTTCTTGGAGATTGTAAAAGATAGGTACTAAAAGGCACCTTGCCAGAGAGTATAGCATCATTCCGGATTATTGCCGGGATAATGCTATACTCACCGCAAGGTGCTTTTTGTTTTGAATGGCTGTAGATTGCATTGTCGACGTATCTGGATTTACATCATACTCATACGGACGAATTATACATTCTGCATCTGATCCAGTGCTTCCAGATATAAGACCTGCAGGAACTTTTTGATGCTTACCTTGCTTTTGCTGTCATCGCGTTCTTCGTCAATCTCTTTCATCTTGGCGCGGATATCCTCAAAATCAAAATAAAGCGGTGCATAATGCTCGAACTTGGGATTACCGTAATCGGTGAGTCCAATGGAAGCCAGATGTGTGAGCGCTGTCGTAACGGTGCGGCGGATACGCTGTTCGATCGCTTTGGCTTCTTTATCAACTTCACGTGGAGTGCTCTTATAGCTGGCAGCCACTCCCTCGTACAGTTGCTTGAGCGGCGGGAATGGACCGGCCTGACCACGCTGCAGCAGCATTTCCATAATAGCGGTAATATCGTTGCAGCCCGCTTCCCCGACTATACCCAGATTCATATAAATAGGACGAATCACTTCGCTAATGCTGCGCGGTTTGACGGGCACAGCAGTCTGGCGCTCCGTAGACAGCAGATTCAGCGTATCCAGACGGGACAGTGAAGACTTGAGTTCATGCAGATAATGCCGGATCTCTGCATGTTCGCTGACACGAGATAGCACGGACTCTACTTCAATCCGGTTAATCGGCTTGCGAATAAAAAATTCGATCCCCGACTGATAGGCTTCACCGACCATCTCCTGATTTTCAATCTGCGAGATCATGATATATTTGCCGCGGAACCCTTGCCGCTGCAGCTGCATAATCGTCTCCAGTCCATCCTGATCCGGCATGAGCCAGTCAATCAGTACCACATCCGGCTGACTTTCCAGAATAATACGGGTGCCTTCCTCCCCGCCTCTTGCTGTTCCGGTCACTTCGCCCAGCTTGCTTTCCCTGATAATATTTTCCAGCATTGCACGTGTTGCTGGATCGTCATCTACTATACAAAAAGATAATCCCATATTATCATCCTCTCTTTAATGAATCGGTTGGCAGTTCTACCCGAAAAGCAGTTGCCCATGAAGCATGTTCCTGACTTTCGCAGAGCCGGATGCTGCCGCCAAGCGATACGACAATATCATGCACATGCGACAGACCGATACCGGTAGCCGCACTGCCTCCCTGGGCAAATTTGGTCGTAAATCCAGGCTCGAAAATCATCTCCCGATCGCGTTCGGGAATCCCTTTGCCCGAATCAGCTACAGTGAGTACGGTCCAGTCCGACTGCTGCTCGATCCGCAGCTCAATCGATCCCGACTTATCCAGGGCTTCGATTGCATTGGCCAGCAGATTATTAAGCAGTGTCAAAAGCGGAATATAGTCGGAAGTAAGATAATCCTGCTGCAGATGGGCACTGAATACGACCTGCTTGTTCAGCATCATGGCATATTTACGGTTGCCACGAATCGCATAATCCATAATCTCTGATAAGGACAATAAGGACTGGGCATCGTGATCGAACAGCTTGAGCAGACCAGCAGCAATACGCTGCGAATCTTTCTTAACTTCGTGTATTTCCTGGGTAATACTAAGCTGCCGCTGACTAAAGTCGATCAGTCCCTCCCGCTTGAGATCCATATACAGACGATAACTGCTGCTGGTCACATGTTCGATTGTATCCATCGATTTACGCAAGTAAAATACTTCGCCGTACAGACCGGAACTGACAGACAGCATCTGCTCCATTCGCTTGTTCTGCTCCAGCGATAATGCCCGGATCTGGCTTACTGCGATACTGCTGTACAGCCCGGTCATAAAAAATCCGCGGATCGCAGCTACAACTATAATATACATCCAGGTCGCCGGATTGGAGATCTCCGATCCGGTCAGCATCCATCTGCAGATCATCTCGATTGTATTGGAGCTAAAATCGATACAAGTCGCGAGTACACCCAGCAGCAGCAGATTCATACGTTCAATCTGTCCCTGAATCAGATACATCCCTATCGAAAAGGTCAGATAATACAAACCGCCTGATGTATGCACCTGTATCCGGTCAATTAGATCGAATCCAGTGGGTCTCAGAATCAGATCCAGAAGAATGCGGAATATAATTACTGTAACCGCTGTCCATATTCCTGCCCGGATAAAAGGTAAACGATTCATCAACAGCAGGAACAGCAGAAAAGCACTGCCACCCAGACCGATCCGGAACAGATCGCCCGGTACCGGATTGATCTTGAACTCCCCGGCAACCGCTGTTCCAAGCGCTACCGTCAGAATCTGAATTTTTTCATTTCTGAAAAGAGCAGGCATGCGTCCTTCAGCTCCCTTTCGGCGCGATTCGGATTGGCGTGTGACTGCAGCAGGCAATAGGGCTTCTGTCGTTTTGTGAAATTGTTTATATGGTATCATAAAATTTCCCTTTCATGCTGTTTTCATTATAAAACTCTCTCCATAACGGTTATACAACATGTTTCGTCTGCAAAGATCACAAAAACCGGTCTCCTTCCGGAAACCGGCTGCCTGTGTGTACTTTAAACTGTGCGTGTCTCCAGCCGTCTGGAGATTAGCGATAATGTATAATTTACAACAAAATAGATCATGGCGACAAGCAGTAAAATCGGGATCGGATAGTTATGGTTCTGACCCATAATAATCTGTGCGTTATGCATTAGTTCAGCCAATGCTACGATTACTGCCAGCGAGGTATCCTTAAGCAGGGAAATGAACTGGCTGACCAGCGGCGGCACCATCCGGCGCAGGCCCTGGGGCAGAACGATATGCCAGAGCGTCTGCACCGTTCCGAGACCGGAAGAACGCGCAGCTTCAACCTGACCCTTGGGAATGGAATTAAGTCCCGCCCGGACAATTTCCGAGATCATTGCCGCTTCAAACAGTGTCAGCGCAATAATCGCACCTACGGGAATGGTAAACTTGAACTGAATGCCGAAAAATGAAATCTGCGGCACCGCAAACTGAACAAAGAAAATAATCAGCAGCAGTGGCAGATTACGCAGAATCTCCACGACAACTGCCAGTACCTGTGACAATACGGGAATCTTCATATAACGGATAACTCCAGCAAAACATCCGATTACAAAACTGAATATAATAGCAAAGAAGGCCACATACAGCGTCATGCCCAGACCTTCCATCAGAAACTTCAAATTCTCGGGTGAATACGCACCTGCGAAATCCATAGTACTCCTCCTTTAACCCTTATTGCGGATTGTTATGAGCTTTTGGCCAATCTACGTTCCAGCACGTGCGATCCGTAGCTCATTGGCAATGTCAGTATCAGATAGAACATTCCGGTGAACATATATGTGCTGACTGTTGCATAACTGTCTCCGTTAATCGAATCGGCAAAGTACATTAGATCCAATCCAGCTACAATAGTCAGGACAGATGAATTTTTGATCAGGTTAATAAACTGGTTACTCAAAGGTGGAATAACGAGTTTGATTGCCTGCGGTAAAATAACATGCAGCATGGATTGTATGTAACTCATTCCTGATGAACGTGCAGCCTCCATCTGCCCTTTGGGTACAGACAGGATACCAGCACGAATCGCTTCAGCAATAAATGCAGATGTATAAACGGTCAATCCTAATGTTCCTGCCTGAAACCCATCAAGTCTAGCACCCAACGAAGGCAATCCCAGATAGAAAAACAGTACGACGATCAGAATGGGGATATTTCGGATAAATTCCACATAAGCGGTTCCGAGCCATTGCAGTGGTTTGATTCCGGTAATACGGAACACGGCAATAATAGTACCGAGGATAAAGCTTCCAACCAGTGCGATCAGACTTGCTTGAATTGTATTCAAAAACCCTTCCATATAGTCAGGGAAATATTCAATCAGAATAGAAAAATCCAGCATTTTCATACCTCCTTTGATTCTTTGCAATCCAGTATATCCATGATGCTCTGACTGCATGGACTTGCTCTCTTATGCTCAATTCCGATTCCGGCTAGTTCTTCACTCCAGTTCTGAACCACCATCGGTATTTGAACATCAATCCCAGATCGATTCCTCATCTCTTCTAATGAAAAGGACGGGCGTGATGGCCCATCCTTTGTCTTATTTGATTTCTAACCTTACCGATCTTGTGCTATTGACTTCATATCAGCCAAACTTACTTGCTTTCCGGTGCTTTACCGATCCATTTTTTGTACAGCTCATCATAAGAACCGTCTGCTTTCATATCGGTCAGTCCTTTATTGATGGCTTCCACCAGGCCGGTCTGGCCTTTTTTCACAGCAATACCATATGGCTCATCTGTAAATGGTTTGCCTACGACTTCATAGTTTGGATCCTGTGCAGCCATACCATACAGAATAGCATCATCTGTGGTCAGTGCCTCTCCCTGACCTGCTTTGAGAGCGTTAAAAGCATCTTGATAGTTATCGAATTCCAGTACTTTTACACCTGGTACTTTTTCTTCGATATTATCGATTGATGTAGCTCCTTTGGCTGCCAAGATTGTAGTATCGGCAGTCACATCTTCGATACCCTGAATCGGGCTACCTTTTTTCACGAGCAGCGATTGTCCCGCCTGGAAATAGACATCGGAGAAATCGACTTCTTTTTTACGGGCATCCGTAATCGTCATCGTAGCGATAACCATATCCACATCACCATTGTTCAGCATCGGGATACGTGTTTTGGAAGTTACTTCTTTCAGCTCGACTTTGTTTTCATCACCGAGGATACTTTTCGCCAGGGCATGAGCCATATCTACATCAAAACCTTCTACTTTGCCGCTGCCCGGATCTTTGAGACCAAACAATTTGGTGTCATACTTGACGCCGACAATCAGTTTGCCGCGCTGCTTGATCTGATCAAGTTGGGCGGCTGTATTACTTTCGGCAGAGCCTCCGCTTGGATTCGTCTTGGTCGTGCTACATGCTCCCAGTACCATTACCAGAGCCATCATGCATATAAGAAGGAGCGAGAATCTTTTTTTGTTGGACATTATTCATTTCCCCTTTTCATTGGTATATGTGTAATGACTTGCGAATATCCATGAATTACAGGTATTAATGATTCAACAATCGGCTAAGGAACAGCTTGGCACGCTCTTCGCGCGGATCGGAGAAAAATTGCTCCGGTGGAGCTTCTTCTACGATTCTGCCCTGATCCATAAAGACAACACGGTCAGCCACTTCGCGGGCAAAGCCCATCTCATGGGTAACGACCACCATCGTCATTCCTTCCAGAGCGAGGGCTTTCATAACGTCCAGCACTTCACCGACCATTTCGGGGTCAAGCGCCGATGTCGGTTCATCGAACAGCATAATCTGCGGCTTCATTGCCAGACCGCGGGCAATTGCTACCCGCTGCTGCTGTCCACCGGACAACTGGGAAGGATATGCCTGCGCTTTATCGGCGATACCGACTTTTTCGAGATAATGCATAGCCGTCTGATGCGCTTCCGCTTTGGAGACGCCCAGTGCTTTAATCGGAGCCAGGGTGATATTATCGATTACTTTTTTGTGGGGATACAGATTGAAGTGCTGGAACACCATGCCGATATTGCGGCGCAGCTTATTCAGATCTGTTTTGCGTTCATCCACACGTACTCCGTTTACAGTTAGCTGACCGCTGCTTGTTTCTTCCAGACGGTTGATACAGCGCAGCATCGTGCTTTTACCGGAGCCGGAGGGACCAAGTACTACGACAACCTCTCCTGATTCGACATGCAGGTTAATTCCTGTTAAAACTTGAAAGTCGCCATAGAATTTGTCAACTTCATGGAAGGTAATCATCCTTTTCCTCCTTTTTATGTACTGAATTTATCTTTTTCGTGATAAGACTGTCAGGTATACTTACATTTTTTATAATATTAAACTACACCTACATAAAACTACGTAAACCTACGCGGTAATACTGTAAATTCCTGAATTCCTCTAAAAAATAATCAAAAAAATACAAAAAAACCGGTATCTTCCGATACCGGCTTGCTTTTACAGTTCAATTCCGATTCCTATTCTTCGGGCAATAATACCGTATAATTACCCAAATCAATTGTCATACCTGTACGCGCTGTACGGGCACCTACAGGCAAATCAAGTTCCTGGCGCAGATCTACACCATGAGACATATGCGTGTAGATTGTCTCAATCGGAGCCAATTCATCTACCAATTCAGCAGCTTCACACATATCATATACCGAACGCCCACTGTATTCTGCCTCTTCATGAACAAAACTTGTTCCCAAAATCAGCAGATCCAGACGATCCATCAACACTTTTTGCTCTGCAGTCAGCCCGATGGCATCCGGACAGTATACCCATCCAAAATCATGCTTTTCCATACGGTACGCGTAGGAATAACCATTAAACCCATGGTGCACTTTCCACGGTGTCATTTTCCAGCCACTTAGTATCATGCCTTCATCATTAGCGATCATATCCAGATGCGTATGAATCCATGGATACTGACGCTGAATGATATCAAGCACTTCCTGTGGTGCATACACACGTCCTTTGACTCCCTGCCACCGGCAAGCGTCTGCCCATTCCGGCAGACCCGCAATATGATCGAAATGGGCATGGGTAATAACGATATCCGTAATATCCGCACGACGATTGGTCATCTCCATCTGCAGCCGCCAGTCGGGACCACAGTCGATCAGAAAATCACCTTCCGTACTTTCAATCAGTACAGAAGAGCGCAGACGCCGATTCGTCCCACTATTTCTCGCTTCTTCGCATACTTCACAATCACAATATACCCGGGGAACCCCCATTGCATCACCGGTCCCCAAAAATGTTAAGCGATCTACTACACGTCCGTTCATCCTGTATTCTCTCCTTGAGCCTGAGGGTATAGTTCTTGCACATCATCAGGATTACCTATTCGTATACACCAATTCATATGTCATTCATAAAAGTACAAGTTTAATGAATATAGCTCTAACTGATTATATAATCATAATAACGCTTAAAGGTTTCCTTTTGCGCGTAAGGCAGTATTCTGTTGCCTGTAATGTATTATATCTTAGAGTATATCATTTTCCCTACTATTTCGGTATGTACGGCCCAAGGTGCATGTTTTGGAGATCAGAAACAATCATTATTTCATATTATACAGACCCGCAAATAAAAAAAGCTACCTTTTTACAACGTGTAAAAAGATAGCTTTAATTTCTTTTGGATAGGCAATACAGGATCAAATTCCTGCCAGCACCTGATACCAGATCCCGCGTTTGGAATACAGCGAACTGCGTACTTCACTCCAGCCACCCAGATACTGTATATCAAATAATCCTGACGGATCGGGGTATTCACTGCGATGAGCTTTCATTACCTGCTCATCTACCGGACGGAATCCGTGTTTGGTAAAAATTTCCTGGGCTTCCGGCGTGCGCAGATAATCCAGGAAAGCTTCGGCCACTTTGCGTGTACCATGCTTGTCTACATAGGAATCGACCACGGCAGCTGGATTTTCGATTAGAATCGTATCGTCGGGTACGACCAGATCGTATTGTGCTCCTTTGGCCATCCGTGCCAGCAGCTCATTTTCGTATGTTACAATCACATCGCCTACTCCGTATTCAAACGCAGCCATCGAAGCCCGCCCACTTTTATCAAGCGATTCGATATTCTGATGCACCGCCTCCAAAAAAGCTTTGGCTGCAGCCGGATCTTTTTGTCCTTCTTCCCGCTCTGACTGCTTGAGCCCGGCGCCATAGATCGCATTAATATCCCACTGCGCACCGCCGGATGTTTTGGGATTGGGATACAGCACTTTCACCCCGGGACGTGCCAGATCCTGAAATTGATGAATACCGAGCGGATTTCCTTTACGTGTACCTAGCACTACGATAGAGCGTGTAACCATCCCCTGATACGGAGCCTCTTTCCAGTCTTTGTTGACCAGCCCTGCTTTGACCAGCTTGTCGACATCCCCTTCCAGCGACAGAATCGTTACATCGGCTTCGAATCCTCCAGCAATCGCTCGTGCCTGCGTACCTGAAGCTTCATACGATTCCTGGAAGCGCACATTCTGACCGGTTTTCTCTTTCCAGTACTGCTGGAACTCTGGCAGAATCTCACCGACTGCATCCTTGGCTACACTGTAGGCGCCAATGACCAGGGTGACTTCCCCATCTGTCGCCGGCGCAGCGGATGCGGGCTGTGTAGTGGATTCTCCTGCATTACTGCATCCGGAGAGCAGCATACTCAGCACAAGAACCCCTGCCAGTAATCTTAGCGACCATGAGTTTTTCTGTTTCACCCCGCTCTCTCCTTTCCAAGCTATATAGCCTGTCAAACGATTATTTACGATCTTCGCATATACTCGCTGCAGGTGCCGTATCTCTTTTTCCATTTAAATAAATACCGATAACGGATCGGCTTTGAGCGTATTTTCCGCAATCCAGCTCTCGTCATCATTGAACAGATAAGCACGGTGAACGAGTACCTGAACGTCCTGTCCTACTTCCAGCGTATCTTTTTCCAGTGACCGATAGGTGATCAGTCGATGGGTACCTACTTCGACTTCTACCATCCACTGACTGCCCCGGAAGTGCATATGTCTGACAATACCTGTCTCTGTGGCAGACAGCAGGCGGAACTCATGCGCAGGTCCAATCTCGATATATTCCGGCCGGATCAATGCACGTGCAGAAGCAGTGATTCCGTGATGATCGAATCCTTTAAGTTGGCCAATCTCTTCTACGATCGTCGACTCCCCGATAAAGGAAGCCACAAATGGTGTAGAAGGCTGCTTGTAAATATCCCATGGCGTACCCTTCTGTTCCAGACGACCACTATTGATAATCATGATTTCGTCAGCCACTTCGATCGCTTCATCCTGATCATGAGTAACAAAAATCGAAGTGATACCGACTCTCTCGATCAGTTCACGCAGCCAGGTACGCAGCTCCTGCCGGATCTTGGCATCGATCGCTGCGAACGGCTCATCCAGCAGCAGCAGCTGCGGTTCAGGTGCCAGCGCTCGGGCAAAAGCAACACGCTGCCGCTGACCACCGGACAGCTGATGCGGATAACGATGCTCGAATCCGGATAGTCCGGTCAGCTCGACCAGCTCGCGTACCCTCTCCCGGATCGCTTCCTTGCGGATCTTTTTGACTTTGAGACCAAACGCAATATTATCGAATACCGTCATATGCTTGAATAACGCATAGTTCTGAAAAACAAACCCGATCTCACGCTCCTGTGGTGGCAGATGATTGACTGTCTTGCCATGAAAAATAATCTCTCCACTTCCCGGTGATTCCAGTCCGGCGAGCATCCGCAAAATAGAGGTTTTACCGCCACCGCTTGGTCCGAGCAGACCGATTAGATGTCCTTTGGCAATAGAGAAGCTGACATCCTGCACCGCATGAAATTGACCGAAATGCTTATCCAAATGACGAACTTCCACATGCATATCAGAGCACTTCCTTTCTTTTCTTGGCCCGTTCCATCAGCAGCAGCAGACCGATAGAGAAGACTGCCAGCACCAGAGCAACACCATTGGCCGCCGTTACATTAAAATTCTCCATATCCTGATAGACCAGTGTTGTCGCGGTCTGGGTCTTGTTGATAATATTCCCGGACACGACCAACACCGCGCCGAATTCTCCCAGCGAACGAGCGACCGTAAGGATCGTCCCGTAAATGACGGCCCAGCGGATAGACGGCCAGGTCACCTGCCAGAACGTTCTCCAGCTGTAAGCTCCAAGTGTGGAAGCCGCCTCTTCCTGATCTGTGCCGATCTCCTGCAGGACAGGCATAACTTCCCGGACCATCAGCGGGAAAGTAACAAACAGCGTAGCGATCACCATACCGGGAAATGCATAGACTACCTTGAACCCGATATTCTCAAAAAAAGCACCAATAACCGTATCGGGCCCAAGCAGCAGAACAATCATCAGACCACCGATTACCGGCGATACCGCATACGGCAGATCCACGATACTGTTGAACAGCTGACGAAGCTTGCGGCTGAGCCAATTGCCACGTACCAGATAAATGCCCATCATAATGCCGAATATGCCGTTAAGCAGCGTCACTACGACGACAATCATGCCGGTCATCATCAGAGCATGCATGGCTTCAGGCCGTCCCAATGCCTGCAGGAACCCTTCTCCACCTTCATCAAATGCTCCGGTTGTCAGTACAACGAGCGGTATGAGAATCAGAATGCTGAATACGAGCCAGGTCAAAGTAATCCATAGTCTTCTCATCAGCTCATCCTCCTCGTCTGCACCAGATTGATCAGCCACAGGATGATAAAGGACAGCGTTAGCAGCAGAATCGATACGGCCGCAGCACCAGCTTCATTATCACTCTCCACCTCACCGAAAATATAGACCGAAGCAGTAAGTGTACGCCCCGGAATATTACCTGCCACCAGTACGACTGCCCCAAACTCTGCCAGTGCCCGGGAAAAAGCGAGCATCGCCCCACTGAGAATCCCCGGTACCATCGCTGGCAAAATCACATTAAAAAAGGTACGTGTACGAGAAGCACCCAGCGTATACGAAGCTTCTTCCGCCGAGCGGTCCATTTCTTCCAGCAGCGGCTGAATCGCCCGGATCACAAAGGGAAAAGTTACAAATACCATCGCCACAATAATCGCCGGCTGATGAAATACCAGATCCAGCCCTACCGAGGCTGCTGCTTTTCCTACAATGCTATTCGGTCCCAGCAATACTAGAATCATCAGTCCACCGACAGCCGTAGGCAGAGCGAATGGCAGATCGACAATACTGTTCAGCAGCGATTTACCGGGAAACTCATATCTGACCAGTACCCATGCTGCCATCGTACCGACCAGTGCATTGATAAGCGTAGCGATGAGCGCCAGCTTGAGCGTCAGCAGTACTGCTTTCCAGGCGATCGGATCTCCAATATTCTGCACAAAGGCAGCCCATCCATCCGATAATGAATTCACATATACTCCGGCAATCGGCAGTACAATCAAAATCAGAAAATACAGCAGTACAGTCGTACGAAATCCCCATGTCCAACCTTTGTGTCGCAGTAGTGTACTATTCACCGGAATACTCCTTTACTTGAACGTCGATGGTTCACTGTACTTTTCCATAGCTTTAACCGTTATTTCCTATTAGTATACTTGGTATTAAATCTTAGCCATACTTTAGCAAAGGCTGGCTTCAAGCGTCAATGAGAAGTTTACTTTTTGCCAAAATGATTTCTAGTCATCAGGAATGTTCGGATTCCACCTTACTGTAGCTGCCTTGGAGCAGTAAAATCGCCTGTTTACAAGGGATTATCCCCAGTTTCCAAGAGTAGTTGGGATTATGTTTTGCTCTTTTATTTTCTTTCTATATATATATTCCTTATCGTTCGTATCCGATTAATCCCAGCTATATGAGGTAATATCTGAATAGAAATGAGTCTGAATACAGGTTAAAATGAAGTAAATTATGCTCAATGCTTCATTCTAAGACTCATCTTGAAAAAAAGTAGGAAAAGAGGGATATCGATGTTGTATACGATGCAGATTTCTACCAGCAAACGTGATGAAATGAGGGATATTACAAGAGAGGTCTCTTCCAAAGTCAACCAGAGTGGTGTACAGGAAGGAGTAGCCATTGTCTATTGTCCACATACAACGGCGGGAATCGCCATTAACGAGAATGCCGACCCGGATGTGAAGCATGACGTATTGATGCGTCTAGATGAAGTCTATCCCTGGGAGCACCCCAAATACCGCCATATGGAAGGCAATACGGCTTCCCATCTCAAGTCGATTACTACAGGTCCTTCCCAGACCATTATTATTCAGGATGGCAGACTGTTGCTCGGACGTTGGCAGGGTATTTATTTCTGCGAATTTGATGGTCCGCGCCAGCGGGAATATATGATCAAGATTATGCAGGGATAACCTGAATAGGATACAGCAGCATACAAAAGGCGACTGCTCTGCATACATGATGCGGATCAGTCGCCTTTTATGTTCTGGTTGTATCTGATTGTCGGCAGGTGTTATCATTGCCAATTCACTATAGGGATTCAACGTTTTGACAGGGCAAAGCCTTAAAGTATGGAGATAGAGGAATGCCCCTCTTAACATGCTGCCCCCGGTTCGGATTATAACTTTCATCAGCGGTTTCCTCTTATAATACCCGGCAGAGCGTTTTGACATGGGCAATCGCTGCGGGCCGGATCTCATCATAAGTAACACGATCCTGAATATAGTAGGAAATGAATCCGTGAATCGACAGAAACAGACTCAGCGGTACCGTATGCATCGCTTCCAGCGTATGCTCGGTCATATCCATATGCTGACGCACAATCGACGAGAACAATTCAAAGCAGCGTGCCTGTTCGGCACGACAATAGCTCAACAGCTCTTCATCCCGGATCATGAACATAATCTCGTACTGATGGGCATTATCCAGCCCAAAACGAATAAACTCAATCAGCAGGCGCTCTACCTTGTTGTATTCCGGCTGCTCCGGCGCTTCCTTGACTTCCTGCAGCAAATAGCAGAGATGATCAAAGTCCTCCATCACAATCGCGTAGAACAACTCCGCTTTTTCCTTGAAATGATAATACAGTGAACCATGGCTGTAGCCCAGATGCTGACCAATACTACGCATCGAGATTGCACGATACCCCTTTGTTACAAACAGATGTCTGGCAGCCTCTAAAATTCTCTCCCTGGATAACTCCTGCTCTACCGCTCTACGTGCCATAGTATGATTCCCCTTCAAGCATTTTGCATAGTCAGATCAGATGCGCCTGCTGCTGTGTCTGTGATTCCACACAGATCCATATCATGATTGCGCCCGGTTCTGCTCTATTTCTCTTGTTCTTCTGTAAAATAAAGCTGTTCGCCTGTCGTGATCAATGACTGTCCCTGCGTAAGATCAGTCATCCATTCCCGGAATGCCTGTGCTTCACTGGCAACCGGCAGACAGTTTAGAATAACCTTATCGGTAAAAGCAGTCTCACCCATGCGGATGCCCCGACTGCGCAGCTCATTTTCCACTTTGCCAAGCCAGGTATAATCCAGCTCAACCTTTACTTCCTGATGCAGTACACGTGTAATCGCTTCTCCTGCTTCAATCGCAGCCACGGCTCCGTCGGTGTAGGCACGGATCAATCCACCGGCGCCCAGCATGATTCCGCCAAAATACCGGGTCACAACAATAACGATATCCTGCAATCCCTGGTTTTTGATCACCTCCAGAATAGGCTTGCCTGCTGTTCCACTCGGTTCCCCATCATCGGATTGGCGCTGGATCTCGCCTCGTGATCCGATCAGGTAAGCCGAGCAGTTGTGCGTGGCATTCCAATGCTGCTTTTTGATGCTTTCAATAAACTCCAATGCTTCTTCTTCCGTAGCAACGGGTTTGGAGTGACCGATAAACCGGGATTTTTTGATTACGATTTCTTTGTCCCCAGCTTGTTGTATTGTCTTGTAACGTTCAGGTTTGTCTGTTGTCATGATGATCCTTTCCTTACCGTACCTGCCCGATATGCAGGCAGTATTCACTGATCCCTATATTGGCTGTTAGAGCAATGTATCTTACTCCATATATACCAATACCTTCCAGGTTACTAAAGATATCATACAATATATTTAGGTATCAAGAAAGCAGCTCCCTGGCATTGCTGCCTGAGAACTGCTTTCTTCATGAAGTTTATCCTATTTTACATCAAAAGTAGCTTATTGGAAAAGACTTTTAAACCGGCTTCTCACAGGTTTATGCAAAATCTTCTATGATTACTCGGAAAGTCTCGCTTCCAGTTCCGCTTTTTGCTTTTCAAAGCCTGGTTTACCCAGCAGCGCGAACATGTTCTTTTTGTAAGCTTCTACGCCTTCTTGGTCGAATGGATTCACGCCGGAGAGGTATCCGCTGATACCGCAAGCTTTTTCGAAGAAGTACACCAGATAACCAAAGGAATATGGAGTCTGGTCCGGAATATTAACGATCAGGTTAGGCACCTGTCCGTCAGTATGTGCCAGCAGTGTACCCTGGAATGCTTTTTTGTTAACGAAATCCAGTGTTTTGCCTGCCAGGAAGTTCAGACCATCCAGATCTTCCGGATCTTCTTCAATCGTAATGTGGCTGGCAACTTCTTCTACCTGAATAACGGTCTCGAAGATGTTACGGCTTCCATCCTGAATGAATTGACCCATGGAGTGCAGATCTGTCGAGAAATCAACAGCTGCCGGGAAGATACCTTTGAAGTCTTTACCTTCGCTCTCGCCGTACAGCTGTTTCCACCATTCGGATACGAAGTGCAGAGATGGCTCGTAGTTTACGAGGATTTCGATCGCTTTACCTTTGCGGTGCAGTGCGTTACGAACTGCTGCATACTGGTAGCTTTCGTTCTCGGCAACATTTGGATTGCTGTATTCTTTGGCAGCATCAGCAGCACCCTGCATCATTTCTTCGATGTTTACACCAGCTGCTGCGATAGGCAGCAGACCTACCGGTGTCAGTACGGAGTAGCGTCCACCAACATCATCAGGAATAACGAAGCTTTCGTAGCCTTCGGCATCTGCCAGTGTTTTCAGTGCGCCTTTGGCACGGTCAGTCGTAGCGTAAATGCGTTTGCGAGCTTCTTCTTTACCGTATTTTTTCTCCAGTTCCGCACGGAAAATACGGAAAGCAATAGCCGGCTCTGTTGTTGTACCGGATTTGGAGATTACGTTTACGGAGAAGTCTTTGCCTTCGATAGCCTGCAACAGATGATTTACATAAGTAGAGCTGATATTGTTACCGGCAAAGTAGATCTCCGGTGTTTTGCGTTTGTCTTTTGGCAGTACATTATAGAAGGAATGCGTCAGCATCTCGATCGCTGCGCGTGCGCCCAGATAAGAACCGCCGATACCGATAACGATCAGTACTTCGGAGTCGCTCTGAATTTTAGCAGCCGATTTTTGGATGCGTGCGAATTCTTCTTTGTCATAATTCGTAGGCAGGTCGATCCAGCCCAGATAGTCGGAGCCTGCGCCAGTACCATTGTGCAGTTGTTCGTGAGCCAGACGAATCGGCTCTGCAAAATAATCCACTTCATGTTGAGCGACAAAAGAAAGAGCTTTGCTGTAATCAAATTTCACTTTTTTAGACATAATATTGTTACCCTCCCAAAATAAATTATTTGCATACTCCGACCCTTGAGAGGATCGGTTTGCTGCATGATGCTGTGTTCTGCCCTATATGGCCTACCTGAATATGTACCCTGACCGAATACCGGATGACACCTTTGACAGCAAATGAATCCTCAGCAATTCTCTAGATACGATCCATCGCCTGCCTATACCCACTCGGCTGTCGATCATGCTACACTTAACGGGTCAGGCCACTTCTGCTTTAAGTATGACCGGATGATTGCCGTATTGCAAGCATCCCGGCAACTGGCAGAACAGGCATACTTTGGATTACATAAAGAGACGGAGGAACTATGCTATGAAAAAAATCGGATTTATCGGTCTGGGTACCATGGGTTTGCCAATGGCAGAAAACCTGATAAAAAAAGGCTTCGAACTGACGGTCTATAACCGTACCGCAGCCAAGGCGGAATCCCTTGTTCAGCAGGGTGCACGGCAGGTACATACGCCGCGCGAAGCTGCCGAAGGACAGGATATGGTGATCACCATTGTTAGCGATGATGCTTCCATTTATGAAGTGTATCAAGGTGAAAATGGTATTATTGCTGCCGTGCAGCAAGGATTGACGGTCATGGATTGCAGCACGGTCTCTCCGCCACTGGCTCTAGAAATCGCTGCCGATGTTCATGCACGCGGCGGCATCTATCTGGATGCGCCAGTAACCGGCAGCAAGCCTGCAGCGATCGATGGCACGCTGGTATTCATGGTAGGCGGCAATCCCGAAGCGATAGACACTCATCAGGACGTATTCGATACACTGGGACGACTCGTTATTCCAATGGGACCGAACGGAAGCGGCGCTACTGCCAAGCTCGCCCATAATACAATGGTCGGCATTCATACTGTAGCACTGGCTGAAGGATTCGCTATCGCCTCCAAAGGCGGCATCGACCCTTCCGCATTTCTGCAGTTGATCCGCAATGGTGCTGCCAACAGCCGCACGATTGAACTGAAAGGCCAGAAAATCATCGACGGCGACTATAGCAACCAGTTTTCTCTCGCATTGATGCTCAAGGATCTCAAGCTCGCCTCGGCACTTAATGACAAGAACGGTGTTCCTTCTCCCATGCTGAATCTGGCCAAAAGCCTGTTCCAGACGGGTCAGTCCAAAGGATACGGTGATGATGATCTATCCGTTATCGCCAGATGCTACGAAGAATGGATCGGTCAGACGATCAACGGCAAGTCTCTGTAATCTTGTTCATGCACGTTGTATATTCCTCCGGATTCGACCAGGCAGATAGATGCTGATCCGAAGATCGCTTTCTCTGCACAGCCCTCTGCTGGAATATACCGCGATGGCATGGCACAAATATACTTTACTATAAAGCCTGAAGACATCGACGCCAATGAGATACAGCATAGACGCTGTCACCTCTCATATGCCATTACAGCAGGCAGCACGAATCAAGCCACAGCAACCATTCAGCAGAATCATCAAGCAAACGCACATGCGTGCACTTTGTATGGTGACTCTGCTTTTTGTGTTGCTTGAATACCGATCTTCCTGCAGTCATCTTCAATAAAGTACTCCTCTGCAGCCCTTTGCTGTTGAGCTCAACGAATCAGGAGTACGAGCAGCAGTAATCGGTCACCGTTTTGATTTCCAGCTTGAATCTGGTATTGGCAGGTACTTCGAAGGTAGACTGTCCATCAATATGCAGCCATTCTTCTGAACCTGGCAGCTGAACCGACAGCTGACCGGACAGAATCTCCATCGTCTCATGCTGATCGGTTCCAAATTCATAGCTGCCCGGCATCATGATACCCAGCGTGACTTTACTGCCATCCGGCAGCAAAACTGTTCTGCTCGTCACCTTGCCTTCATAGTAAATATTGGCTTCCTTGATTACTGTAACCTGTTCAAATTGACTCATCCGCTTATACCGCTCCCCTATGATCAAATGGAAAATACCGGGTATCCCCGCCTTGCCACAAACGATGCTGCAATATGGATTAGAAAAAAGCGCAGAGTGGCGCTGGGCCACTTCTGCACCTTTTAAGGTTAAACGATATTAGGACAGCAGTCCTTTAACTTTTTGTACCACGTTATCTACAGTGAATCCGTATTCGGCCATTACGCGGTCGCCAGGAGCGGAAGCACCAAAGGTAGTGATACCCAGGATTGCGCCCTTGTCGCCAACATAACGTTCCCAACCGAATGTTTGAGCCATCTCGATAGCAAGACGAGCTTTAACATCTGGCAGGATAACAGAATCTCTGTAAGCTTGATCTTGTTTTTCGAACAGTTCCCAGCTTGGCATGCTGACAACGCGTACTTCGATGCCTTCAGCTGCTAGTGCTTCTTGAGCTTTAACAGCCAGCTGCACTTCGGAACCTGTTGCGATGATTTGTACTGCTGGTTGTCCGCCTTTAGCGTCGGATACAACGTAAGCACCTTTTTTGATGTTTTCGCGTACGCCTTCTACTGTACCAGGCAGGATTGGCAGGTTTTGACGAGTCAGTACCAGCGCAATTGGACCACCTTTATTTTCCATAGCATGAGCCCATGCAGCAGATGTCTCGTTACCATCCGCAGGACGGATTGTAGTCAGACCTGGAATGATGCGCAGGGAAGCCAGTTGTTCGATTGGTTCATGTGTAGGACCATCTTCACCAACAGCGATACTGTCGTGAGTCAGTACATATGTTACAGGCAGACCCATCAGGGCAGCAAGACGTACTGCCGGACGCAGGTAATCGGTAAATACGAAGAACGTACCGCCGAATACTTTGATACCGCCGTGCAGTGCAATACCGTTCATTGCGCCTGCCATTGCGAATTCACGTACACCAAAGTAGATGTTACGGCCATCGCGTGTTTCAGGTGTGAAGTTTTCCAGGCCTTTCAGGTGAGTCATTGTGGAGCTCTCCAGGTCAGCAGAACCGCCGGCCAGTTGAGGTACACCATTGATCAGACCGTTCAGAGCGTTACCGGAAGCAACACGTGTGGATACTGCTTTGTCTTCAGTGCCGTAGAATGGCAGTTCTTTGTCCCAGCCATCAGCCAGGTTACCGGAGAATGCCGATTCAAATTGTGCAGCCAGCTCAGGGTTTGCTTTTTTGTATTCAGCAAACATTTCGTCCCATGCTTTGTTGGCTTCAACGCCACGCTCTTTAACTTTTGCAAAGTATTCACGAACTTCATCCGGTACATAGAAATCTTCTTCGTATGTCCACTCGTAGAATTCTTTGGTCAGTTTGGCTTCTGCAGAACCCAGTGGAGAACCGTGTGTACCACCGTGGCCGCCGATACCCTGTTTGTTCGGGCTACCGTAACCGATCACTGTTTTCACTTCGATCAGTGTTGGACGGGAAGTATCGGATTTTGCTTCTTCCAGTGCTGCTGCGAGTGCAGTCAGATCGTTACCGTCTTCTACGCGCAGTACTTGCCAGCCGTAAGCTTTGAAACGGTCTTCTACGTTTTCGGAGAAGGACAGACCTGCTTTACCATCCAGCGTAATATCGTTGGAATCGTACATCATGATCAGTTTGCCCAGTTTCATGTGACCAGCCATGGAAGCTGCTTCACTTGCTACGCCTTCCATCATGTCGCCATCGCCACAGATTGCATAAGTGAAATGGTCGACTACGTTAGCGTTGCCTTTATTATAAGTTGCCGCCAGGTGGGATTCAGCCAGCGCCATACCTACTGCCATGGCTACACCTTGACCCAGAGGACCTGTTGTAGCGTCAACACCAGCAGTGTGACCATACTCAGGGTGACCTGGAGTTTTACTTCCCCATTGACGGAATTGTTTGATTTCATCCATTTCCAGACCGTAGCCGGACAGGTGCAGCAAGCTGTACAATAGCATAGAGCCATGACCTGCAGACAGTACAAAACGATCACGGTTTACCCATGTAGGGTTAGCCGGGTTGTGTGTCATTGTTTTAGCGAACAGCTGGTAGCCCATTGGTGCGGAGCCCATTGGCATACCTGGATGTCCAGAGTTTGCTTTTTCGATCGCATCGATCGAGAGTGTACGGATCGTGGAGATCGCAAGATTGTCCACGTTGGAGTTGCCGGATTGGCTAATGCTTTGTTCTTGCTCTTGTTTCTTGTCAGTCATGTTAATCCTCCTCATTCTTCTTGGTAAAGCGAGGTGCTCAGACCCTATTTCATCTGATACAAGTTCATCTATGCAATGGTCTCAAATGAAATGATTCTTGTTGAGTCTTTCAATTTGACTTATTAACCCTTCGTCCATTGTAACACTTGTCTCGGCAGTTTACCATATCGTTATTTCACTCCTTTGTATTTATACCCAATATCCTATCCACTAAAAGAGGAGGACGACATTTTGAAAAGATATATGCTGCAAGGGATTGTTGCAGGTCTTGTCAGCGGGATGGTGCTGGGATTTTTTTTGAAATGGATTCAGCAATTGACCGGTTCGGGGGTATATACGATGCTGCTGAATATTGATTTTGTTCCCGCACTGCCGGATCGTCTGCCTGAAGCGCTGGAATTCAGCCTGCATTTGGCTGTAGCCATTGTGCTCGGCTGCCTTTATAGAATATGGATAACCCGCTGGGCTCATCCATGGATCAGTGGGCTACTGATCGGTGCTGCTTCGTCCCTGTTATTTTTCCCGTTGGCATTGCTGTCTGACCGGGTACCGCCGGTGAATGATATGATCGCTTATATGTACTGGCTGGCCGGACATGTACTATATGGGATTGTACTGGGGATATTCGGTTATTGCTATCTGCGCCGTAGGTCGGCTGCAACATGATATTCATTGCCATCATATCCAACTACCGTAACATATCAATATTAACGGCGCGTTAAGAAAGCAGAACAAAAACTCCTTCTTTATGCAGGATACTCATGCCTTTTTACTCAGGCGATGATGCTCCAGCCAAGGAAGGAGTTTTTGATACACTAATGATTATTGAAAAAATACATTTCCCGCATAAATAAATCCTACTCCACTACGTTCCACAAATCTGAGTGTACCTACATATCCTTCTGCATCGCTATACGCATAGGTTGGTCCTTGATCGCTATTAAAACGTAATGTGACATACTTACTGCCTGGCTTAGATTGGTCAGTCATCGTAATGGCTGGCGAGTCAGCAGATACCGATACCGGTGATGAAGCAAATACAGAAGATGCTCCTGACATTAACGCTGCAGTAAGTACAGAAGCAGCAGCTATTTTAGCTATTTTCATTACAATTTCTCCTTTGGTTGCCTGTAGTGAAAAGCTCGCTTATTGCTTCATTTCTTGGCCGGTTTAACATAAGTATTCTTCCCATACTATAGTTCAAGCACGTATAACTTAATTAGAATATACATAACCGCCAAAGATATAACCGCTGCTATCCTGTGCAATGTAAGACAATGTGCCCGAGTAGCCCCCTTGGTTATAATAATAAGTCGGACCGGGGTTGGTTGATAAACGAACTGTCACATATTTACTGGCTGATGGAGTACTGACAGCTGGAGATGAAGAGACTGCTGCAGAAACTGGAGCAGCCAATCCAGAGACTCCTCCTGCCAATAAAGCCATGGACAATAGCGAACCTACAGCAATGTTAGTAATTTTCATTATATCCTCTCCTTTAATAATGATGATTACGCATACAATATACCATATTATTCCATAATAGTAAATTTAATGATTTGATTGTTTGTATCCTGGTATTTCTGTATATAACTACTTTGAGATAGAACCTGATTTCCAAAATAAAAAGCCACCCTCGACATAAGGATGGCTTCATCACTATTTATCTTCTGCATTGGCATATTTCGAAATAAATCACTGCTTCAGTTAAATACTACCGTCTTGTTCTGATGCACCAGAATACGATCTTCTGTATGCCACTGCACTGCACGTGCCAATACGACACGTTCAATTGTACGCCCTATACGTTTCAGTTCATTTACATTATCGCGATGGCTGACACGCTGCACATCCTGTTCAATAATCGGACCACCATCCAATTCTTCGGTTACATAGTGAGCCGTAGCACCGATAATTTTCACTCCACGATTGTATGCCTGGGCATACGGCTTGCCGCCGACAAAGGCTGGCAGGAACGAATGATGAATATTGATGATCCGGTTACGGTAATGCTCGATAAAGGTGGGCGAAATGATCTGCATATAACGGGCCAGTACAATCAGATCAATATCTGAACCAATGACTTCGAGTTGACGACGCTCGGCTTCCTGTTTGGTATCTGCTGTGACCGGGATATGATGGAATGGAATGCCAAAAGATTCCACATAGTTACGCATATCATTATGGTTACTGATCACCATGGCAATATCTGCGTCCAGATCGCCTGCCTGCCAGTGCCAGAGCAGCTCAACCAGACAATGATCTTCCTTGGATACGAAGATAGCCAGCTTCTTTTTGCGGCTGACTTCATTGATCACCCATTTCATCTGAAAACGTTCGGCAATCTCTTCGAAATCCTGCTTTACACCAGTCAGATTAACAGCCAGCTCCGGCAGATCAAATTCGATACGCATAAAGAACATGCCGCCGTCAGGGTCCATTGTATACTGATCAGACTGCACAATATTCGCTCCATGCTCGAATAGAAAACGCGATACCGCCGATACGATTCCCGGTCCATCCGGACAGGAGATCAGCATGCGTGCACGATTATCCTGCTGTTCGCGCACTGATTGATTTTGCTTTACATGTACTTCCATGTTATGGATTTCCTCCTTCTGAATAACAGCACAGGACTGTGATTTTTCTACAGAAAAACACATCCCGACTTTACAGCTTCCCCACGATAAAGTATCCCGCGGACCATAGCCTGTTTTTTTTAATTTTCGGATATTCCAAAATATCTTATATTACAATTTATGTGATCCAGGCTGGAAAGTAAACAAATTTATTCTGGTGCTATTTATTAAAGGGATCAACAGCATGCAGCGGAATTTATTTCATTAGTAATGATGCTGTGACAAGGTTGTATGTAAAATCCATTCATAGGGTATTCTGGATAGAAAATAAGGTTTCATCAAGAAAAGTAGCTGTCTGAATATATTACTGCATAACGCAAATAACCCCTGGGAAACAAATGATTCCAACCTCATTTTGTTTCCCAGGGAGTTAATTATTGGTTTTGATTCTTTTGATTTTGACTTATTGTATACCGGATTTGTATCCTGCATATACTTTTGTTCTGAATTTCAGCTTTTATTATGACTCTTCATTCCGACCTGCTGCTTTAGGACTCTGTAAAATAGGTTCTGCCAAATAGTGATTTACAGAACCTGCTTACCTGCCAGAAAAGCGATCAGTCGCAGATTAATCTGCTCTTCGCTCATTTCTCCAAACAGTCCATTTGCTGTAATCAGATCGTACATGCGCTCCAATGGCTCACGTGGATCGGCTTTGCGGGCTTTTGCATCGTTTTTGAGTACAGCCCAGGTATCCAATACATAAGAGCGTGCTTCAATATTCTGACCCTCGAAGAAATGATGCATCTTCTCTACATCTTCTACAAATCCGCTGCCAAAACGTCCGGACAAATCACCGCGCAGCAGTGCAATTTCTACTTCATACATAGGACGCTGCTTTTTGGCATCTTTACCGATCCAGGGAGTTTCCAGGATAAATGGACGACCCTGCAGCTGCTCATGATTGACCAGACGATTCAGAGCTTCAAAACCGATCCAGCCGGAACCGATAGGTGTATGGCGGTCTTTACCTGCGCCCACCGGGTTTTTGCTGTCATTGACATGGACAACCGTGATACGATCCAGACCAACAATACGGTCGAAATCTTCCAGTACACCATCCAGATTATTAATCAGATCGTATCCTGCATCATGGGTGTGACAGGTATCAAAACATACTTTGAGTCTCTCGTTATGCGGTACCAGCTCTATGATTTTGGCGATTTCCTCAAAGCTGCGGCCCATTTCGGTTCCTTTGCCTGCCATGGTCTCCAGCGCAATATTCACATCGGTTTCTTTTACCCCTGCCAGCACTTCTTCCAGACCGGCAGCGATACGCTTGATTCCATACTCGGCATCCATATCCGTAAATGCTCCCGGATGCAGCACAATATTGCGTACGCCGATTTCATGGGTACGATTAATCTCTTCCTGCAAAAAGTTCACAGCCAGCTCATACGTATGTTCTTTGTAAGAGCCCAAATTGATAATGTATGGAGCATGCACGACGATCTCTTCTACTCCGTTGGCTGCCATTTTGGCTTTGCCTTCTTCGATAAACATCGTATCCATTGGTTTGCGGCGCGTATTTTGCGGTGCACCGGTATATATCATAAATGAGCTTGATCCATATTCAGCCGCTTCATTAGCTGCGCTCAGCAGTCCCTTGCTGGAAAATGATACATGGGAACCTATTTTCAACACGATAAATTTCCCCCTTAAATATGCCTGTTCTTCGCGAATCCAACCTATTTTAACGTGAATGGATAAATTAATCTAGAATGATGCGATGAATACTTGATTAAGATACGCAATGCTCCTAGAGGAAATGTGCAGAAAATGTAGAAAGACTTGTTGAAAAGCAAGTTTAAATTACGCTGGATTTATTTTAGCAGAGCACAGTGACGGATAATGGTTAATAATGAGTAGAATTTATTTTTGTCCTAATCCTATCGTGACTGTTTACTGAATCGGTATGTATTTTAGACGAAAGCAGATGTACGAATAACAGGTATTACAGGATGTATTTAAGAACAGAGGGTATGACAACAACGGATTGACTGACTACCCCTGTATTTCTTAATCCATATAAATAGTAAATCATTTTACCGAGGAGGCTCATTTATGAATATTGTCGTATGTGGTGGTACCGGATTTGTAGGAAGTCATCTTGTGCCTTTTTGGCAGCAGCAGGGGCATCAGATTACCATTGTCACACGCAAAATTACCAAAGACAAAAAAACGGATCCAGCAATCAAATACATTACCTGGGAAGATATGGAGCAGAATCCCAAGCAGCTGGAAGGTGTAGATGCCATCGTTAATCTGGCAGGCGAATCGCTCAATCAACGCTGGAGTACCAAGACCAAGCTGGAGCTGGTGGAATCGCGTATGCGTACGGTTAATATTGTATCCAAAACACTGGAACAGCTGGAGCGCAAACCGGAAGTCGTTGTGCAGGCCAGTGCCATGGCTGTATATGGTACTTCCCAGGAAGAGACATTTGACGAAAGCAGTGAACGGAGAACGATGAACTTCCCTTCCAGCCTGGCGGAACAATGGGAAGCTGTAGCCGATAGTATCAAGGATGTACGCTTGATCAAGCTACGGGTCAGTCTGGTATTTGGCAAAGACGCGGGTGTATACCCTCTGATGACGCTGCCGTATCGTATGTATGCAGGTGGCAAGATCGGCTCCGGTAAGCAGTGGGTATCCTGGATTCATATCGATGACATGGTGAGACTGATCGACTTCTGTGTGATGAACAAAGAAGTCAATGGACCGGTCAATGCTTCTTGTCCAGGACCGGTACGTTATGCCGAACTTGGTACTGCACTAAGTAAAGTACTGCATCGTCCACATTGGTTCCATGTACCATCTCTGCTGATTAAGCCGGTTCTGGGTGAATTGTCAGTCGTTCTGCTGCAGGGACAGCGTGTCATTCCCCAGAAAGCGCTGGATCACGGTTTTACTTATAAATTCCCGACTATCGAATCAGCAATTGCCGATCTGGAAGGAAAGAAAAGCTCGGAACCTTCACATGCCTGACTATCCGACGCCTTTATTAAGATGCAGATAGAGTTCTGAGTTCTGAGTTCTGAGTTCTGAGTTCTGAGTTCTGAGTTTGCAAATGTACGGATAAATAACAATTAAGAAACACTAAGCTGTCTTATTCATCGAATGACCTAAAAGCCGCCAATTCAGTATCTATATACTGGATTAGCGGCTTTTATTTATTTGCTATAAGCTTCATATGAATAACTATTATCTATTATTTGTTCTATTTTTATTTGTTCTATTTTGCTTATTTGCTGTTTTATTTACTCGGCTATTTGATTTCATCTATCTACTTCATTATTTTATTTCTGGATATACATGTTGTACTTATAGGCTACTTGAGTTATGCCGATGGATGCTTCTTAATTTGTACAGGTTATCTGTTTTGATTCGGTAACTATCCTGAATACGTAATAAGTCGAAATATAATATTTTCCGCTATTGTACTGCTCGGCAGCTAAGTTAGCCGAAGTGTAAATACTGCTCTTGCTATTGTAAATGAATCTCCATCCTGCATAGGGTACGATTTGTAAGGTACCAGCGGCTCGTTGCCCAACAGCGTACCATTGCGCGAGCTCAGATCTTTGATCAGAATCTGCTGATCACTGATCTCCATTTCTACATGGTTGCGCGAAGTACCTACAGATTTTTCATAATAATCTACACCCTCTTCTGCACGCCCAATCACAAAATTGCCTGGCGTCAAACGAATCGGCTCTGTATGCATTCCATCCAGCTCTCTGCGTTCCAGATAACCCTGGAACACTTTGGATTGACTATGCGAAGACATAACAGAAGATTCATCCAAGAGGACGGTTGCCATATGGGAAGACAGTAATCCAGTGTCTGGAATCGACTCACTGAATCCGGGTGGCATCTGATGAGCAGCCTGGGAAGATGAATAATGCTGCTGAATAGGGTCAATATTTCTACTATTGTTATCACTTTTCATTCCATGAGGAGGCATCGACGTATGGTCATAATACTGTCCTGTCTGTCCGGATGATTCTCTACCGAAAATAGCAGCGATATTCTGATCCCGTTGGTTAACAGGATCGACTCCATATCCAGCCCCTCCCGAAACAGCCATTGCCAGACCACCTGCAGCGGCCGGTTCAGAATTCCAGCGCCAGCTTTCACTGCCATATTCTTCGTCATCTTGCTTGGACTTATTAAATACAGGTAGCTTGAGTTTGTTGGCTCCGGATAGCCTTCCTTTGATTAGCATATAAATCAAGATACCGACTGCCAGGGTAATAGCTGTACAACCGTATAGCATCATATCATTGCCATGCTCCAGATAACCAAATCTCCAGACCATGGCAACCAGAAGTGCGCCACCTGCCAGAAGATAGGTACGTTGAGCGGAAGAAAGCGGCTTTGCTGCTGATTCTTCCGCGTCGGCAGTGACATTTGCAGGCGACCCAGCTGTTTGTGAACGCGTTCGATTTCCTGGCGCTGCAAATAATGCAGATGGATCGGCTGATACCCCTGACTGATTCCCGTTTCTGCCTGATGATGGCAAAGCGGCTGCAAAGGCTGGATTGACTGTCCGATTATCAGGACTTACTGCTGCAGGAGCGGGATTGCCTCGTTGTTTTCTCAGGTGTTGAAGAACCGGATGTGCTGCGCCGGAATTAACAGCATTCGTGTTCTGCATTCGGTTATTTGCTTGTACATGCTGCCCAGCTTCTCTAACTGCATGACTACTTGCAGTATTTACACGCCCGGGCGGTGCTGGTATTCCTGAAGAGTACGTATTGCTCGACTGAGGATACCCTGCATTGTCGCTATTGTAGCCTTCAGTATATGATTCTGTTCCCGGATGCTGCTGGTAATCTCCGAGGAGTTCCATCAGCAGCAATTTCAGTTCCTGCAAATTAAAGTTATCATTCTGGCAGTATTTGAGAATACGCTGAACCTTATTACCTGTCAGCTCCGATACATAGGCCATCCAGCGTGAAGCCAATCTGCTCAGAATCAATTGTACGGGTTCATCCGTAAGCATTTCTAGAGATGGCACATAGGTCAGATACAAACCGCCCGCCTGAAGCGTACCATCTACAAACATGTACTGTTCATCCAGCAGATAGTTAGGCAGGGACAGCATATATTGACTGCTTTCCTCCAGTGTAGATACGATCTGCAGCAGTAGACCGAGATATTCGGCAATGCCCATCGGTTCACTTTGCAGACAGTGGCGCAGCATTTTTTTGCCGCTAATATCGTAGCGAAGTACAGCCTTCATATTAACTTCGTGCAGATGAAGCTGCAGTATTCCGCGAATACGTGAGGATAACATCATTCCGGTCTGGGTTTTGCTCAGATCACTTTGCTGAAATCCCTGTTCACGATCAACCGTCATATAGGTCTTGCCATCCTGAATAAAATCCTGTGTTAATGTTTCCATGGTTTCTTTCACCTCTACTCTTTAGACATCCAGACTCAAATATACCAATAACAAAAAATCACACTGGGCAGTACAGCTGCCATAAACGGAAATGTAAGATACTGCTTCTGCTCTTCCCGGGTAGCACGCAGCGGCTGCTTCCACAGCAAAGCTCCTGTGACCTTCCACAGTACCCTGCGCATGCGTACGATCGTCTCACGTCGCCATAGCATAATAATCAGACCAATCACACCTGCGAAAATAACCGAATACATCAATATCTGGGCTGTCATGCTGATTCCAAACCACGCACCAATTCCACCAAACAGCTTCACATCACCAGCTCCGACAGCCCGAAAAGCATACAACAGCAGCATAATTCCAAATCCAAGCGCAAAGCCTTTGCCTGCAAATAAAAGACCTTCCCAGTGCTCTGATGCCAGATGATACGCCAGACCGCTGATAATGAACAATATATTGAGAAAATTAGGGATTTTGCGCGCACGGATATCCGTCCAAAATGCCCATAATACAAAAATACCGCCACCAATAAACACGCTTTCCATACTTCTGTAATCCCCTTTGCTATCCTGTCTTCATCCTTCGATCTCAAGAATCTGCAATAACCGGCCTGCCATCATAGGGTGCAATCTGGAAGGTTCCCCGGATTTTCTGCCCATCTGCTGTCGTTAACACATAGGTTGCCCAGCCAGCTGTAGCACTCGATGGAATTTTCCAGGTCCAGTCGATATTTCCTTCTGCATCAGCAACAGCCTGCCCCAACCCTTTTGCTGTGCTTTCTCCACTTTTGTAACGGATCTCCAGGCTGACCATGGAACTCGGAGGTGCTGTAGCTTTGATGGAAATCATCGATTCAGGATGTGCTGGCTGTGGAACCGAGACTACTTTTACTCCGGTCTGTTCCGCTGTCTCCTTCTGGACAGCTTCTCCAAACTCTCCGGTATCTCCAATCCACAGACGCTCTGTCGATCGTGATTGCAGTACGATAGGTTTGAAAATGAGCGGTACCCGGAAAGGAAGCTCATATTCAATCTCAATCCCAAAATAAGGATTTGTTTTGCTGGACAAATCAGGTACGGTTACTTCTGTAATATGAATCCGGTTGTAATCAATTCGATTATCGGAAGCAATTTGCTGAATAAGCGGCTTGATCGCTGCATCGAGTACAGCGGCAGCAGCTTGGTTTTTTAGCTGTTCAATCTTGGCGTCTCCACCGCTGGCAGCCTCCATCATCCACTCATTGATTGGCGATGGAAAGGCTCCTTCATATTGTGAAGCAAGTTCGCTTAGGCTCAGCTTGGGCATGACAGAACTTTCTCCCATGGCTTCTGAAGCTTTTTGTACAGGATACATATGGGTTGCCACGTATCTTGCCGTATCCGAAGTGACATTATTCAGAGCAGTAGATACCAGCGTCATTTGAACCAGATATACAAGAAAGACTGCAACAAACAGGAAAATGGGTAATACCATCGCCGCTTCCAGTACGATACTGCCGCGCTCTTCCCTTTTAAGATTGGAGGGAAAAGGAATAATCCGAAACATGTCCCTATCCCTATATGTTTGATTCTGTTTATGATGATTGTGACTTTGGATTTCGTTCGATCGATGGTATGGCTGACTGGAATGCTGTGCTACAAATCGGGATTGACGATCCAATATACCTATCGGCTGCAACGCAATTTCTTTCTGTTTAGTATCCGTAGTCTGCCTGTTTGTCTGCATAATACACACCCTGTTCCACGGAGCTGTCCGCCTGTCCTGTTTTCAGCATCTTCATGACTCCCGGCAAGAACCAGATTCTCATTCCTGTTCGCACATGAGCTGATGCATACGTATTTCGCTCGGCCGGATTGATTTTGGTTCCAAACCGGATCAGTGCAAGCATACGTGACATTTTCTTTTCATTATTGGTCTGAAGCAAAAACAATCTCAAATAATCACGGTATTCAAAAGGCACTTTCATATAAGCGGATAAATCGGTATGTCCTTTGGTAAACAAATCGATCATATCCTTGATCGCCATCTCTACTCCGTAAGCCACTCCTGCTGCCAATACAGCGAGCGGATGTCCAAGTTTGGCGCTTTTCACCAGTCCTTCTGCGGTACGGATTGCCAGACGTACTCCAAAAATTTCACTGTAGGCTGCTGTAAGATTGGCTGTCACATCGTCAAATCCATAAATAATATATTCAACCTGCTGATGTTCTACAGCAAACTCCTGGACCAGTTTAGAGACATCAACTTCTGCAAGAGCATCTGCCGCCTGATTACCGTCTCCATTTTGGAAACTCTCCGCCATATTGCGGAAAAAGGTAATATCAAATGGCTCAAAATAATGAATGGCATATTCATTCTGGAAAAATTCATTGCGTCCGTTCATGAGTGATTCGGATACTCCGCCGAAAATAATATCCATCGCATCCATTGATTTTTGACTTTCGTCGTATGGGTCTTTATCCAGCTTGACCTTCGATTGCTCACCGCCAACGCTGCTGTTGAAATTCAGACTATCCTCGTAGTAGCCATTTACTTCACTGAAATCCTGGGCTACTACATCAGCTGCAGCTCCCATACCGGCAATTCCGCCCAGCATCAGTTCTGCTTTTTTCATATCCTTTTCAGCTTTAGCTTCATCTTTGGAAATGCTGTCTGTACCTGCGCGTGCAGCAGCCAGTTCTTTTTCGATTTTGCCGATCGTTCCATCGGGTGTACTACCTGAATAGTTATCCAGATAGGTCTGCAGCAGGCGTGCTGTACGGATCGTACTGCTTTTGAGAGAAGACGCATTGCCTGATGTAAGTGTGATCTGCCGATTCGCTTCAGTCATCAGACTTTTTACAGACTGGGATATCGTGGTGTAATCATCCTGCTGAGATTTTACAGAGCTTTCCATCCGGTTTAGCAGATCCTGTGAAAGAACCAGCTGATCCAGATTTTTGCGCAGCTCTGCCAGCTGTTTCTCTGCACCAGCATCACCTTTGACTGTACTGCCGGGAATTTTGGCACCACTGACTTTGTCATAAGAAGCATTGGCCGAACGATTTTTCTCTTGCTGGATAATATCAGCGATTTGCTGGTTATATCCCCTTATATCAGACATCAGCTTTATACCTTCGTCATATGTATGTGTATGAGTTTCCAGCAGCTTTTCTAATTTGGAAGGTATTTTCTGTAGCAGGGAAGAAGAACGGCTTTTGTATGCAGCGATCTTGGCTGTATTAATCCGCGGTTTATCTTTCTTTTTCCTTTTTTTGTCTTCAGAGATCAGATCGGTATAATTTTTGAACTGCGCCGCGATCTGGGCGATGGACGAGATAGAGCCCACACTTTTGTCTGCAATCGAGCTTCCTGCAGGATACATAATCATTTTGGCCAGTTCTTTCACTTCATCAGCTGTCTTCTTTTGCAAAGCAATCAGTTTATCAATCGCCTTTTCCCTGGCTTCATACGGTTTACGGACTTTGTTAAGTACCGATACCGTCTGGGTTGTCTCTTTCATAATGCCTGACATGGTACGCATTTTCTCTACAATCTCAATCGTAAAATCGATAGGAGCCTTGTACTTCATCTCCTCCTGAATCTGTTGATTAAATGTATCGTACTTGCCAAGCGGGCGACTGAGCTGAATAGAGGTCTGATCTGCCTGAAGCGGAATCAGATGAAAACTATCCTTTTGATCGGTATAGTTAAAATTCTCTGTCAGCGCCGTATCCAGCAGCTGTGTAGCGTCCGATTCACCAAAAGCAAACAACCCATAATCTTTCTGAAATTCGGGTTCATAAGCAGACATTACCGAACGGACTACTGCATGAGTTAAACGCTCGGACTGTACTTCCATTGCCGCAATTCGGGAATAATCTATAAATACGGCAGTGAACATGAATACGCCGGCCAGTACCACGATCATAAAAATAGTAACTGCACCGCGCGTATCACTTGCTTTGCGTCTTATCGTTCCAAGCCAGCTACGAATACGCTGCTTTGTTAATCGTGTTCTCAATTGGATTCACACTCCTGATTCATTCCGGCAGATCGCTAAGGGTTCTGCCCACCAAACATCTTCAATATGCTTCCTGCCTGATCCAGATTGAAGGCTCCTCCATACTTGCCCGATATTTTGGCACCATAGTAACGAAGCAATTCTACATTGCGGATAAATTCAACAGGCTCGACTACTACTGCTCCTGCGCTCACCTCCGCCTGCAGAGGATGACCAAGCTCCCGCTCCAGTGCTCCAAAAGATACAGGTCTGGAAAGTGTTGTTTTTATTCTTCGTATCATCAATTGGTTGTTATATGTTATATTTCCACTCATTTCACCTGGAACCCAGGAGGCAGCGGCAGATAATTTATCCGTAGGCAGTGATCCGCCGCTGCCTCCTGGAATGGAAACCTCAGCTGAACTTGCAGCTCCTGCCCAACCAAATAATTTACTCAGCATATCATCCTGGGTAAGACGCCAGTACAATCCATCATTCTCTTCCTGTGCAAAAGCGCCAGTTACAGGCTCCTTATGGCTGTTATCCCAGGAGTAGGACGCACGTTCGGACGTTTTGGATGCTGCTTGCTTAAGCATGGTATTCTGGTATTGATACATGCAGAAAAACAGGATCAGCAGCGTAGTAAACAGAATAATGGGAAACACGAGGGAAGCTTCAATCGTGAAGCTTCCTTTTGTGTTTTTCCAGAGACGTTGAATATGCAGCTTACTTCTTGAACTCTTCACTTTTTTGTCCCATATATTCCAGCATGCCTTTGACTACTTCAGTGATTTTAGTTTTAAAAGCAAGAGCGATAATCAGAATAACTGCGATAATCAATACCATTTCCAGCGTACCTACTCCGTCTTCTTCCTTCCAGAAACTTTGGATTCCATTCCAGGATTGCTTAAGTATGTTTGTCATTTTATTTCCTCCTACATATTCATCATCATAAATGCCGGTGTGCCAACGAGTATCATTACAATCACAAAAATCATTACCATCGGAAATACCATTTTGGACGAAGCCTGTTCTCCGCGCATACGGCTGACCGCTTTACGCTTATCCCAGAGCGTACGGGACAGATCCCGCAACGCGAGCCCAAACTCTCCGCCACCGCGACGGAAGTTCAGCAGTACAGTCGTCGTAAAAACAGATACTTCCTGAACACCACAGCGTTTGCTGAATGTCTCCAATGACTGCTGAAACGAATAACCATTTTCCAGCTCATTCAGCATTTGAAAGAGCTCTTTGTACAATGGATGATTAGCCGCGTTTTCCTGTTTGCGCTGAACGCAGCGGACAATCGCCCGCTGGACGGTCTCTCCTGCTCCAACGAGCAAAATAATCTTGTTCAGCAGTTCAGGAAGCTCCAGCAGAATATCCTGCTCCCGCTCCTGTACTTTTTTCTGCAGATCCCGAAATAAGGCAACAGGAAGCACCACCGCCAGCATCGCTCCCAGTGCGAGCCATGTCGCACTTCCTCCATTGACAGCTGCCAGCACAAAGCCCAGTGTCAGCAGCAACCAGATATACCCGGCCATTTCCGCAATATACAGCAGTGACCGCTCTCCGCTCATATGGACCCCAAATCCTTTTTGAACAGAGCTTTGAATCCGATAAAATACCCCTGAGAAACGCGCTACAAATCTGACTTTCTCAATAAATACCAACATTGCCGGCAGCAACGGGCGCAGCTTAATTACTTCAAACGGCAGTTCAGCCAGCTGCTTGTGACGTTCTTCTGCACCCTGATGCAGCACCACCCACCCAACCGCTAGCAGAGCCGCCAACAGCCCTTCCAGCCATACCCAGATCAGTTTCATTCACCTCCTCTCAGCTAATAGTCGCTTAGCCGCTCGTTACACCTTGATATTCATGAATTTGCGAATAATCCAAAAGCAAAACCCCAGCGCTGCGAGGCATAAGGTAGATACGACAATACCCAGCGGATTACCGTACATCGGCTTCATAAAATCACCAGCCGCAAAATTCAGGAAGATCAAAAAGATAAAAGGTGTACCTATAAGCGCATTAGACTCAAATTTTTTCTGCGAGATCATTACCGTAATATCCTGCTGAATATCGAGCTTTTCCCCGATGACAGAGGACGTTTTACGTACAACTTCGACCAGATCACCGCCTGTGCGTTTACATGTAATAAATACATCCGCAAAGTTGGTAATGTCTTCATTCGCTGCACGATTACTGAAATCCTGAAGCGCCTCTTCAATCGGCTGACCGTAATCCATCCGGGTTGTAATGATATGCAGCTCACGAATCATATCGTTATCGCCGTCCGGATATAACATGCGCAAATCCTGCGCCGCTTCCCGAAACCCATTTTCAACCGAACGTCCGGCAGCCAGTGATGAAGACAGTGAATACAGTGCCTGCTTGAAATGAGAACTAAGTGCACTGCGCCGTCTTTCCAGTAGATGTCTGCGCAGCAGTCTGGGCGTGAACCATGCTGCCGATGCCAGCACCAATCCTATCAGCCAGTTATGATAAAACAGATAACCTATCAGCAGAAAAATAATTCCGCAGACCAGCATACAACCGAACCGCTGCACGATGGTCAGCTCATATACGGTGTAATCGGTCAGTATACTTCCTTGTGTATCCTGCTGCATGTCTGCCGCTGATGTCTGCTTGCTAGCGCCTGATTTTGCAGTCAAATTATCGGCATCATTCTGTCCGCCTCTTGATCGACTTTTAAAATGAAGCATCTTGTTGTTTGCCTCCTATCAAGCTCTGGCGCTATATTCCGGATTACTGATCGCAGCCAGTCTGCGCCATTCCTCAATACCGGCAGCCCGCAGCTTGTCCGTATGGATCAGCAGATTACCGGTAGGCGCCAGATTGCCTATGATTTTGCCTTCCTTTTCCCCTTGTTCTTCAAATATGAACAGCGGATTAAGTACTACTTCCCCATCGATCATGCCGCGTACTTCGGATATTTCTGTAATCCGGCGCGAGCGATCCCGTAGCCGGGAGAGGTGAACGAAAATATCAATTGCCGAGCTAATCTGCTGGCGGACAACCTGAATCGGTAATTCCGCTCCGCTAAGCACCATCGTCTCCAGACGGCTGAGCATATCCCGTGCACTGTTCGCGTGCCCCGTGGACAAGCTACCATCATGGCCAGTATTCATAGCCTGCAGCATATCCAGTGCTTCCGCTCCCCTGACTTCACCGACAATAACCCGATTGGGCCGCATCCGCAGTGAAGAACGGATCAGGTCGCGGATGCTAATCTCGCCTTTGCCTTCGGTATTCGCATTCCTTGTTTCCATAGAGACCAGATTAGGAACCGTACGGATCTGAAGCTCCGCCGAATCTTCAATCGTAATCACACGCTCTTCTGGCGGTATGTATTGGGACAAAGCATTCAAAAAAGTCGTTTTACCGGAACCCGTTCCTCCGCTGATAAAAATATTAAATTTGCTTCGTACCAACGTCTGCAGCAGATGGGAAGCCACAGGTGCAAGAGCTCCCATTTGTACCAGATCATCCATGGTCATCGGGTTTTCGGGGAATTTACGAATCGTCATCGTCGGTCCCTTGAGTGCTACAGGTGGAAGCACCACATTGACACGTGAACCATCCTTGAGACGTGCATCCACGATCGGTGACGATTCATTCACGACCCGGTTAACGCCGGACACAATCGTCTGGATAATATCTTCCAACCGCTCGCGGGATTCAAATACCTTTTCACTCTGAATAACCTGACCGTTACGCTCGATAAAGATATCTTTATGACTGTTGATCATAATCTCCGTTACACTTTTGTCGTCAACCAGCGGCTGCAGAATATCCAGACCGCGAAAAGAGTCAAACACTTGCCGGACCAATTTGCGACGTTCACCGGCCGTCAGGTTCGGATAACGATTGTTATCCAATACTTTCTGTTCAATACGGCGCAGCAATTCATTGTCATCGATGGTAAAGGTTACATCCAGAGCAGACCGGACTTCATCTCGCAAAATGATAAATAAATCTTCGTTCACATTCCCACCCCGTCTGCAGCATAAGCCTGATCATGAGACATCCGGCATAATTTCAAAATATCACGTTGAAAAATCGGCGAGCACCAGAGCAGCTCGCTGCTGGCCACCTGCTTCCATGAAGGAACATACGGAAGCGTACCTTCCAGCTCTATGCCCGTTATCGGCAGCGGATTGAGCAAACTCCCGTTAAAGCGATTCATCACAAAAGAAATTCGGGAGCCGATTTGTTCATACCAATCCGGTTCATGAGCCTGCCAGTAGGACGTCCACATGCCCGTTTTGTGCATACACAGCAGATCATCCGTAAGCAACCAGACAATTCGGTCACTTGCCTGCAGCGCAGCTTTTATACGCTCCTGCCAGCCGGATTCTCCATCGATAATGATATGATCATATTCTCTGCTGCCTGCAATATAGGCAATCAGGGACAACGTCTCCTGCTCTGTCATCTGCAGCAGCTCGTTAAAATTCTCGGGTGGTTCAAATGTATCGGCCTTGATCTCTTCTGCGTATACTGCGTAATGAGAAGGTGGATGTACTGGCAACTCTTTCTGCTCTGCCGCCGCTTGCAGGTCATAGAGGAGGCGGGATAACCCATTTTCCTCCATCTGTTTGCGTTCCAGCCGTAACAATCTTGTACTATTGGCCGCCTCCAGATTCAGGTAAAATACCGATTGCCCTTTTAATCCCAGCTGTTTGGCCATATTCATCGCAGTGACAGACTTACCACTACCCGGCGCTGCCGAGTAGACTGAAGTGATTACGGTATATTGCCCTTCCTTCAGTGTCACACCCGGCGCTGACCGTCCTGTCATACTGCATAGCTGCTCCATCAAGGTATGCAGTGGCTGATATTTCGCAAGGGTGATGCCTTCCGAATGATAATCGGCTTCTTCACTCAGCCTTGCCCAACGTGCGGTCTTAATATTGTCACTGTGCAGCCAGCGCTTTAGAAAAGTCTCTTCTGCCGCTACCAATCCGCGATGCTCTTCGCTATCCATGTAGGTCATGAACATATCCACATCGGAAAAAGCTCTGATTCGCACTTTTGCCGCATATTCACTTTCCCGGACATACCTTAGCAACAGCTCAATGTACTGGCTGTCCTCCACACATAGTACGATCTGTACCGGAGCCATTGTCTTTCCCCCTTTTCCCAGGCAACAAAAAAAGCACCGTTTAAATAACGCACATGGGGTGCGTTACTTAAACGGTGCTTCCGTTGCAAGAACTAAATTTAACGATAGAATATCATATATTTTATAGGTCTGCAATACTATATAAATAAAAATATACCATGTATAAAGAATTACTCTATTTCATTCCTGTATCTATAAGCCTATATTTCCGCTGCATATTCAACTCATATATTACATTAGCGTCACATTTGTTGCTGTTGCTGCAAAATCGGTTAAAGATTCAAAGAGCATAATATATCAAAGAAAAGGTGGAATGATCATGGATTTGAATCCAAAAAAACACTCCAGATGGGCGACACTCCTGCTGGCAGGAATGGTTAGCCTGTCTTTGTCTGCGCCTGCATCAGCTGCCGAGAAAGTACAGCCGCTGAGTAATCCTTCATGGACATCGCCTTCGCTGTTCACAGACAAGATGGATAACGCGCTCGCTGTACGTGCGACAGAGGTACATGCTGTACCTGCCAAGAAGCTCGCTTACGTACATACCCAGCAGGATATTCCTAATACTACAGGCAAGACAGAGAACAGCTGGTATCTGGATACCCTACAGGCTTATAGCACTGTAACCGGCAAATCGCAATGGAGCTATGTACTGCATGAATCCGACGGTCCTTATACGCTTGCTACACAAATGGCGTATACGAGCTATGGAACTGTATATATGTATGCCGACTATTCGGATGGCACTCATAAGCTGCATTCCATTCATCCATCCGGCAAAGCCAACTGGGTCAAGGATCTTCCGGATGCCAGTTCCATTTCCCTGCTCAAAGATGGATCCCTGCTGGTAGCTTCAAAAGGGAAAGTCAATAATCAGGGAATTATCCGTTCCACACTCAGCCGCTATGACAATAACGGTAAATTGCTTAATCAACAGGCGATCCAAGGGTCTGTACTCAAAGCAGATGGCAACCGCATTATCGTAGCAGCCAGCAAATTGACCAAAAACCAGAACGGCTGGCAGGCGGTTCCAAATCCACGCATCGATGTCTACGGACTGGCATTGAAGCGCCTGTATAATTATCAATTCCCGTCCAATGTTAACGTATATGGCGATGGTAGCGATTCAATGTTTGTACTAAAAAATGGTACTGTACTGATTCGCACCAATATCGATCAAGTTGGCAACAAATTGTTTGCTTTTGATCCGAAGGGCAAGCTGTTGTGGGGACGTCAAATCTCGGGTGGCTCTATTACCCAATCTACAGGCACAGGTTATGTTACTTATGAGAATGGTAATGTAAAACTGTTTACTGTGGCTTCCGGTAAATCAGCATCTTCCATAAACCTGGAAGGCGATGCAGCTGACTACACCTGGGTCAAGCCAACCAGTGACGGCAATCTGATGATTAATATGGATGATCGTACTTATATCCTGTATCCATCCAATCTGGCAGTGATACATGTATTTGATACCACCAAGCTGGGCTCTCCTATAGATTACATCGCTCATACCATTTATTCGGTTAACGAAGATACACTAACCAAATACCCTTTAAAATAATATAAAGGTATCACGATTTGTATAAGCTTTTTTCCTCTATTCCTATTAATAAAAATAAAAACCTGCGAAGTCGTATACTGACTCTGCAGGTTTTATTTTTGCCTGTCATTTATTATTTAGTTAAAATGCTTATTTCCGTTTGAAGTCCAAACTATATACCATAGTAGTTCCGTCCAGCTTTACTCAATAAACCGCTCCCGGATCTCCGGTGTTGGCAGCATACATTGATCGGACTTGCCAAACCAGCGGTACCGATTACGCGCAATCAGATTATATACGCTATTACGCAGCATCTTCGGTACGACGATAAAAGCATACAACAGCGGCCAAGCATAACGCAGACGACGGGCAATACGCAGTGCAGCTGTAGAACGGGTATAGAATTGCCCTTTTTCAATCAGTACGAATGTATCCATTGTATCCGTACGCAGGCCACCTTTTTGCATCAGCTTCTGACCTACTTCCGATTGAATGGAAGCAAAGTGAAAGATTCCTTTCGGATCACGTTTGATAATGAACTTGGTAGCGCCCTGACAGAAATGACAAACACCATCTACCAGTACTATCGGATGTTCTCCCTGCAATAATTCTTCGATCTGAGCATCGGTTAATTCGGTCGGTTCTCCCGGACGGGATACCGGAGCATGTGCGGTTACCATATTATTCACTCTCCTTTTCGTTGATCGTTCAGTTATCTCTATTCTTATCTTTACCCCATATTGCCCTAAAGATAGCAAAAAAGCGCGAGAAGTTACTCCCCGCGCTCTGCATTATAAAAGTGTACGTTGTTCTTAGTTGGCCAAAGCTTCGTCAATCAGCTGACGATCTTTGATCTGCTGATCAATTTCACCAGCAAATGCATTAAAGCAGTTGCAGATAAAATCTTTACGGCATATCGGACATGGCTTGGTTAACAAGCGGTTAATATTGGTCATTTTCCATTCTGGAAAACGATTGTAGAACATACGACATTCTGTTCCATCTGCCAGTGTTGCTGTAAATTCGTACAAGCCTTCTTTTTCGTTAATACCGGCTTTTCTTAATGCCGTAATCGTCGGTCTATATGCCATTATCATCACCCGTTATCCTTTAAATTTCGTAGCGAATTACAAATCACCTATGACATCTTAAAGAATTTTGAGGTGTGTGTCAACTCCAATCGCCTGCGGGTTGGCTAAAATGGAGTCAAACAGCCTTTATTTCGCCAGGATAAGGTTCTAAATATGTCATTTCAAGGTGTCTGCGGCATCAGAATTGCAGAATGCTGCCATATTATCCTGTAAAGTAAAGAAGCATCTTCTAACGCCTGCTTATGTACATTTTACCCTTCTTCTCTATTTTTAATCGGTATTTATTCAATTTGTCCTTTTTGCAGCGACCGGATAGGTAAGGCTTCCCTGTAGCAAAAAAGGCAGACCCTATAAACGGATCTGCCTTTTCTTATTCCTATAATATGCTTGTCCCACGGATACAGCGGTTATTTATTGCATCATCTACAAAGATTATCCAGCAAAAGCCGTTAATCTTGCAGCATGACATCGCTTGTTCCCTGTACAAGATTTTTTACGATTTAGACAATATTCAGTTCTACATCAATATTGCCGCGTGTTGCTTTGGAATACGGACAGAATTCATGCGCCTGTTTGGCAATATCCAGTGCTTCTTCTTTGGAAAGGCCTGGAATGCTTACATCCAGACGGACGGATAACTTGAATCCATCATCTGAAGGATCTTTATCAATCATAACATTACTGGTAACTACAGTATCTGTTACGTTTACTTTCGCTTTGCGTGCTACATTAGCAAGGGCGCTCTGGTAACAGGCTCCATAACCTGCTGCAAACATTTCTTCCGGATTCGTCCCATTTCCACCGCCACCACCAAGCTCTTTGGGCATGACCAGACTAACATCTAGTGCACCTGTACTTGATTCGACCTTACCTTGACGTCCACCATGAACTTTTGCAGTTGCTGTATAAAGTGCCATTATTATTCAGCTCCTTGTCTAATTTTGTTTTGAACCAACACTATATTTGTAAAGCACTATCCCGAAAATGAAACTTAATTTCGACAAATTGTTTTTATAGCAAAAATTGACTATACTCAATTAATTTTTTAAAATTAAATTGTTACCCCATCCTGAAAGGAGCGTTATACGAATGAGTATTTATTCTTACACTGCTGTCTCTATGCGCGGCGAAGAAGTTCCTTTGGAGCAATACAAAGGCAAAACGCTGTTGATTGTGAATACCGCCAGTAAATGCGGACTAACGCCACAGTTCACTGGTCTGCAAGAGCTATATAATAAATTCAAAGATCAAAATTTTGAGATTCTCGGCTTCCCCAGCAATCAATTTGCTAATCAAGACCCTGGCAGTGACGAGGAAATCTCGGAATTCTGTCAGCTCAACTATGGCGTGACCTTCCCAATGTTCCAGAAGATCGATGTCAATGGAGCTTCAGCGCATCCTCTTTTCCAATACTTGAGCGAACAGGCACCAGGCATACTTGGTTCCAAAGCGATCAAATGGAACTTTACCAAATTCCTGATTGATGCTGACGGCAATCCGATCAAACGTTACGCGCCCAAAACAACGCCTGATAAAATAGAAGCAGATATCCAGAAACAGCTTCACTGATTAGTTGATTACCTTATTTCGATCTACTACACTTATTTATCTTATTCCGGAAGAATCCTGGTTATATTAATATACACAAAAAAACGCTGTCAGCGATAAGCCAACAGCGTTTTTCTGATTATCTAATAAATCATAGAGGAACGATTGAGGTGAAGTTACCGTAACTTCATCGTTCACTTGTTAAGATTTCCTGAGCTTAATCTTGCTTAATGCGGTCGAGAGGACTCGAAC